>CAZLMY010000063.1:0-30669 GCA_964560845.1 uncultured Occallatibacter sp. | reverse complement strand
ATCCGGCAGGAATATTATCGCATAGATGTAAATACTTAAATTAGAACCGCTCTAGGAGCGCGGACTACCCGAAGGAGTCAGCCGCACCGCAGGTGCTTGCGAAAGACCACCTTCAGGTCGCGGCGCCAGTGCTCGCTCAGGGCAATCAATTCCCAATCGACCTGGGGTGACAAGAAGCGTAACACCGTCTCGTTGGCGGGGTGAATGCGCAGGGCCGGAGCAGCCAGCAGCAGCCGCGGCGGCAGCGGAGACACCTCCGCGCCGTCAAAGTAGCCCATCCGCTCGAAGGCCGAGCGCGCCGTGGCGCCCGCGTTGCCCGGTGGCGGCTGGCGATCGTCGTTCAGGGTACGCACCCGAATCCAGTAGTCCAGGGCCTGCAAGGGCAGGTGCAGATCTTCCTCGGCCTTCAGCTCGATCACCGTCAGCCGCCCTCTGCCGTCGAGCGTCAGCAGGTCCAGCAATCCGCGTTCGCCAACCGAGAGCGCCGGGACCTGGCTATAGAGCAGATCGCCGCGCAGGCCGGGCAGCATCTCCTCAATGCCCGCCCGCAGGCGCGCTTCAAGCCAGTGTTCCGGCTGCATCCGGAAGAGCGGGTCGGTTTGCGCCCCGTCGGCGTGACGGCTCTGAAACAGACGCCGGCACAAGTCCCGGCATAGGGCTTCGTTTTCGTCCGTCAGAGGCGTTTCGTTGGCTCCGGCGCCGAAAGTGACCTCGTTTTCGTGCTGGAACGACCCTGCCGCGAAGCCGTGCCGCACACGCGCGAATTCGAGGCCATTCAAGAGCAGCCCCACTTCACTGGCGGAGTTGGCCCGGACCTCCATGCGCTCCCGGAGCCCTTCGCCCAGCAGACGCGTCAGCCGGTCGATCCCGGTTTGGCAGCGCTCCACCGCCGCCGCGCCGTTGAAGGCGTGCACCAGGCGCGACTCCAGGTTTCCCAGGTCGCGAAAGTCGACGGGAGCAAGCTCCTCGCTGCGCTCGTCCAGGGTGAACAGCTCAAAATCCGCAGCGCCGTGATTCAGCCACGTCATGCGCTCCGCGGTGGTGCGCCAGGCCCCGGCCGGGACAATCACCTTGAGCCCGCCGAAATGCCGCCGCGCCTCTCCGTGCTGGCGGCAATGGTCGAGCCAGAGAATGCCGAGGGTCAGAACGCCGTCGACCATGGCTCCCGACTCGGCCTGGCTCACGCCGATCACCGCGTCAGCCGCCGTGCCGCGCAAGAGCCGTCCGCGGACGTACGCCGGGCCGAAGCTGTGCTCCAGGTCCATGGCCGAGCGCATACCGTCCACCTTGGCGCCGATGAATTGGCGCGCCAGGGCGCGTTCCAGCACCCGGCAATAGGTGCGCCGTGCCGCGTCGCGTGCCGAGGGCGTGCGGCGGTCGCTGGTGGGAACCAGTTCCAGCACCTGGGGCTTGGGCGTGCCCATGCGCCGGGTCACAACCCGCAGGCATTGGGCCCGCTCCTGGACTTCAATCACGGTGCGAATCAGGTTTCGCTCTTCGCTCCAGAACTGCAACAGGCAGCGGCCATGCTGCTGGTTCACTGCGTAGCGGGCCGTGCGCATGTCAAACAAAACGCGGCCGTCCTCAAGGAGGGCGGCCGCGGGGTGGTCTGCGAGGTACTCTTCGATGCTTCGAGTCAGCAATTCCGCGGGGGCAGCTTCGATGCCCGCCGCCATCGCCTGCGCCTACCAGCCCTGCCGGGTGCGCAGCGAAGTGATGTGTGCCGTGTGGTGGCGGGAGTGCCAGGCGTAAAGCGCCAGGGCCGCCGCCAGGTTTTGCCGGCCCAATGCCGGGTGGTTGTAGCCCTTGTGGAAGTCTTCGTCGGTCATGGTCTCAAGCAGCGCCACCCAGCGACCGTGCAAGGCGTCGATCAGCGCCAAGGAAGGCTCAACGGGAAGCCAGCGGCTGTCGGCCATGTTGGCCCAGGCGGCTTCGTCGTAGGTCTTTACCGTCGGCCATTCCTCGGTCAGCGCCAGCTTGAAGCGGATATAGGCGTTGGCGTGGCTGTCGCCTACGTGATGCACCACCTGCCGCGGCGTCCAGCCGTCGGGCCGGTAGGGTGTGTCGAGTTGCGCGTCGTCGAGCCCGTCAAGGGCCGCACGCAAACGCTCTGAAAGCGAGCGAAGGGTCTGTATATGCGCCCCTCGGATTCCGGCCATGCTGCTGGCTGGCGCGCTGAAGGCGCCGATCGGAAAGCGGAGGTCATCCAAATCTGTCATGGGTGGACCTTGAATGGCTGGGTTGTCGAGCGGTTCCACCGGTCACCAAAAAAGTAACCAGATTGAGGGATCCGCCCCCTGACTGAATGGCTGCCAGAGGGAGCGGGTCGGGGGTTTAGGCGTGGGCGTGGTGGTGGTGATGGTGGTGGTGATGCCTGGGGGCAGCGAATGCCGGACTGGCAAACACCATCAGTAGCAGGGCTGCTGCGAGAATCTTCTTCATGGCAAGAATGTAGCACGATGCCCTACGTTGAGTGAAGCCTGTCCCATCAACAGGGACCGGGGTTTTGCGGGCCGACAGGCTGTCGGATGCGCTTCTGCAGGCGGCTTTGCGATGCGTTAACCTAGTTGGTCCGGCCCAAAAATACTAAGACGCCCTGTCCCAGGAGTGAGCCGCCGCGGCGCCTTTTAACGCGAGCAGGGCGTGGGTTTTCGGATCGATTTGAAGGCCGGATCGGCATTCCCGCGCAATTACCTTCGTAAGTCTCTTCCTCTCATATTCTTGGCCCCGCTCCTCAGGGCCGGCGCTTCCTGGCCGATGGGTTAGAGGAAGTTAAGACTGCGGGCGCCGAACCGGTTGTGCACGACCCCCCTGTCTTGAAAGGCTAATGAATGACCGGTTTCGTAAAAGTCCGTTCCGTGGCCGTGGCCACCCTCATTGTTGCTGGATGGTGCTGGGTCGCGCTGGGACAGGCCCCAGCCAACCGCGTCGTCCGCGCCGTCGATGAGGCCCAGGTCGTCACGTTGCTGGGCAACGTGCATCCCCTGGCGCGCTCCGAGTTCGATATGGGATCGCTCAGTGCCGAGACCCCGATGGAGCGCATGATGCTCACCCTGGAGCCTTCGGCCGAGCAGCAGGCAGCCTTAGACGCCCTGGTTGAAGCGCAGCACGATCCCCAGTCGCCGCTCTTCCATCAGTGGCTCACTCCGGCCGAATATGGCGCACGCTTCGGGGCCAGCGCCGCGGACATGGCCAAGGTCGCAAGCTGGCTTACCAGCCACGGCTTCCAGATCGAGGAGATCCCCGCGGGCAATCGCCTGGTCATCTTCTCCGGCACGGCGCAGCAGGTGGAGGACACCTTCCACACCGCCATGCACCGCTATCAAGTGAATGGGGTGGAGCACATTGCCAACGCCCAGGACCCGCAGATTCCCGCGGCGTTCGAGGGCGTGGTGGGCGGCGTGGTCTCGCTGCACGACTTTCGCCGCAACTCGCAAATCTCTTCTCGCCGCGCTCTCGCCTCCCAGCCTGAATACACGTCGGGCAGCACCCATTATCTGTTCCCCGCCGACTGGGCCACCATCTACGATTTGAAATCGCTTTACTCGGCTGGAACCACCGGCGCCGGGATCTCCATCGCCATCGTCGGGCGCAGCAACATCAATGTAAGCGATGTAACCGGCTTCCGGTCCCTTGCCGGGCTCTCCGTCAACCCGCCAACCGTTTTGCTCGTCAGCACCAACCCTGGACTGCTTTCCGGCGATCAGGACGAGTCCACACTCGATGTCGAATGGAGCGGAGCGGTCGCGCCCTCGGCGAGCGTCAAATTCGTCGTAGGCGCCTCAACCGCGACCAGCGACGGGGTCGACCTTTCGGCGCAATACATTGTCAATCACAATACGGCACCCGTTGTCAGCACCAGTTACGGCAGTTGCGAGAAGGACATGGGCACAGTCGAACTGGCCTTTTACAACTCCCTGTGGCAGCAGGCAGCCAGCGAGGGCATGAGTTCCTTTGTCTCGTCCGGCGATGCGGGCGCAGCGGGATGCAATGTCGGCACCGACGCAACCGGCTCCGGCGCCGCGGTCAACGGCCTGTGCAGCTCGCCCTATTCCACCTGCGTGGGAGGCACGGAGTTCAACGAAGGTTCGAATTCCGCTACCTATTGGAGTTCCACCAACACTTCAGCCAACGGCTCGGCCCTCAGTTACATTCCCGAGAAAGTCTGGAACGAAAGCGCATCCGACGGCGGCACAGGGCTTTGGGCTTCCACCGGCGGGGTCAGCCTGGTTTATCCGGCACCCTCCTGGCAAAAAGGCGTGAGCGGGACAAGCGCAGCCAACGGCATGCGCGCAGTGCCCGACGTGGCCATGGCGGCTGCCGGCCACGACGGATACATTGTCGAAGAAAATGGCTCGTACTGGGTTTTTTCCGGCACATCGGCAGCATCGCCGACCTTTGCCGGAGTCATGGCGCTGCTGGTGCAGTCCAAGGGCGGCACAGGGCAGGGAAACGCCAATGCGGGCCTCTATCCGCTCCTCAGCGCGGCACACAATCCATTTCACGCCACGCCGTCCGGCAACAACTCAGTCCCGGGTGTGGCCGGGTTTTCCGCCAGCGGCGCCTCGTACAACCTGGCCACGGGGCTTGGTTCCGTAGACGGCGCGGTGTTGGTTTCCAGTTGGACGGGTGGCGGCGCGGTAGCCGGCGCCGACTTCGCCCTGACCGAGTCCGCCTCTGCCGGCACCGTGCTGGCAGGCAAGTCCACCAGCTTCACCATCAACGCCACTGAGAGTGGAACCGCCAAGAACTCGGTGGCTCTCACGGTCTCGGCGCCTAGCGGCGTCACGGCAACCGTCAGCCCGGCATCCATCACACCCGGCACTGCCGCCACGGTTACCGTATCGGTGGGCTCCACGGTGGCTGCGGGCGCGCAGACCATCTCCATCAGCGGCAAAGATGCATCGGGAACCCAGAGCCTGTCGTATGCGCTCACGGTCACCGCTCAGCCCACACTCGCGCTTGGCGGCAGCGCTGCCAGTTCCGGCTCCGTATCGATCGCCCAGGGCGCCACCGGCACTGTCGCCCTCACCGCGACTACCGGCGGCTCGTTCACCGGCGCTCTCACCTATTCCATCACCGGGTTGCCGACTGGAGTCACTGCCGGTTGGTCGGCCAATCCCACTGCAACCGTTTCCGGCGCCGGCACAAGCCCCGAGACCCTGACCCTCACGGTCTCCAATTCCGCCGCAGTGGCCAGCACCAAGCTCACCATCACGGTCGCGGGAGACGGACTCACTGCCACCTTCAATACCACCGTGCAAGTACTGGCCGGGCCGGCGGTTCAATTGAGCGCCTCACCCACTGCTGTTTCGGTGCAATCTCTCTCCTCGGTGACGGCAACCCTCACCGCAACGCCCAGCGGCGGCGCTGTCATACCGGCCGGCGCCTCGGGTTCTTCCATCAGCGTCACCTCCGGGCTGCCCAAGGGCTTTACCGCAACCTTCGGCACGGCCTCGCTCACCTCGGCAGGAAATGCCGCGTGGACCCTGACTTTGACCGGCAGCTCCTCGGCGGTGGCCGGCACTTCAACCCTGGGAATCAGCGCAAAAGTCGCGGCCAAGAGCGGCACCGTTTATACCGTGACAGCCAATTTGCCGCTTACCGTGACCCTGACGCCTCCTGCGCTCATTGTTACCCCTGCGGCGGCTTCTGTCGTTGTCAACCAAGGTGGAAACATCCCGGTCTCCATCGCCTTGACGGGCAACGCGACGTATGCCGGCGCGGCAACCATGAGTGTCAGCGGCCTGCCCAGCGGTATTACCGCCGCCTGGAGCGCCAATCCAGTCACCCTCAATGCCGAAGCGGGCTCGTCCACATTGACCCTGACGGCAAGCGCCTCGGCTCCCTTAGCGACCTCCACCCTCACAGTAACGGCAACCGGCGATGGCGTATCGGGCAGCAAGCAGTTCAGCCTGCAAGTGCAGCAGGCGCCGGGAGTGACCCTGGGGGCATCGGCCACAGCGGTTTCCATGCAGTCTTTGGCGAGCACCACGGCTACCTTCACGGCAACGCCCGTGGGCGGGGTCGTCATTCCGGCCGGGGCCAGCGGGTCGTCCATCGCTGTCAGCTCGGGGCTGCCCAAGGGCGTCACCGCCGCCTGGAGCCCGGCATCGCTCACCTCCGCCGGCGCTGCCACCTGGACTCTCACCCTGACCGGAAGCTCCACTGCCGTGGCAGGCGTTTCAACCCTCGGCGTTACGGCAAAGGTTGTGGGCAAGAGCGGCAGTTCGTACACCGCTGCTCAGAACCTGGCCCTCACCGTCACCGTTTCGCCGCCAACGCTCACCATGACTCCAGCGGCGGCCTCGGTTGCGGTCGTACAGGGCGCCAAGGGGACCGTTGCCGTTGCTCTGGCAGGAAACGGCACCTATACCGGCGCAGTCACCCTCAGCACCAGCGGACTGCCCAGCGGCGTGACGGCAAGTTGGAGCAGCAATCCGGTCACCCTCAGCAACGAGAGCGGCTCTTCCACACTGACTTTGACCGCCAGCTCGACGGCTCCGGTTTCCACCGCGACCATCACGGTGTACGCCACCGGCGACAGCCTGTCGGTGAACAAGCAGATCTCCGTGCAGGTGCAGCAGGCTCCAGGCATCTCGCTGGGCGCCTCGTCCTCAGCAGTCTCCATGCAGTCGCTGGCCACTACCACTGCCGTCATCACAGCTACGCCGCTAGGCGGAGTCGTGGTGCCCACGGGCGCCACGGGCTCCACGATCAACGTAGCCTCCGGACTTCCCAAGGGAGTCACGGCAAGCTGGAGCGCGGCTACGGTGACTTCCGCCGGCGCGGTGCAATGGACACTGACCTTGAAGGGTAGTTCGACGGCGGTGGCCGGGTCAGCAACACTGGCCATTACCGCCAATGTGGCTGCCAAGACCGGCAGCGCCTACAGCGCGAGTCAGAACCTGGGGCTGACAGTAACCCTGTCTCCCCCGACCCTGACCGGCGCCGTGGGTTCGTCTTCCGTGGTCTTGTCGCAGGGATCGACCGCAACCGAAGTGCTGACCTTGACCGGAAACGGCACCTATGCCGGCCCGGCGACTCCCACCGTCACCGGGCTTCCCACGGGCGTCACGGCCGTTTGGAGCAAGAGCCCGGTCACCCTCAACGGCGGCACTGGCACTTCGACCCTGACGTTGTCGGCCACCTCGGCCGCTGTCATCGGTTCAAAGGCATTCACCATCACGGCGACCGGCGATGGCGTGACGGCAACCAGCCAAGTGACGCTTCAGGTGCAAAAGGCAACCTCCGCGCATTGGATGCCCGGGCAGGACCGCACGTTCTGAGCCGGCCGGAAGTGAGCAGACTTTGACCTACTCCGTTTCCAACCCTTGTGGTGAGGGTTGGAAGCGGAGCTTTTTTATTGGCCGCAACGCTTGAGCCCGGTCTGCGCCGGCAGGTTCGACTCGTAGGCCGCGTAGACGCCCTCGAAGACCGAGTCCCAGCTCATGGTGAGGGCGAATTGCCGGGCGGCAAGGCGCATCTCGGCGTGCATGGCCGGGTCGCCGAGCACGCCGGCCACGGCTGCGGAGAACTGGTCATCGGGCACAATGCGGCCGGTTTCGCCGTCGCGCACAATGGTGCAGGGGCCACCGTCGGGGGTCACGATGGCGGGAACGCCGCTGGCCAGGGCCTCAAGCACCACGTTGCCGAAGGTGTCGGTGTGCGAGGGGAACACGAACAGGTCCATGTTGGCATAGGCCTGTGACAGCGCCTCGCCCTTTAGTACTCCAGGAATCTGGGCCCGGGGCAGCCGTTCCCGGAGCCACTCGGACTCCTGGCCGTGGCCCACGATGAGGAAGCGGAAGCTTTTATGGCCCATGGCCTCCAGCTCTTTTTGGACCTGGGCAAGCAGAGTGACGTTCTTTTCGATGGAGAGGCGGCCGACAAAGCCAAGCACCTGGTCGCGGTCGTTGGGATCGCGGCGGCGCTTGGCGGGCTGAAACAGCTCGGAATCGACGCCGCGGGGCATCAGGTGACAGGGACGGCCGGTTGTGCGCTCGAGCAGTGCGCAAAGCTCCTGATTGGGGGCGAACAGCACTCGGGCCAGCGAGTAGAACTTGGCGGCTACGGCCATGGTGAGGTCTTCGATTTTCTGCTCGGCTGCCGCGGACTTGTGATCGGGCAACATGCGCAGGAGCCAGTCGGAGCGGCGGGCCAGGTATTCGTGGACGTTGGTGTGCCAGCTTGCCGCCAGGGGCAGTTGCAGGTGGTGTGCCAGGGCCGAGCCCAGCATGCCGACCTCGCTGGGTCCCGTGATGTGAATCAGGTCGGGCTTGAAGCGGTCGAGCACCTCGCCGATGAGGGGGACGTGGCGCAGGAAGGCCGGGTCGAAACGCAGATCCTTTTCCAGCGCAAACGACAAGAAGCCGCGGGGCAACTCCAGGGTCCAGACGTTGCCATCCTGCTGCAAGGCCTGGGGACGGTCGCCAGCGCGCACGCACAAAAAGGGCAGGTTGCGGCGGCGCGCGAAGGCCTCAAAATGCCGGCTTGTGTGCGCAACTCCATTGACCTCATGGAAGGAGTCAGGGAAGTAAGCCACGCGCGGCATTCGTGCATTCATTGCTGGAATCGATTCCGTACTTTGATTTCGTTACGAAGTGAATAAAACAAGAGTGGCTTGCGGAGCTAGCGGCGCGGGCCATGCCCATTGCGAACTCCGCTAACCCCGCTTTTTTAGATAACCCTGGCAACAGCGAGCCGCTTCATACAGGCCCCGCTGGTGCCGTTAGCCGTCGTTCTCGCCCAAGGCCAGGCGTAGTTGGTGGGCTTCGCTCCAGGCCATGCGCAGACCGCCGGAAACAAATCCCATCCCCATCAGTTGTACGGTTCCGATCAGTCCGCTCAACAGGCGGGGAGGCGCGCCGTTGGGCCATAACTCGCTCAGAGGGCGAATGACGCCGTTGACATCCGGATGGTAAACGCGCTCGTCCCACGTGCGGGAGCCCTGCGGAAACTCGGGGTAGTGGCGAATGGCGTCGATGGTCGACTGCAAAAGCCGGTGTTTCCAAGGCTCGGCATACTGCGGCATGAACAGCATGTGGCTGCGCTTTTCTCGCCGGATCTCGTGAACGAACTCGGTGAAGCTGGCGGCATTGGTCAGGTTGATATTGGCGTTGGGTTCCACGCCATGCCGGTCGCCGCCGGAAATCAAGAGCATATTCCACTGCTCGGCCAAGCGCCGTACGGCCCGGTTCTCATCCCAGTTGCGCAGGCCATTCAGTTCCAGAGCGTGCAGGTAGTTGCCGTTCTTTTGCAGGAACTGGTTGACCAGGAAATTGTGTTTTTCTTGCCCGATCAGGTAGAGGTCCCACAGGGGGTGATTGAAGATCACCATCACATTGGGCTCGTCGTTCAGGGCGATCAGGATTTCAGTAAAGCGCTCGTCGTTGGGGTTGGCGGTGAATGCTTCCAAAGTGGCCATCCACTCGTTGGCCCGAGCGCTGGGCAGATTGTGAACACCCAGGTGGAAGGACTGATCCCCGTAAGGGGCGGTCCACTCTACGGAAACCGGGATCTGGCGCGCACTGGGAACGGTGCGCAGCAACATGGGGGCGGTGATGCTGTCGTGGTCGGTGATGGAGACCATGGAGTCGAGGTCGAGCTTCTCGATTTGCCGGCTCTCCAGATCGAAGGCGAGCTTCGGAGTCATGGGCGGGGTCCAATAGCTGGCGGCGTAGTTGATCCGCACCCCGTGAACTTGCTCTGAACGACGCTCCAGACGAGACAGGAGCGGACGCATGATCGGGTACTGGTTGCCAAAGTTCGCTAGAAAATCCAGCGTCTCTTTGGATTGGTTGGTGTGTCCGTGCAACGAAACACCCGTCCGAAACCCCTGAGAGGCGTGTTGGTCGCGCCACAGGTACGAGATGGTCGAACTGGCCATTCCTGCTCCTTCTCCGCGATCGTGCCCGGATTGATGAAGCCAGTATCCCTTGCGAACCATAAATGGGGGGTTAAGATGCCGCGAATTGCCCGTCAATTCCAATTGCAAGTCGAGAATAATCCGGGATTTGGCACAGGAAAGACGAGATTCTCCCGGGAATTCCTGAGATTATCCTAACAAATCGGAGGTAACGAGTCTTATTTGCTGGTCTTTGCCATTTCCGGAGCGACGAAATCCTCGACCGTGGTGTTGGCCATCAGGTCCACGTCGGCCTTTTCACCATTGCTCTCGGCCGCCTTCCTGGCCTCGGCCTCGGGGATCAGGTAGTTCACCGTCAGCCCCTTGCGCAGCATTTCGAAGGCCTGCTCCGGCGTATCGGCAAACTGGAACAGCTCGATGTCCTTGGGCGAAATGGCGCCGGTATCCACCAGGATCTCAAGGTTGAAGACCTTCTTCCAATACTCCGAGCCGTAGATGACCACGGTGATCTGCTTGGCCAGCTTGTGGGTCTGGGTGAGGGTGAGGATCTCGAACATCTCGTCCAGTGTGCCGAAGCCGCCGGGGAACACTACCAGGGCCTTGGCCAGGTAGGCGAACCACAGCTTGCGCATGAAGAAGTAGTGGAATTCGAAGTTCAGCGACGGGGTAATGTAGGGATTCGGGAACTGCTCGAAGGGCAGCCGGATGTTGAGTCCCATGGTCTTGCCGCCGGCCTCCCAGGCGCCGCGGTTAGCCGCTTCCATGATGCCCGGCCCGCCTCCCGAGGTCACCACGAAGCGGTGGCGGCCGGTATGAATGTCCTTGGCCCAGTGGGTCAGCATGGAAGAGAGGCGCCGTGCGTCTTCGTAATAGCGGGCCATCTCGACCGCCGCGACGGCGCGTTTGCGCTGCAAATCCGAAGCCTGGCCGGCCACAATCTGGGGCACGCTGGCGGGTTGCTCGCTCCTGGGAGCGGGGCGGGTGGAACCCGTATTGTCGAGGAGTTCCAGTTCATGGTCGGCTTCTTCCTTACCCCGGAAGCGGGCCGAGCCGAAGAACACCACGGTGTCCTGGATCTTTTCGCGGCGAAAGCGCGCCAGCGGCTCGCAGAACTCCGAAACGATGCGGATCAGGCGCCCGTCGGCGCTATTCAGGAAGTCGGGATTCTCGTAGGCCAAGGGCGCCTTGGCCAGGGGCGCCGGCGCCCCGTTGCCGGGAATCACGGCATGGGGGATCGGCCCCGGGTCTGTGGTTGGTGTTCCCTCGCTTGGTGTGTCGCCCGGTGTTTTCTGCTGGAGCGTTCCGGTTTCCTGGTCTGCCATGCCCTATCCGTTCCGATAGCGGATTGCATCTTGAAAGGCAATCCACAAGTTCAACAGTCCTAGCCCTGAGATGATTCCCCTGACCGCGCCGTTGGCCGCGTAAATGGAAAGTGTGGGGAATTGAACAAAAATGGGGTTCTGATCCCAGAACATGTGGGACCACGGCGCGTAGCAGACGGCCAGGCCGATGTACATGCGGAGCATAACCCTGAGGAACAACTCGGCGCGCTCGAGCCAGCGTGGAATGCGCTGCGGCGCGGCCTTGGGATTTCTATCCTGGCCAGGTGCCGGCGTTTGCGGCGGGTCGGGATCGGCGAAGGGAATGGCCATCTGCCCTGCCGGAGGACCGGGCTGGGGGGCCGGACTCGCGGCGAACGATGGTGATGTCAATTCCTGTTGCTGTGACATGGTTTGGGTACGCCCGCTGCCCCGCTTCTCGCCGTCTCGCGTGCATTGGTCACAGGCCGGCAACTGCCGGCCCGACTCAGGGACGCCGTATTGCAACGGTATCACAGCAAGGGACTCGCGGTTGACGCGGGGCGATCCGCGCTCTGGCTCACCCTGGCTGGAAACGGGAAGGAGGGAAGCATGGGATTCTGGGGGCCGATTGGCTGCGTGGATGGAGGGGCTTCAACTCTGCAGCCTTTCGGGCGTATCTTGTTACCGTGCGTCCGCTGCTGCGTCCAAGCAGCGGGGTTTTTTCTCACCAGCGAAAGGCGACCCGCCATGAAGCGACCCATCCCGATTTCGTCTGTTCTCTTGTTGAGTTCAATCTCTCTCGCCGCGCAAAATGCCGTTCCACCGCAATCCTACGGGACCGCCGGCATGGAAGGTCTTGGCGTAACGGATACCGTAACTGTTCATCTGCCCGCTTTCTATACCGGTTGTCCGGTTTCCCTACATGCCCAACAGTCCGCCGCGGGCCAGATGGTGCAAGTGGGCGGCCAGCATCCCAAGGGAATTGGTCAGGGCCTTCATCTGGTTCTCACCAGCCCCAACCAGCCACAGATGGTTGCGGCCAGGGTCACGGTCCGCGGTCTGACTCCGAGGAACCGGGTAACGCGCACGCTTTCCAGCCTGTCCGACGATACCGATGCCGATGCTGCCAGGACCGTGGCGATTGCGTTGAATCCGGAGCCGAACAAGGCTGCCACCGGCGACCTCTGGGTTCCTGGCCTCACCGCCATCCATTCCGTTGAATTGGTTTCAGTCACGTTCGCCGATGGGGCGACGTTCAAGCTGCCCTCCGGGGCAAATTGCCGCACGCGGCCCGATCCGCTCATGCTCATCAGCGGCCGATGATCGGCTTTATTGGGCAGATTCCGGACCGAACTGGTAGCTGCCGTAGTCGATGGTGAACACGGCCGTGCCGCCGATGCGTACCCTGGTCTCGCTGCGGTTCTGCTGGGGAAGCCAGAAGCCTTGCACCTTGGCAAAGCTGGTGTGAATCAGGGTCTGAGCAATCCAGAAGGAAGGGTTCTTGGCCGGCTGCACATCCATCTGGATCACGGCAAAATCCGCGCCATCGATCCAGATTTTGCCTCGATAGAGAAACTTGCTGGGAACCAGCGGTTCCACCTGAAGCACGTAGGCGGGCCGGCCTTGCAGATTATCGGTCCCGGCCAGAGCGAACCGGTAATTCGCCCCTGTCAGCGCGTTCGAAGACCGGTCGCGGCCAGCTTCCTTCTCGCTATCGACAGCGCGCTTCAGCACTTTTTCCAACAGGAATTTTGACCCGCTCTGCGAGACGATGCGAAAGGACTTTCCCGCAGCGGCGTCATAATTCACCTCGACGTTCATCCATGCCTTCACCGTGGAGGAGAAACCGCGGTATTCCACCTGGTAGTGGCGCAGGGTCTTGTAGTGCTTCAGAGCCTGGGTCTGCGCCTGGTTGTGCAGCTGCATCTGCAGGACAATCTGCGCGGCGTCGGATTGTGGTTGAAGTCCGGCCTGTGCGCAGCCCGGGCTTGCGCCGGCCAACGTCAACAGGAATAGGAGAGCTGCAAGCAGGAGTTCGCTGCCGGGCAAGGACGTGGACATCAACGCGGACATGGACGCATGATACCAACGCGGGATGATGGTGTTGCAAACTTCCGGCCGCGTTCGAGCCATGCCCAGGTACTCCAAACATCTGCCCCGAGGCTCGCTTCTGCGTCTATCATCAATGCTGTGATGACTTCCCCGAAGCCTCGCGTCCGTTTTGCCCCTTCTCCCACCGGCGAACTCCATGTGGGGAACGCCCGCACTGCGCTGTATAACTGGCTCTTTGCGCGCCATACCGGCGGGCAATTTCTGCTCCGCATTGAAGACACTGACCTGGAGCGCTCCCAGACCCGGTTCGAAACCCAGCTCCTAGCCGATCTTCGCTGGCTGGGGCTCGATTGGGACGAGGGACCAGGCCTGGAAGGCTCGCCCGACATCGGCCCCCATGGCCCCTACCGCCAGTCGGAACGGCTGGCCATCTATGCCGAGCACACCAAGCGTTTGCTGGCTGAAGGCAAGGCCTACCGCTGTTTCTGCACACAGGACGAACTGGATGCCGAGCGAGCTCTGGCGGTGCAGGAGCACGGCGCGCAGATCTACTCCGGCCGCTGCCGCGCTTTGCCGCCGGCGGAGATCGAAAGGAACCTGGCTGCCGGAATGCCCTTTGCCGTACGCCTCAAGATCGGGGACGCCCCGCTGCGCTTCCACGACCTGGTGCGCGGCCCGGTGGAGTTCCCGGCCGAGGTGGTCAGCGACCCCATTCTGGTTCGCTCGGCAAGCGGCGTCTCCAGCGGTGTTCCGGTCTACAACTACGTGGTCACGGTAGACGACGCGCTGATGGGCATTACCCACGTGGTGCGCGGAGACGACCACATCTCCAACACCCCCAAACAGGTGGCCATCTATCAGGCCTTCGGCTGGCCGGTGCCGGAGTTCGCCCATCTTTCCACCATCCTGGGCCCGGACCGCGAAAAGCTCTCCAAGCGCCACGGCGCCACCTCCATCTCCACCTTCCGCGAGATGGGCTATCTGCCCGAAGCGCTGGCAAACTACCTGGGTCTGCTGGGTTGGGGCGCGGAAGACGGCAAGACCGAGACCTTCACCCTGGCCGAACTGACCAAAATCTTCACCCTGGAGCGGGTAACGCCCTCTCCGGCCATCTTCGACTTCGACAAGCTCAACTGGCTCAACCGCCATTACCTGAAACAGGCTGAACCGGAGCGGATCGCCAAGCTGGCCGAGCGCCAGTTCTGCCGCCAGAGGCCCGACATCTTTCCGCTCTGGTCGTCTCCGGATCTGTACACCGCCGAGATGGTCGAGTCCTTGCAATCTCAAACCCCGCCGATCGATCTTCATCAACCCTCGAACGCCTTGATCGAAGAGCGGAAAGCGTGGTTCGCGCGGCTGCTGGAGGTGTTCCTGCCGAAGGTCGATCATCTTGACCAGCTTCCTGCGCAATCGGCGTTCCTCTTCGGTTTCAATGCCGACAAGGCGCGGGCCGACGAGCAGAACGCCGCCGTGCTGGCCGCCGACTCGACGCGGACCGTGCTGGGCGAACTGGCCAGCCGCGCGCGCACCAGCACAGTAGCCATCTCCGCCGAGACCTTCAAGGCCTGGTTGAACGAGATCAAGGCCGACACCGGCATCAAGGGCGAAGCGCTGTTTCATCCCATCCGCATCGCCATCACCGGCGCGCACTCCGGCCCGGCGTTCGACAAGGTGATTCCTCTGATTGAAGACGGTGCGGCACTGGGACTGGGCATCCACACGGTAAGGGAGCGCATTGAATGTTTCGTCGGAGTGTGAGCCCAGCGCGTCCAGAACCCCTGCAAGGCATCTTCTGGGTCGGGGGCAACCCCGCTTCCTCGTTGGCGGTCATACGCTGCCCGCGCGGCGACTTGGGGTTGGAAAGAGATATGCGATCCCTGGCCTTCGAGGGCGTGGAAACCGTGGTGTCGCTGCTTGATCCAGACGAGGCAAGCTGGCTGGGCCTGACGGACGAAGCCAAACTGGCCAGCCAGGCCGGCTTGCAGTTTCTTTCTTTCCCCATTCACGATCACAGCCTTCCCAGCGACCCGGCTGCATTTCAGAATTTCGTCGCCGGTCTGGCCGAGCGGGTGCGGAACGGGGAACGAATCGGCGTGCATTGCCTGGGAAGCATTGGCCGTGCGCCCTTGACCACTGCCTGCACGCTGATCGAACTGGGTTACAAGGCGCCGGACGCGCTGGAGGCGGTGGAAAGAGCCCGGCGCTGCCCAGTGCCCGACACCGAAGAGCAGGCGCAGTGGATCCTGCACTATAAGGCGCGGGCGTGAGCTCTTCCGCGAGGGACCTCAGCTTTCCGCACGCGTGGGAAGCCAGGATTCTGGCCGCGCGGCCGCTGATTTTGCCCCCTCGCCACTTCGTCTATCCCGTGGACGCCGAGGCGGTGGAGTGCGGCGCCCTGGAAGTGCTGATCCGGCCGCAGCCGGGTGCGCCGGAGTTTCTTGCCACTTGCGCCCTGGGATTCCGCGATCCAGCCGTTCCCACGGGGCTTTGGTCCGCACCCAGCCCGAAAGAGCTCTGCGCCGTCTCCGGCGGTTACGCCTACCTGATCGACACCGCCGCTCCGGAGTGCTTCACCATGATTGCCTTCCGGCCTGTTCTGGAGGTTCGCCCGCTGCCCGCCGAGGGCCTGCTGCTGTTTGTGGGCCATCACGCCGTGCTGGCCTGGGGCGCGAACGGCCAGGCGTGGCAATCGGAGAAGCTTTCGTCGGAAGGCGTGACCATCCTCAGCATCGGCGAGGGCGTTCTGCACGGGCAGGGCTGGGACATGATGACGGATAGGGAGACGCCCTTTGCGCTGGACACCCGCACCGGGCGCCGCATCTCCTAAGTTGCCTCTCTCAAGCTGCTCGCGAGCGAGAGTATTCTGATGGCTGGAAGGTGGAACATGATCCTATGAGAGCCTTCGCACAAGTTGAAGTGACGACCATTGAGCTGCCCGAGGCGCTTTTGTTCCGTGTGCAACGCGAAGGCACCTGGATTTTCGGGTTGGCGGGTATGGCGGTCACAATCTTCCTAGCCTCTTTGGGCTGGAGCAGGCTCCCTCTTGTCTTCTTTGCCTTCGGATTGGTCGGGCTGGCGTCGGTAGTTGTCAACTGGATGCGCGGCGGCAAGGCAGAGCTTCGTGTTACCGCCTCGGAACTGGTTGCCACGGGAAACCTCGAAAGCATGTTTGCGACTGAAATTCGCGTTCCGGCTTCCGATGTGACTTCGTTGGAGTGGAATTCAGAAGGCGAGAGCGGCCCAGGCGGCTTGTGCGTGAAACGCGGCTGGACCGTGATCTGTGTTCTGCCTGGGCTGGATGAAGATCAAGCCAATGGGATTGCCGAGGCCATCCTCAAGCGCTTCCCGGCTATCGGTGGAATCGATCGCAGCCCGGCCTCGTTCCTGTTCGGATCCGATGGAGGATTGATCACGTTGGGGCTTTCCGGGCCTGAAGACGAATCCTCAGAAACCCAGGAGCCGCAGGGCCCTACTAAGTAAGTCCCTTGGCCGAGGCCCCTGTCTCATCCGTCGAATCGCGCAAAGGCCGCATCGACCTGCGGCAGGAACACGGCTGAATCCTCACCCAGCGAGGGGTGAATTTCAAGCACGATGGCCGGAGGCGTGGGAAAGTCCTTGAGCGCCTTCACCGTTGCTGTCCAGTCGATGGTGCCGTCTCCCGGCCAAAGGTGCTCGTCTTTCTGGCCATGGTTGTCATGGACATGCATCGACGCAATGCGGCCGTCCAGCGTGTCAATCGCTGCGGGAATCCCTCCCATCAAGTGGGCATGGCCCAAGTCCAGGCATACGCCGACATTGTTCAAATGCCCGATATGCAGAATCTCCACCAGGTGCTCGGGGGTGGTGGGCTCGTTGCGCAGGTTCTCCAACAACAGGCGCACCCCGAGCGGCCGCGCAAAGGCGCCCAGGTGTTCCAGGGCGGTAAGAGCGTTTTCGATGCTGCGCGGCGACCACTCGTCAGCTTGTTCCCCCAGATGCAGCACCAGGTTGCGAAAGGGAATCTGCTCGGCCGCTTCCAGGGCCCGCTTGATCTCGTCCATGGCGTCGATGCGGCGGGACTTCTCAGGATGCAGCAGGTTGACGGCAGGCGCCCCGGCGCGGCCCATCTCCCGGTCGGGATAGAGCGGTGCGTGCATCGAAAACGGTTCGATAGGATGGGAACGGAACCACTCCGCCAATTCAGCAACCTGCTCGCGGTTGGTGTAGTCGAAGTGCTGGCGGGCAGCGAAGATCTCCACTCCCTGTGTCGTGGAGCGGGCTAGCGGATCCAAAAGCCCCGGGTGCAATCGCTGGTTGAGGAAGATGTGTGTCGACAAAACTCGCAGCATGTGACTTGGCCCCCCGTAGTCGCTGGCTCACGCAGCCCAAGCGAACGCCGGATTTCATTTTCTCATCTTTCCAAAGAGGATACCGGTGCCGCATCGGGCGAGGGGGCGGTCAGGCCTGAAATGCGGGCGTAGAAAAGGACACGAGCCGGCGGTCTAAATTCGACTGCAGGCACGTGTCCGCAAAGGTACAGATCTGAGAAAAGGAATAAAAACAAAAGAGAGCAGCCGTCTGAAGACTCGGGCCCGAAAACTTGGAGTTTCCAGATCAGGCTTGCTGCAGGGCCCATCGTGCGCAGTGGATGTCGTTGATTGTCTTGTTGCCTCGCGCTCCACCTTTGAGCACGCGGGCAACACCACTGTCTTTTAGTATATGCGATTGTGAAGGCAGATTGATTCGCTATTGAACGAATATTGAATTCGACTTTAGCTGGTTTCGCCTGTCTCCGGACTGGGGCCCACGGTCTGGCTGTTGAGCGTAGAGCGACGGTTCTGCTTTGGTGCGACCGCCTTATCGGCGTTCATTGGACCAGTTGTTGCCCGCAAAAATGCCCGCCGGCGCTTGCGATGGGATCGAGCAAGTGGCCGGCGGGCTACGGTCGCCAGTGGCGGAAACGGGGAAGCCACGAATAGACCGGGGGAAGCCGCGGAACTGGGTGGTTCTTGACTGAAAGCCATCGACATAGTAACCGAACTGCAAGCGCGTCAATAAAAGCGAACATGCTTGCAGTTCGGTCCTACAGAACTGGGAAAGGGAAAGCTACCACAAGCAAAGCCCCCTGGGGACTCCTGCGCAGAGCACCGAAGCTCCCAGGAGAGGTCTGCTTCATACTGGGGCCCAGTGTGCGGGGGAGTATGAATTCTCCTTTTGTACCGGTTTCAGAGCGTCGCCGACCTCAAACCAGCCGCACCGCAACTAGAATCTCTTGACTGCGCGCAAAAAGCCGGTCAATTTTGATCATATTAAAAGGAAAATTATGGAAATGTCGCGTAGCGGACCGACGAAATTAGAAACTAGCGGTAGTAACCGGTCCTTGAGTGGATCGCTAACTTCTTCGCCGTGAGATCGAGATGCGCGTTATAGAAGTGCTTTGTCAATTCCAGATCAATACGGCATAACTTCCCCGATGGCTGGGTGGGCGTGGGCCGGTAACCCAGGG
Source organism: uncultured Occallatibacter sp. (assembly GCA_964560845.1). GTDB lineage: Bacteria > Acidobacteriota > Terriglobia > Terriglobales > Acidobacteriaceae > Telmatobacter. The sequence goes on along the minus strand of CAZLMY010000063.1, from coordinate 11,963 downwards.
TATAGCGGCTGCGTAACTCGTCGATCAGTTCCGCCATCCTGGCCGCTACCTGCTGTTTGCTGGAATTGAGCACGATTCCGCCGCTCTGCTCGGCATATTTGCGCACGTTTCCAGGGTCGGGTCCGATGCGCATCAGCGGGCCGAAGGGCGGCATGTAGCGCGTGGAGATGTCCATGTCGGAAAGTGCGGAACGCTCGATCAGCGCGGCGGCAACTGTGCCGGAGCGCAGCAGGGCATCCATCGCTTCGGGCTCGGTGTGCAGCCGCGCCGGAGCGCTTTTGCCATAGAGTTTGCGGAGCGCGGCGTTGGGCACATTCGAGGTGCCGTCGGTCAGAAACAGCAGCACGTGCCGGCTTTGAGCTACGCTGGCCTGAGCCATCGCTTCCGTAGCCTGAAACACCACTTCGTTGAGAAAAGTGGCTTCCCTGGTCGTCAACCCGCTGGCCTTGTCGATGGCCGCGGCCAGCAGCGCGTGGTTCCTCGTGAAGGGCTGCACCAGTTGTGTGGTGGAGTAAAAGACCATCACCGCAGCCTCGTCCTGCGGGCGAAGCTGGTCAAGCACGGTGCGTGCCCCGGCGGCCAGCGGCTTCAAAACCGGACGAACCGTGTCGGTGAGATCGAAGAGAAAGATAATGGACAGCGGCAGGGTATCGTGGCTCAGGTACTCGATGCGCTGCGCGACGCCGTCCTCGCGGACTTGAAAGTCTTCCGCAGTCAGTGAACCAACCGGCAGGTGAGTGGTCCGGTCTTCCACCAACACATCGGTTAAGACCAGGTCTGCGTCGATCTTCAGTGTCAGCCCGGAGTCTTCCGTCGGCTGCGCAAAAAGACCCTCGCAGCCGCACAGCAGGCAAAGCATTGCCGCCAGGCGCAAACTGACTGACCATGCCGAAGCGCTCAGTAACCCGCGGCTTTCCCGTAGTGGCTGCGGTGATCCTGCCCGCCCAGCAACTCGCCGGATTTGGGGTCTATCGCTATGCATTCTCCGTTCGACCAGTGCTCGTCCTGAATGTCGAGATTGTAACCCTGAGCGCGCAGACCGGCCAGAGTTTCCGCGCCGAAACCCGGCTCCAGAAAGAGCGTGTCGGGCAGGTACTGGTGGTGGAAGCGGGGCGCGTCGACAGCCTGTTGGATATTGAGCCCTCCCTCGGCCGCGGAGAGAAAAACGTTGGCCACGGTCGTGATGATGCGGGCGCCTCCCGGCGAGCCCAGCACGAAGCGCAGTTTGCCATTCTCGAGCACAATGGTGGGCGTCATGGAACTCAGCGGCCGCTTTCCCGGGGCGATGGCGTTGGCCGGACCCTGAATGAGCCCGTAGATATTCGGAGCGCCCATCTTGGCGGCGAAGTCGTCCATCTCGTCGTTGAGCAGAAAGCCCAGCGACCCGGCGGTGACGCGCGAGCCGAAGGCATCGTTCAGTGTGGTGGTGACGGCCACCGCATTTCCCTCGGCGTCCACCACGGAGTAGTGGGTGGTGTCGCGCGACTCGGGGCGATGGTTACCCAATGCCTGGGGTGGAGGCGGCAGGTAGCCGGGCGGACGCACCAGGCCGGCGCTCGGCGTAGCGGTGTTGCGGTCGATGGTGGCGGCCCAGGCCTGCCCATAGCGCTTGTCTGTCATTTGGGCGGCGGGGATTGCTGTGAACTCGGGGTCGCCCAGATACTCGGCCCGGTCCATGTAGGCGCGGCGGAAGGCCTCCACGATCAAGTGCATCGAGGCCGCGCTGCGATCGCCCAACTTGGCCAGATCGTAGCCTTCCAGCATGTTCAGCGTGCTCAGCAGCACAATGCCGCCGGAGGAGGGCGGCGGCGCGCTCAAGATGGTGAAGTTGTGGAACGTGCCGCTGGTCGGCGTACGCTCCTTTACCTCGTATTTCGCAAGGTCCTCGAGCGTCAGCAGAGCGCCTCCCTTGCGCAGGTCCTCAATCAGCTCATGGGCCATTTCGCCGCGATAAAAGCTGTCGGGATCGGCCGCGATGCGGCGCAAGGTGCGGGCCAGTTCCGGCTGGCGAAAGATCTCGCCTTCCTTATAAAGGTTTCCCTCGCGCTGGAAGATGCGCTTGGATGCGGGGAAGCGGGCCAGGTCGGCGTCGGTCAACTCCTGAGCCTCTTCGGCGCTCAGTTGAAAGCCCTCCGCTGCCAGCTTGACGGCCGCATCCATGACCCGCTTGAGCCCCAGCTTGCCGTACTTGCGTTCCGCATAAACCAGCCCGGCCACCGACCCCGGCGTGGCGATGGAGCGATAACCCAGGACCGAGGAAAGCTCGCTGGTTTCCGGCAGCACGTTGCCCTGCGCATCCTGGTACATGGTCTCGGTGGCGGCCAGCGGCGCCTTCTCGCGGAAGTCGATAAAGGTGGAGTGCCCGTCGCGCGGGCGCAGCAGCAGAAATCCGCCGCCGCCCAGGTTGCCTGCAATGGGATGCACCACGGCCAGCGCAAAGCCGGTGGCAACGGCGGCGTCCACGGCGTTGCCCCCGGCGCGCAGCACCGCCAGGCCGGCGTCCGAGGCCAGATGGTGCACACTCACCACCATGCCGTGGCGAGCGCGAACCGGTTCCTCGGCGAGATAGGGAATCACGTTCCTGGGGCCTTCCTGGGCGGAGAAGTGAGCGGGGGTAGAAAGCGCGGCGCCGGTCAGGGTCGCCAGGACGGGAAGCAAAATCCGTCGGATCATACTTGGTTCCCAGGATAACCCGAAACCGGCTCCGGTTCTCGATTGCCCCACCCTGCACGCCAAAACGCACCACGCCCCGCTCCGGTCGACAAAATTTGAGCCTGCGCGTCCATACTGGATGGAGGCACTACGGAGTTATACCGTCAAACCTCAATCGGACTGCTGAATTTTGTGAAGGAGATCCATGATGCAAAGAAATCGGATGGCAAATGTTTTTCTAATCATAGGGCTGGCCGCCTTAGGCACTTCCGCAGTGTGTGCGCAGGTACGCACCACAGTACGCACCGCTGGGCGAACGGATATCGGTGTCAATCTCTACGGCGCGTTCAGCGGCGCCACCAACGGCAACGGCGTGCAGCAGAGCCCGAGCAACGCTGCCGGCGGCATGCTCGAGCTGCGTTACATCAAGAATCCCATCGTCGGCTTTGAAGGCACCTACTCCTTCAATCACGCCGACCAGACTTACAATGCAGTGGCCGTCGCTTGCCCCGCAGGCACCAGCAATTGCACCCCCATCCCGGCAGCGGTGAAGGCCAACGCCCATGAAGTCGCGGGCGCATGGGTGCCGTCGGTCGCCATCGCCAACCTGCGGCCCTTTGCGGTGCTCGGCGGCGGATTGGTCTTCGACGTCCCCAGTAGCGGCCAGGCCAGCACAAGCACCACCACCAAGGCGGTATTCGTCTACGGCGCCGGGCTCGACTGGGGGCTGCTGCCGCATCTCGGACTCCGCTTCCAGTACCGCGGCAACCTCTATAGCGCTCCCGATGTGACCAAGCTTTATACGTCCACTGGCGTCTTTACCCACACTGCCGAACCCATGATCGGCGCTTACTTCCGCTTCTGATTTTCTGACGCCAAGGATTTGAACCCTGCTGGACGCCCCGGGTCCCGAGTCTGGGACCTGGGAAAGCGCGAACCGGAAACGCAAGAATCGATCCATGACCTGACCCGGCGTAGCCGGATCCAAAGTGCCCCAAATCTCAAATACGATTCATAAGAGCCACTGTATTCCTTGTATCTCTAAGCGGGAACGTAGGTCAGCCTGATCACGTCCTCGTCAATCAGATCGCTGCTCACAAGGCGGAGTGGCGGCCGGGGACCGGCGAAGAATGGCTTGCCGTGGCCCACCACGATGGGGTGAAGGTAAAGCCGATACTCATCGATAAGACCAAGGTTGGTCAGGCTCCCCGCCAACTCCGGCCCGGCAACTGCAAACTCGCCGACCGGCTGAGCCTTCAGCCCGCGTATCAGCGCTTCAACGTCATCCTCGACCAGTGTTGCGTTGGGTCCAACCGACTTCAACGAGCGCGAGACAACCCACTTCGGCTTGCTCCGCCACGTCGTTGCGAAGTCGCTTTCCTCCGCGCTCCAAGCCGCACTGTCTTCGTCCCAATAGCGCATCACCTCGTACATGCGGCGGCCGTACACAATGCCCGTCAGGTCGCGCACATGCTGGATGAAATGACAAAAAAGCGCCAGGCTTGGCCTGAAATTCAGGTGCTCGACGTAGCCATCCAGGGACTGGTTCAATCCATAGACGAGCTTGGCCATGCTGCAAAACCTCCACCCCTGGGTCTTCAGAATAACTTGAGCCGGTGCTCCGAACAATGGAAATGGGCACGTTCTGCGAGCCGCAACCCGGACACCATCCCGGCTTGAGGCTTTCAAGGGCGAAGTAGTCGTTGCCTGGTTGGTGTCGGAGGCTTCCCGGGTCCCCAAATGCGAGCGAGGGACCCGGGAAACCCAACTTCTGTGGCGCGATTCGTTTCTTTGGGACTTTGGGGCCTCAGGATGACAGCGCTTCGAGTTGGCACACGTGTAACGGGCCGATTCACGACGAGAAATGCTCCCAACCCTGAGCCTTGAGCGGCTCTTTTCCCTGCACGGTGACCAGGGTCAAAGCGGGCTGACTGCGCCTCGCCGACACAATCCGCCCAATCTCGGTGATCGCCACGCCGGCAACCGCACGCGGCATTCGCTTGCCCACTGGAGCGGTAAACAGCAATTCGTAGTCCTCGCCGCCGTGCAGAGCCTGCTGCAAAGTGGCGCCGGCGAACAGCGGGAGGGCCGGCGCGTCCACTTCCGCGCCCACACCGGACTCCTCGCACAAATGCGCCAGATCCGTGGAGAGGCCGTCGCTCAGATCCAGAGCGGCGCTGGCCCTGCCGTTGCGCTGCAGCCACAGTCCCTGCGCGATGCGCGGCTGCGGGTAAAGATGAGGCGCCAGAACAGCCTCGAGCTTCTTCGGAATCAGGGGCGTGCCCGGCTTCTCCGTCTTCGCAGCCAGTTCAGACAGCCGGGCGAGGCCCGCGGCTGCCCCGCCCAGAGAGCCGGTCACATAAAGCAGATCGCCCGGCCGCGCACCGGAGCGCAACAGCGCCCGCCCGCGGGGAACCGCGCCGGTTAGCACGATATCGGCCAGGGGCAGGGGAGACTGGGCCAGGTCGCCACCTGCCAAAGGGGTTTGGTGGGCCTCGGCCAGGGCCAAAAAGCCGTTCAGGAAACGCTCAACCCAGGCCGGTCCGCGCCCCGAGGCCACGGCTAGTTCACGAGGCAGGCCGAGGGACAAGAATGCGGCCACCGGCCGCGCGCCCATGGCAGCCAGGTCGCTGAGACCGCGCGCCAGCGCTCGATGGCCGACAGACTCCGGCGGGTGCCAATCCAGGCGAAAGTGGCGCCCGGCAATGGAGAGATCGGTGGTTACGGCCAATTCTTCACCGGCTCGCGGGCGCAGCAGGGCGCAGTCGTCGCCGATGCCCAGGCTCAAGCGGGCGCTTCGGATCCCGGCCGCACGGCTCCGGATTTGCCGGATCAGCGACAACTCCCCCTTCTGTTCGGTGTTGGCCGCTCCGGTTCGCTTTGCAGACATTTCTCAAGCATAGGCGAAGGGCATTGTCTGAGCACACACTAACGGCGACACATCGAAAGGCCTGGAACCTGGCAGGCCCCGTGCTACATCCAAGGCGTCGGACTCGGAATCCCATCCTTTTCAGGAGAAAATACAACGAAAATACAAGGATTTGCCTGAAAGCGATCTCCATTGCACATACGGTTTTCGTTGACCCGGTCGTGGGCCGTTTGATAGGCTTGAGAAACTGTTTCCAGTATCTGCCTGTTCGGGCATGTTTCTTGTCACGGGTCATTTGTTCTTATTGCCATGCGCTTTTTTGAAGTACACGGCGAATTGCGGCCCTGCTGCACGCAGGGATGAAAGGCACACATGCTACGCAAGCGCTATTACATTCTTTTTGTCGCACGAGATGAGGACGGCCGGATTCGCAAGATCCCCTTGCCGCTCCATTACGCCTACGGATTTGTCGCAGCGGCCCTTGTGGGCGCCTTCACCATTGTCGGGCTGGCCGGTTCGTACACCCGCATGTTGCTGAAGACAGAGAGCTTCAACCAGGTCCGTCAGGAGCGCGAGACGCTCCGCAAAGACTACAAGCAGATGGCGCAGATTGCCCACGACCGCGATGTCCAGGTGGCGTCGCTGGGCGCTCTGGCCAGCGAAGTGACGGCACTTTACGGCCTCCGCCAGAACAAGTTGGCGACCGCCAAGCCCATGGCCGCCGCCAGCGCCGCGTCGGCTCCCACAACGCCCAGCCTGGCCCTCACCGACGACGTCAGCCCGCAGCAGGTCACCAATTCCCTCGATCAGTTTTACACTTTGCGTGCGCAGGCCCTTTCCGGGCAGGTTTCCAGGGCGCTCGAAGGCGGCCTGTCGCCCAGTTTCGTAGGCGATTGGACCCAACTGGCCGACGCGCCTTCCATCTGGCCTGTCGAAGGCAGAGTGGGCTCGGGCTTTGGCGAGCGCGAAGATCCCTTTAACGGGGAAGGCAAGTTCCACTCCGGCATCGACATTGAAGCGGCTTATGGCACTCCGGTGCGTGCCGCGGCCGACGGGGAAGTGAGCGGCGCCGTCATGGCTGCCGGCTACGGTCGCGAAGTCACCCTCAACCACGGGCACGATCTGGAGACTGTTTACGGGCATCTCTCCGCCATTGCCTGTCTTGCCGGCCAGCACGTGGTGCGGGGGCAGATCATCGGCTACGTGGGTCAGTCGGGCCGCGCCACCGGTCCCCACCTCCATTACGAGGTGCGGGTGCACAACGTCCCGGTCAATCCCCACAAGTACCTGCGCAGCACCTTCGAGCAGGTCGCCAGCATGGAGACCATCCCCGCTCCGGTCAAGCCCTAGCTATTCTCCCACCCAATTCACCGGCGGTTCCCCCACAAAGGGAACCGCTTTTGTTTGGGCCTGCAATGGCTCCTGCAGGTCCCAAGTCCGCGGTAGTATCGTAATCCCGTCGCAGCTTTTTCATCGGAGACCGCACTATGACTTTCGCTTCTCGTTGTCTTGTCTTTCTTCTCATGGCTGCAATACCCGTCATCGCGCAAGATCGCTCCGCCGGCGTGCAAACCGCCTTTGCGCGCGTCCAGCACCTGAAACACGGCATCAACGCTTCGGAGTGGTTTGCCCAATCAGCCAGCGATTACTCCGCCGCCCGCACCAATCGCTACACCGACGCCCAGGATATCGCCCTGATGGCCTCGCTCGGCTTTGACAGTGTCCGGCTGAGCATCGACGCTACGCCGCTCGAACAGTATCCACGCGGAAAAGACGGCCTCAGCGTCGACTTTGTGGCCCGTCTCGATCGGGCCGTCGATGCCATGCTGGCCAACGGCATGGCCGTTGAGATCGACCTGCACCCCGAGGACAGCTGGAAGCAGCAACTGCGCACCAGTAACGAGCAGGTGGACCGCATGACCTCCCTGTGGCGACGTCTGGCAGCGCACTATGCCGATCGCGACCCGGACCGCATCTTCTTCGAGATCCTCAACGAGCCGGAGGTCAGCGATCCCTACCGCTGGTCGGGAATTCAGGCCCGAGTGGCGGCCGCCATTCGAGAGGTGGCTCCTCGCCAGACCATTATCGCCACGGGACCGAACTACTCCGCCATCATGGACCTGTTGCGCATGCACCCCCTGGCCGACGGCAACGTGATTTACAACTTCCACTTTTACGAGCCCATCGAGTTCACCCATCAGGGCGCCGGATGGGGCGCTGGCTGGTGGACCTACACCCATGACATCCCCTATCCGGCCACGGAAGCCTCGATGGAAGCCGCGCTGAAGCTGGTCCCGGAGGCCGCGGACCGGGCTGAGCTGGAGCGCTACTGGCTCGACCACTGGGACGCCAAGCGCATGAGGACGATGGTCGACGAGGCCGCGGCTTGGGGCAAGTCCAACGGGGTTCCGCTGCTCTGCAATGAGTTTGGGGTCTACCGCGTACATAGCGACCCGCAGTCGCGCATGAGATGGCTCCACGATTTCCGCACCGCCCTGGAGGCTGACGGCATCGGCTGGACCATGTGGGATTATCGCGGCGGATTTGGCGTGGTCTGGAAGGAAGACGGCCAGCCTGCCAAGGTCGATCCTGCAGTGGTTGAGGCCCTGGGGTTGAAGAAGTAGTTTTTTTGAATATGCTTGCCAGGAACACCCGCCCGCTTTTGCGGGTCTTTTGATCGCCTTGCGGGATCGGGGTGTTCCAGGCACTCGTTGCAGCAGACTGGGAAAGGGCGGTTCTGGGGGAAGCCGGCCAGTATCTATGTGATGCAGCCCACATCTCTAAGGTTGCGTAATTGGAGAAGAATTTTCGCTTCCCGCCATTCCACCGATTGCTGCACCGGAAAGGGTGGCTGTCACCACCACCCGATTGCGCTTGGGAGTGACTTCCGCGGTCTTCAAAACTTCAACGAAGGCACGATTGGCGGAGTTTTTGCCCAGTTGCGAACTGAGCCCGCGGGCCAGGTCGATCAGTGTAGTCAAATCGGCGGCCTGCCCGGCTGCGACCTCATCCGAAGGGGCAATCTCTTCCACGCGCAGCCGCAGTGTGCCCACCATGGGCAGCGCCGGTGCGACGCTGGCAATGATCGTCGAGTCGGCATGCAACGGCAAGGAAAGGCCAAACACCTTGATGGCGCCGCTTTCCGAGAATGGCAAGCCGATCTGACCCACGCCCCAGGCCAAAGACAGCAGCGGCACCTCGTTGTAGTGCTGCGCCAGCAGAGTCGAACCGGCGAAGGGCAATGCGGCGGTGCGATGCCGGTCCAGCATGGAGTGAATCTTTTCCGGCGTCGGGAAGTTGGAGACGGCCATCATGTCGTAGCCGATCTGCACTACGCGAACGGTGCGGCCCTCCGAGAGAATGCTGTAGACGGTGTGCCCGTCATAGGACTCGCGCGAGGCGGCGTGCGCATCGAGCCAGTCGTTGAGGCGTTTGCCGGTAATCTTGCCCACCAGCACCATGGAATAGGCCACTGGGCCGTTGGGCCCGTTGGGGTCGTCCATGCGATGGAGGCCGATTGCTACCTTCTCGAGGTCCCGCTCCGGGTCGATCCCGATGGCGTCCAGAAACTGCTGGTAATCGGGGCTGCGGACCGGGGCTTTGAGGTCCTTCGGCATGAACGGCCGGAAGGGGCTCAAGTTGACGTAGAGGATGCCGTCGGACTCGGGCAGCAGCCGGGCAGCTTCCGGCGGCGCCTTGGAGCGCAGGAAGACGGCCACGGCCAGGAAAAGCAGGACTGCGGCCACAATCCAGAGCGTTCTGCGAGTGCGCTTATGCATCATAGGGCTTCAAGAAATACCCTATCACTGCAGGCGCCGCTGGGCTCTCAAAGCTTCCCGATAACTCCACTCGACCGTCTCTTATAGCAGCGTCGCGCGCTTGCGGGCGCCGAACACAAGGATGGAGCCATACGCGTGGGAAGCAAAGCCGTCAAACCCTGCTTCGTCCACATAGCGCTTGAGATCGCTCACGCTGTAAATGTGGCCGCCTCCTCTCTCCGCGCGTTTGCGAATCCATTGGTATTGAATGAGGCCTGAGTGGATGAGGGCAAAGCACATCACCGCCAGCGGCGCTCCGACTTTCATGGTGCGGTTGATCTCGCGCAAAACGAGCGCGACGTCGGAGAAGTGGTTCAGCGATCCAGCACAAATGGCGGCGTCGAACAGACCGGCGCGAAACGGCAGCGCCTCCACCGTAGCCCGGGCGAAGTGCACGTTGGGAATGCGCCCCTTTTCTACATAATCGGCGCCCCGCCTCATCATGCTCATGCAGATATCAACTCCGAGAACGGTCCTTGAAGCAGAAGCAATGCGGCGCCCGTAGGTTCCCGGACCGCAGGCGGCATCTAGGATCACCCCGCTCCGCGACCCCACAATGTCGGCGACATCGTGTGCCAACTGTTTCAAGGAGGTGCTTTGCCACCCGCCGTACAGGTTGCACACGGCTGGATAAACCCAGCTTTCATAGACCGACGCCAGAAAGTCAAGTGAGGGCTGGGAGTCCTTCTTTGCGATCACGCGCAGCGATCGGTTCTTGCTCTCTGCGAGGTTATCCACGATGAAGTCGGGAATCCCTCTCAGGATGGGGTAGGTCGTGGCGCAGGCACTGCATGAAAGCCCGTCGTAGGACGGTTCCAGGTCGTGCTTGCAGGTTGGGCATGCGTAGAACCCGCAGAACTGCCGGTTCCATTCCTCTTCTGTGTGGCGAACAGTTGTCTCGATGCTGACCGATTGCGATGCCATGACAAGCCTCCCGGTCGATTCGTCGGAGGGCCGACACGAAGTGAGGGCAAAGGCTCTTCGGGGAACGACAGGGCTAGTTTGCATGTGTGCGCAACAAATGCAGTGACGCGAGTCACGCTGTGAGATCGTGCGATTGGGCCGTCGCGCACTCGTTGTCGAAACCTCCGCTTCGCCGGCTGGCCTGATCATCATCCCGCCGCGGAAAAGTGTAAAGGATGCCAGGAGACAAAATGTAAACCATGTCCCGGCACTTGACAGCCTCTCTTTTGGGCACCTGGGAGAGCAAGAACCCAAGCCGGGTGTTTTTCATTCCGCCAGCCGTCCTCCGGCCCTTCCAGTCTGCAGCCGAAGGGAGTTAGCCCCACTGCGGGTGGTGGTCAGGGTTGCGGCGTCGCTGGCGCAGGAACGAGGGGAACCGGGGCCGGGTGCAGGGCGAGTCGCTCGCGAGCAGGTTCGGGAGCAGGCGCGACTACGCCGCTGGTCTCCTGGTCGCCGATGTCGAAGACCGGCGTGCCTTTGGGCAACTTCAAGCGGCCATCCAGCAGATATGCCACCACCACTCCACCGGTCACTTCCGGAGCCAACACGGTGAGGGGCAGCAGATAGCGCTTCTTCTTTACCAGCGACTCGGCGATTCCGTCGACACGGTGGCTGCGGGACAGGCTGCCAGGCACTTGATCGATCACGAAGGCGGTCATGTGGATTTCCGGATGTTCCTTGGCGTAACTAACCAGCGATCTCGCTACCTGCTTGGGTGTCATCAGGCCCACGTCGGCAACGAAGTTTCGGTGGATGGCATGGGGCATGAAGATGTCCAAGACCACGCGCGAAAAGTCGGCGCAGTTGTGGAAGAGCAGATTGAAATGTCCGTGATTCTTGCGGTCGTTGAAGATCGCGATGAAGTCCCGATCCTGCTCCGGCGTGCTGTCTGCCTGGAATCCATGGATGGTGCGGTCGAAGGACGAACCCACCAGTTGGGTCCACTCGCCTTTGGGCGGCCCGCCATCCTTGCCGTCCGGGGCCAGATCGAGCAGATGCGCCTTGCGGTAGGCGTTGCGCAAGGTGGCAACCTGGTCCTTGTTCACCGTGGCGGGAATGTCGGCGAGGTTCTCCACCGCGTAGAGGTAGCCGACCAGCGGCATGGCGATCCAGTCGTAGCCGTCGATCTTGTGATAGCGGCTGATGACGGAGCCGAATTCGCCGTCGTGACAGGGGCGCAAAACGGTAGGCGAGTCGGCGCATATGTGGTTCAGATAGACGGCGGCGTGGCCGGTGGGATTCATGGCGCCGAATTCGCCGTAGGGTTCCTCCATCAGCAGCGCGGTAGAGCCAAACAAAAGCCCTGGCGCCGAGAACAGGCAAAGCAGGCTGGCAATTGAAAGAAGCGTCTTTTCGTGTGGTCTGTCGATTCTCGTACGGTCTTCCATGGTGGTTGGATGCACTCCTGCCGGTGCTGTTTTGAAATGCGGGGCTACCCTGTTTTTATCGTTTTGAACAGACCTTTCGCTGGTCCGGTTTGCTCACGCGGCGGGCATATGCTAATCTTTATTTCTGTGCCGATGGGTGTGCGAAGCGGAAGTGTGTCCGTCCCCTCGAACAGGTTGTGAAACAGGTTTCCTGACTGATCTCGGGGTGGTTTCCGAGGTGGAAGGGCTGGCGTAGCTCAGCTGGTAGAGCATCTGATTTGTAATCAGAGGGTC
>CAZLMY010000062.1:0-31024 GCA_964560845.1 uncultured Occallatibacter sp. | reverse complement strand
GAGGGCGCTCGACCACTTTCGGTCCGCTCGCCTTCACCGTTGCCGCAACCGCCGGAACCACGCCACCGTCGCCCCCGTTCGGCCAAATTGATTCGGCTGTCGACAGCGTCAATGGAAGCACCACTGTCGGCCAGTCGGATACTGTGGTAGTCGGGGGATGGGCCGCAGACCAGGTCGATGGAACGCCTTTGAGCAATGTCAAGGTGTACATCGACGGAAACCTGGCCGGGACTCCTGCCCTCGGCATTGCCCGCGCGGATGTGGCCGCTGTCGAAGGCGCTGCCTACCTCAATTCCGGATACAGGCTGACCTTCTCCGCGGCGACTCTCGCGTTGGGCTCTCATGCCGTGACGGTAATTGCCAGCGATTCGGGAGGGCGCTCAACTACTTTCGGTCCGCTCGCCTTCACCGTTGCCGCAACCGCCGGAAGTACGCCACCGTCGCCGCCCTTCGGCCATCTTGATTCGGCTGTCGACAGCGTAGCCGGAGGCAGCACGGTCATGCTGGCGGACACGGTAGTGGTGACTGGATGGGCGGCCGACAAAATCGATGGTGCACCTTTGAGCAACGTCACGGTATACATTGACGGGAATCTGCCCGGTAGGCCTACCCTTGGCATTGCCCGTGCGGATGTGGCCACGGTCGAGGGAGCTGCCTATCTCAACTCCGGATTTCAGATGAACTTCGCCGTGAGGACACTCGGGCTGGGTTCTCATACCGTCACTGTAATTGCCATTGACTCGGGAGGACTCTCAACCACATTTGGACCGCTCGACTTCATTGTGCAATAGGACAACTGGACTGGGCCGAGGAGCATCGTTTTTTCTCGCCGTCTTCATGGAGAGCCGCTCCCCTAGTTAGAGCCTGTTGTTAAACCCCGTTCGCAGGAGTTAATAACAGGCTCTAACGTCCTGTTTCTAGAGTCCGTACACAAAAGAGAGCGACCGAGTCAAGGATTTGGTCAGCGGTTTTGTGCCATACGAAGGGCATTGGGTCCTGGTTGTGTTTTTGAATGAAGGTGCGAATAGCGGTCTCCAGCTCTTTGATGAAGCGATGGACACCCCGTCGCAACTGCTTGCCGGTGAGTGCGGCAAACCATCGCTCGACCAGCTTGAGCCAGCTGGCCGAAGTGGGAGTGAAGTGCAGATGGAAGCACGGCCTTTTGGCCAGCCAGGTACGGATCAGCGCCGTCTTGTGGGTCCCGTAGTTGTCTAAATAGCGCTGCCGCCACTTGCCAAAAGTATGAAGAGTCACAGATAGCTGCCGAGAGATCTCGGTGTTGCTACGTCCCTCCGCAGCCAGCAGGACCTCACGGGAACGCATGGCCGGTGCCTGAGCAGTCTTGGGAGTCTTGCTCCAGGCAACAAGCTGAGCGTGTTCTTCGACGGTTACGGAAAGCGGCGCGAGTGGGCGACCCTTCGGCATCGGACTCCCTCCCACTCGACCCGATGTCCCAGGCGCTTGTGTGTATGATCTTTATTTCAGAAACAGGACACGAGCCGGACTTTACTGCGAAGTGAGGCGTTCTTCCTGAACGAGTAGTGCTAAGTTTCTGCGGTGTGTCACGACCACGAGTGAAAGCTTGTGGTGCTGTACCAAAGATAAGAGACGGCCTCCCGGAGTCGGCTTGCAGGAGTTGGCTCCAAACCGCCCGGTGCTGCTGCGTTCCGAAAGGGCGTGGTAGTGAACGACCGTGGAAAAGCGATCGTCAAAGGTGTCAGGTGAGTATCGAGCAGATGAGCGAAAGCAAACCGTCCGACGACGCATCGTTAATTAGCTAGGGTGCTGTCAAAACTGGGGCCGTGCAGAAGCCCCAGGATAAGCGGGGAAGGATCCTGTTTACGGTCCTGGCGGCAGCCGGTGTATAGGCGGCATGAACTCGATGCAGGCTTTGGTATGGAACGTGAGAACATCGTACGGAATGGAAAGAACAATGACAAGAGCGGCATCATGGCCGCCGGTATGAGCTAGGGCTGAAACCGTCGACAACGATCCGCGGACGCTCGCCCCGTGTGTCCGCATCTTCCATTGAGACGTGAAGCGTCTTGCGTTCGCCCGGCATCAGCGCGATGTAGTTGTCATCGTAGAGAGCCGGCTCAATCGGATCTCCCGATTTCTCGCGAACTGCCTTCACATTCACCATGAGTGCCGGGGCTGACGAGAGATTGTGCAGTTCGGTGGTAGCGAACCACTCCGCGCCGCGTCGCGTTACTTCGGTCTTGGCCTCCACTTCGACTTGTGGCAGGGTTCGCAAGGCCTTGAAGTCCCCATCGACGACACCATGCAGATAGAAGTTGGAGGACACCACCTTGCCGCCGCGCGAAAGCGCGAGCCGAATGAAGTGGGTCGGCGAAGCGCTTGCTGGAAACTCCATCCGCATTGGCTCCAGCGTGCTGTCCTCGATGCTGTCGACAACCGCGCTCTTCTCCCAGATTCTGGTTCCGTCCATGTTCAACACCTCGGCGTGAGCCTGCAAACCGGGTTGAGAGCCAGCACTCAGGTTGACCACTTCCACGGCATTCGTGAAGGCGTTCCACTGAATGTGCAAGGGCTCGGCGCCCTTCTTGGCGCCAAAATAGCCGGCGTCGGTGTCGTAGAAATAGTCGTAGGTCTGCCACAGCAGCGACGGCCATGCCGGATGGCTCATCCAGATGAGCAGGCCAAGGCGATTCTTGCTTTGCCCTTCGAACATTCCGCGGTAGGCGTCGTAGTTGACGAATTGCGCGAGTCCAACCCAATCGCCAATGTTGGTTGCTCCGCCATACTGCTGTTCCACCGCCTCTCCGAAGGGGTTCTTGGAATAGAAGTCGTGGAGCTGCCACTGGCGATTTTGCGCAGGCCACATGGACTCTTCAGGCATGGTGCGGCGAAAGCTATCCATGCCCACCACGTTGGGCGCACCGATCTCGCTGTGCATCCTGACCGGAGCGTGTTCGAAATAATACTTCAGCGGTTCAACGCGATAAGGACCGTGTCCGCTTACCGGCCCGTCGGCGGAACTGGAGATGTAGTGCGATCCAGGCTCGAGGGTCGCCACCAGCGCGCGCAGGCCGTCGTCCAAGGGCTGCGGCGGCAAGCCCTCGTTGCGCCCGCAGAAAAGCCCCATCGAGGCGTGGTTGCGAATGCGGAGGAGATAGTCCCTGGCATTGGTCAAGAACAGATCGTTGTTATCCGGCTCCTGGCCGTCCCAGGGGTTGGCCAGCCAGAAATCTTGCCACACCACCACGCCATTGCGGTCTGCGGCCTCGTAGAATGCTTGGTCGCCGGTCTGCCCGACCCAGTTGCGAATCATGTTGAAGTGCTCGTCGCGGTGGAAGCGCATGGCGGTCTCGTACTCGCGTGCGCGATAACGCAGCATGGACTCGGGAAATCCCCAATTGCCTCCGCGGGCGATGAAGCGGCGGCCGTTGATCCAGATCTTCAGTACGCCTCCGTCTTCGGAATATGTGAATTGTCGAACCCCTGTTTGAAAGGTCTTGGCGTCGGTAACTTTGCCGTTCTCGACAAAGGAGACAGTGACCGGGTATAGATTCGGTTTGCCGTAGCCAACCGGCCACCATAATTTCGGATTTTCCAGGTGCAGCGCGGGCGCAGTCGAGGGAGTTATCTCGACGGTCTTCGAAGACGAAGCATCCAGTTTCACTGGCGTTTCTACCACCACAGCGCCGAACTGCGCACGCAGGATTCCGGAGACGGGAAGGGCTTCTAGATTGTGCACGGCTGCCTGAATCTTTACGTCGGCGTGCGTGGTGTCGGGCAGTGACAGCGTGGTTGTGACCAGAGGATTTTCAACCGTGACAGCGCCGCTTTGGCGCAGCCACACATGATCCCAAATGCCGGTGTTGCGGCCACGAATGGTTGGCATCCAATCCCAACCCGCGGAGGCGTGATAAGTGGGGTTGTCGCGGCCCAAAGCGCCGCCGTTCACCGTATCGCCTTCCTTGTCCTTGGTGCCTCCAGGATTTGCATTTCGAATAATCCGCACAGCCAAAGCATTCGTATCCAGCGGATGCACCAGCGCCGTCACATCGAAACGGCCGCGCATGTAGCCGCCGTCGATGCTTCCGACCTTTTTGCCATTCAGATAGATTTCGGCCTTCCAGTTGATGCCGTCGAAGTCAAGCCACAGGTGCTGATGCGGCGTGCGCAAGGCTGGTGCGAGGAACTCGTCGCGATACCAGAAGTCCGCGCAGAAGAACGAGTCGGAGATCGCGACCTGGTTGTCGCCGAAATCGGGATTGGGGATGGCGCCGTCGTTGAGATAGCTGGTCAGCACCGTTCCCGGCACCGTGGCGATCATCCAATCCTTGTCGGCGAATCCGGAGGTGGAAATCTTGTTGCCATCAGCCGGAACCAGCGATGCACGCTGCACCCGCCAGTTTCCCGCCGCAAGATCGAGCGCGTCAGCGGACTGCGGAGCCACGGCGGCTTTGGCAACAGCAACCGGACCGCCGCGTCCGAAGACCTCAAGCTCGCCAAGGACATATTTGCTGTCTGGCTCCGCAGGTTTGGTCATCAGGACGCGCACGTAGCGGCCCTGCGCAGGCTGGGCCAAGCGGATATCTTCGTCCATTGCTTTTCCCGCCGACAGAGGCTGCAAGGTCTTCCAAGCTTTGGCATCGTCGGATACTTGGACGGAGCCCTCGGCAGCGCGGCGAATCCAGGCCAGCGTGACGCGGTCAAAGGTGCAACGCGCACCCAAGTCGACGTAAACCCACTCTTCCCCGCTGCCCGCGCTCATCCACGCACTATGGAAGATATCCGGCCCCGCAATGCGCACTTCTTGGTCCTTGTGAAACAGAACCACTTCGGCAACGCCCCAGCTATTGACGCCATTTGCGATGAGTTGGACGCGGTAAGCCCGGCTTCTCGATGGCGCCGTGAACGGAATGGTTTGGAGGAAGCTGGGGCCGATACCTGTCATGGGAGGAAACACCGTGCCGGTAGCCCGCCCCACTTCCTTCCAGGCCACGCGGTCTTCCGAACCAAGCACGACGTAGCTCCATCCCCCGACGGGCGGCGGGCCATAGGTCTTGCGAAGGTAGAGATCCAGACGATCGATTTCAGGTATCGCGCCGCCTCCCTCGAGATCGAACTCCACCCAGGGACTCTCGCCTGAGATTTGAACCGACGAGGTCACGCTGCCGTCGAGAAACGCCTCCCGCTCCCGCTTGCCCAGCAAGCCGCCGTCGCTTGTGGAAGTCACAATCCACTGCGGCAGTTCCCGCTCCTTGATGCCGTCGGTGGTCAATTGCGCGGTCAGGTTGTAGTCGTAAGCACTGGATTGATAGGCCGGCCGGTGCAGTGCCAGGTTGCGATAGCTGTGCGCATCCACAACCAGCGAAGGCCCCATGTATTCCTTCGGGTCGCCGGGATAAACGCCGATGCCGCGCGTATATTCCTGTGCATTGGCAAACCACGAAGCAACAACCATCAACAGTGCAAGATATTTCACGATCTCCTCCGAGCGTTACACCAGGCCTAGGCGCGAATTCGAAGCCCGAACAAACCATCGAAACCTGGACTCCCGTCACAAAGCCAAAACATCAACGGGCAAAATCGATTCGCATCAAGATTACACGGATACCCCTGCATCCCGATTCCGGACAACAATCGGCGAAATGCGGGCTTCCTCGCCCCAGTTTCGCGAGAACTTCATTTGATGTGCCTTGCCGGGAAGCTCTATACTCTAGTTCCGTAGACTGCCCGGAAAGTGGGCTCTCAGGGGACCTCCCTCTGGCACAAATCGATTAAGCAGGAAGAATTCCGATGCCAAAAAAACACTCTCGACCGGGCCCTCAGGAACGGGCTCTGTGCCTATGGCGGGTTGTGGACGAGCGTTGATCGAAAATGAGCAAAATCTTCAGAACCAGCAGTTTGCCTAAGGAGCACCACGCATGACCGTCGTCACCCCCATCCAGGAAGCGGACCTCGAATTCGACAACGGCACATTTGACTCAGCCGCTTTCGCCTCAGGAGCGCTCGCCAATTGGCAGACATTGGCCGCGGTCATCGATCACACCTTGCTCAAACCCGACGCCACCCGTGAACAGATTGAAAACCTCTGCGATGAAGCCATCCGCTACCGTTTTGCCTGTGCCATGGTGAACCCGGTTTGGGTCCCAGCTGCGGTAAGCGTATTGTCCGGAACGGGGGTCCCCGTTGGCGTGGTGATCGGCTTCCCGCTTGGAGCCTCGCTGGTCTCCACGCTCCGCCACGAAGCGGTTGCTGTCACCAGGCTCGGCGCGCGCGAGGTCGACATGGTACTCCCCATCGGACAGCTCAAAAGTGGCAACCACCAGGCCGTTCACCACGCCATTCATTCCGTGGCAACCATCGTCCACGATCACGGTGCACTGCTCAAAGTCATCCTTGAAACCGCGTTGCTCAACGTCGAGCAGAAGCTTCGCGCCGCGGAAATCGCCATCCAGGCGGGAGCTGATTTTATCAAGACTTCCACCGGCTTTGCGTCAGGCGGAGCAACACCGGCCGATGTCGCACTGCTGCGGGGTGTCGCCGGTTCCCGCTGCGGCGTCAAGGCCTCCGGCGGCATTCGCACCCTGGCAGATGTCCGTTACCTGCTTGAGGCTGGCGCCAACCGCATTGGCGCATCCGCATCGGTGTCGATTGTCCGCGACCTCGGAGCGGAGTAAGAGACAGGGAATAGGGGACTGAGGGACTTGGGGGCTAAGACGGTCCAGCGATAGTCGGCACAGCCAGGTTCGCCATTGAATAAGCATGGGATGATCCGGATGTGTCCGCGAATCGGAACACGATGGCAATCGTGTTCCGATCTCTCTCCTGTCTCTGCGTCTCTGGTTTGTCAGTCCCTACGCTCAACATCTCCAGCCCTCAATCCGCTATCATTCCCTTCGACGCTATGTCCTCCAATCCTCCAGTTCCGGCTACTGCTCCCGAGTTCGAAGGCGACTATCGCCCGGCATCCTCTACGACCTATCTCGATCCCCTGAATATCCGCATAGAGCCAGCGGATTTGACTTATCTGGTGCAATTGGCCGACGCCCTGAACACTACGCTCGACCTGCAGACTCTGCTCACGCGCACCTCGGAGTTGGTCCGGGCCGTGATTCACTACCGCATCTTCGCCATCTTCCTGCTCAACGAGCGCACCAGCGAACTCCGCATGCGCTTCCAGATAGGGCACACACCTCAGGCAGAGCGCACACGCGTTCCGGTCGGCATTGGGGTGGTAGGGCAAGTGGCCCGCACCCGCCAGCCCCTGCTGCTGAACGACGTATCCACCTCCGAGCACTACATAGACGCCAATCCCGCCGTCCGCTCCGAGTTGGCCGTTCCCCTCATCGCAAAAAACCGGCTCATCGGCGTAATGGACATCGAAAGCGAGCAGGCCGGGTACTTTCGGTCCGAGCATCTTCATGTACTTACCCTGACCGCCTCTCGCATTGCGCAAGCCATTGAAAACGCGCGTCTCTACGCCCGTGTTTCGCGCCAGGCACAGGCGCTCGAAGTGCTCAACGAAATCGCCGTCGAGATCGCCTCCATCCTGGATCTCGATCCTCTTCTCGAGCGCATCGGTCAATTGCTTCGGCGTCTGATCGACTACCAGATGTTCACCGTGATGCTTCTCAGCGACAGCGGCGATACCTTGATCACGCGCTATGCCTGGCGATTCGGCGCTACCGACACGCCTTCCCGACAAGTTTCCATCAATAGCGGATTGGTCGGTGCGGCCGTGCGCGAGTGGCGACCCATCAACGTTCCAGATGTCCGCAAGGATTCGCGCTACCTGGCCATGAACCCGGAAACCCGCTCCGAGTTGATCGTGCCCCTCTTCTACAAGGGCCGCATCATCGGCGTTCTGGATCTGGAACATACCCGCACCGGCTTTTTCAACGAAGAGCACGAGCGGATGCTGACCACCCTCGCCTCTCAGGTTGCCATCTCCATTGAGAATGCCCGCCTCTACCAGGCGGTGAAGCGCCAGGAGCGCGAGTTGGAGCGAGACTTGTCAATGGCCCGGGAAGTGCAGCTTCGCCTGTTGCCCTCCAAAGCGCCTGAGCATACCCATGCCGAGATGGCGGTTCGATTCCTTCCTGCTCGCACCATCGGCGGAGACCTCTATGATTTCGTCGACTACGGCTCCGGACGCACCGCAATCGTTTTGGGCGACGTCAGCGGCAAGGCGGCTCCGGCGGCGCTGTTCGCCGCCCTGGTCAGCGGCATCATGCGTTCCGCGGCCCAGCAGCGCCTTGACCCCGCACCGATGCTGGCGACCCTGAACGACGCTCTGCAGGTGCGCAAGCTCGAATCCCAATACGTCACCATGCTCTTTGCACTCTGGAACGACGAGAATCAGACCCTCCAGGTGGCAAACTCAGGCGCCGTTCAGCCTGTCTTCTGCCGTTCGGGCCAGAACTTGACCATCCAGGCCGAAGGATTTCCCCTCGGACTCTTCCCCAACGTCAGTTACGAGGAACTGAATATCGCCACCCAACCCGGGGACATCGTTGTCTTTGTTTCCGACGGCATTCTGGACGCGGAGAACATGCAGGAAGAGATGTACGGGGAAGATCGCCTCTCAGCCGTGCTTTGCGCGCATCGCGGTCTGCCCGCCCAGGAAATTGCCGACTCCATCCTCAACGACGTCACGCGCTTCCAGGGAGAACGCGATCGCTTCGACGACGAAACCATTATCGTTCTCCGCGTGCGGTAGTGCGATGGCTCTCCTTTTCCCGTCCTTTCGCCCTTTTTCTATCGAAGGGCAGGGGAAATTGAACGATCCATAGGCTCAGTTTTCTGGTTTCCAAAGCGTTGGGGCAGCCGACGCTCCCCCTGCAGAAATTTGATTCGCCCTGCCTGGGATGATATTGTCTGATTCATCACGCACAAGCAAATGACGGGATGAGCCCCTTCACCCGATCAGCTGGCCCTACGATGTTTCATTTTTTCGGTACTTCAGCCGGTTGCACCTTGGCACTTTCTGTCAAGGCGTTGCACATCTGTCGATGCACCAACTTCAAGATTGATTTGAAAGGTGAGAGCGGATGACCCAGTCCTACGATGCAGTTGAAATTGCCCATGTCCTGACTCTGGAGGAGATCACCAGCCTCACAGAAGAAGGCGGCATGCCGGCCAATACCCTCATGAACGTTGTGGCCTTGATTGCCGCAAGGTTTCGCACCGACGTCTGCTCCGCCTATCTCCTCGAACCCGATCGCTCCAACCTGGTGTTGGCCGCCACCCTCGGCCTGCATCCCCGCTCAATCGGGAAGCTGCGCATGCCGCTTCACGAAGGCTTGGCCGGTCTGGTGGCCGAACAGGTCATGCCGGTGGCAGTCGAAGACGTCAAGTTGCATCCTCGTTTCAAGCTCTTCAAGGATTCAGGCGAAGAGATCTACCACTCGTTCTTGGGTGTGCCCCTGATCGATCGGGGTATACTGCAGGGCGTACTGGTGGTCCAGACCAAGGAGCCGCGCGCCTTCCGCGAGGACGAGATCCGGATGTTGGTGGAGGCCGCCAACCAGGTTGCGCCGGTCGTGAGCGAGGCCCGCACGCTCGACCGCTTCATCGGTCCTGCACAGGAACGCCTGTGGGCGCTGGCGCGCAACGTGTGGTGGAGCTGGGACCACGATTGCATCAGCCTGTTTCGCGACCTGAATCCGACCCGCTGGCGCGAGTTGAACCAGAATCCCATCTCTTTGTTGAGCGAAATGCCGTTCGGCGAAATTGAACGGCGCGCCACAGAATTGGTGTTGCATAGCCGCATCAACTACGTCTATCGCCGCCATCAGGAGTACCTGAATGCCGACCGCACCTGGGGCGCGGCCCATGCAGGCGTGCTGCGTCCACGGCCCGTGGCCTACTTCTCGGCAGAGTTCGGATTGCACGAATCGCTGCCCATATACTCCGGCGGTCTTGGCGTGCTCTCCGGCGACCACATCAAGAGTGCGTCCGACCTGGATATTCCGCTTGTCGGCATCGGCCTTTTTTACGGCCAGGGCTACTTCCTGCAGCGGCTTGACCAGACTGGCTGGCAGCATGAGGAATATCTGCAAACCGATGTGAATCAGTTGCCCATGCAACTGGCGATCGGTCTCAACGGCGAGCCGGTTGCGATTGAAATCCACACCCGCGGTGGTTCCATCCGTGCCAAGGTCTGGCGCCTGAAGGTGGGCCGCATCGATCTGTTTCTGCTGGACTCCAACGTTCCCGGAAACGACCCGGAAGACCGCGAGTTGACTTCCCGACTCTATGGCGGCGATGGCCGCACACGCATTCGTCAGGAACTGTTGCTAGGCGTGGGCGGCTTCCGCGCGCTCAAGGCGATGGGCATCGCCCCAAGCGTCCTTCACCTGAACGAGGGTCACAGCGGGTTCGCGGTGTTTGAAGCCATTCGCAACCGTATGAAGGAAGAGGGCATCGACTTCAACGCCGCCGCCAGCCAGATTCCCCGGGAAGTGATCTTCACTACGCATACGCCGGTGCCGGCCGGGCACGACCGATTCGACGCCGACCTGATTGAAGAGCACCTTGGACCGCTGCGCGAGGAGCTTGGCATTTCGCATGAGAACTTGATGGGTTTTGGCCGCGAGTACCCGACCGACCACGGCGAACAGTTCTGCATGACGGTGCTCGGACTCAAACTTTCCCGACGCGTCAATGCGGTCTCGTCCCTACATGGCGAAGTGTCTCGCGCCATGTGGAAGTGCCTCTATCCCGGCAAGCCGGAAGACGCCGTGCCCATCGGTCATATCACCAATGGCGTTCACGTCCCATCGTGGCTGGCTCCGCAAATGTGTCGACTCTACGATCGTCACCTCGGTGTGGGCTGGCAAAACAAGAGCGGCACGGCCCGCACGTGGGAGGAAATTGAGAAGATCGACGACGGCGAGCTCTGGGAGACTCATCTCAGTCTAAAATCGCAGTTGCTCGACTTCGTCCGCCGCCGCGCCCGCGAGCAGGCCGAACGTCGAAACGAACCTCAGGAAGCCCTGCAGAAGCTCGGCAAGGTGCTGTCGCCGGATGCGCTGACCATTGGATTTGCCCGCCGCTTTGCCACCTACAAGCGGGCCAATCTGGTGCTCGCCGACATCCAGAGACTGGCCTCCATGGTCAACGATCCCAAGCGGCCTGTGCAGTTTCTGTTTGCCGGCAAGGCCCATCCCCACGACGAACCCGGCAAGCGCGTGCTGCAGCAGATCGCCCAGATGATGCGCGACTCCGAGTTCGCCAACAAGATCGTGTTCGTCGAGGACTACGACATCAACGTCGGCCGGTATCTGGTTCAAGGGGTCGACGTGTGGCTCAACAACCCTCGGCGACCTTTGGAAGCCTCTGGAACAAGCGGCCAGAAAGTCGTGCTGAATGGCGGCTTGAATCTTTCCGTTCTGGACGGATGGTGGGCCGAGGCCTACGACGGTCTTAACGGGTTTGCCATCGGTTCTGGGAGAACGCACTCCAACATGGACGTGCACGACAGCCGCGACGGCGAAGACCTCTATCGAGTGCTCCGCGACGAGCTTATCCCTCTTTACTATCAACGCAACCGCGACGGACTGCCCAAGGGCTGGATCAAGCGGATGAAACGCACCATTCGCACGTTGGGATGGCGCTTCAACGCCGACCGGATGGTGATGGACTACACCCAGAAGTGCTACATTCCCGCGGCCGGCGGCACTTCAAGCGAAATCCGCCAGCTCTCCTAGCGGTTTCAGGAACAATGCTCACCCATTCCCATCCTTGGTTTCTTTTTGGCGCAAGGATGGGAAGCCTCGGGCTTTCCCAGCCGGATGCCGAACAGTCCAACGTCCCGAGCGAGTCCAGATCCGGGGTCACAAAATCGGTTTGCCTGGCCTAAGTCCTTTATTTTCAATAGCCATGTGGGGCCTTTACAGGCCTAACTTGTTTATTTTCAATAGACTACGTCAAAAGGCCGGGAGGGGGAGGATAGGGGTGGTCCATGGTCCAGGGCCGTTCCAGTTTTTTTCGGCTCGTTTTCGGCGCCAAAGGTTCTCGAAAAGGCCGTTCATTTCTCTATCATGCGCCAGTCGGGGCTAATTCTACGCAATTCCGACAGGGATTCGGGGCAGAGCGGAGAATTCCTTTGTCGGCTGGGAAAGAAACCTGAAGATGCCTCGGACGCCATGCGGGCTTTTAAACCGGGGTTGGGTCCGGATGGGCGACGACACAGCCAGAACTCAGCTGCGCGTGGAACCGGTATTAACGCCTTCGGTGTCTAAACTTTCAGTGGCCTTCGTGACGAGGCTCAAACGAACGCTGCGAGTTGTTTGGTCGGCTTTTTGGTTCACTCAGAATCGGGAGATATGAAACTGCGCGTTTGCAAAATACGCACTTTGGCTCTTTGTCTCGTGTTGTCCGCAGCGGTTGGGATTGCTCATGGAGGCGGAGAGTCCGCGCGTATGGGGCAGATCAAGGTCACTGTGGAGAAGGTTCGATCAGGTAGGACCGTGGACGCCAGAACGGAGGCTGCAGAGCACCTCGCAAGCCTCACACAGAAAGTCAGTAGTAATGAAGTCACAGACACGCTGGTGAAAGACCTAATGTCTTTGCTCGATTCTCCTGACGATTCAGTACGCTATTGGGTAGCGTGGGCTTTGGGAAATCTCGGAGCTACTGCGAAAGCAGCGGTTCCTAAGTGGGCATAAAGGAACCCCCTCATCCAAAATGTGTAACAAACGCTTTTTGAGCTCTTCCTAAAGGTGTCTTTGCTCAATGCCTCAGAATTGGCCACTTGGACACTGCGCGATTCGAGCCCCGCATCTAGCTCCCTGGTGGCTAACCGGCAACTCGGGAATAGCGAAGAACGACCGCAGATCCTTCGCTATGCTCAGGATGACAGCCGTGCAGGGTTAATAATTGGTTTATCTGCGGCAACCCGGGAATGATCCTTTCATCGACATTCACGCCTCGACGATCCAGCGACTGGAGGATCTGACCGGAGGGATTCTCGGGAAGATTCTGACTTTTCGGCAAGGATTCGAGTTTTTGGCACGAAGACAATTTTCGGCGCATTCCTAGCATCTTGTGGCGAAGATCCAAGGCACCGAAAAACATTCCCAGGGGCTCAACAGGCTGCAGAAAAAGGCCTTGTAATGGCAAAATCTGTTGGAAAACATCGCCCAGGGGTTAAAAACAGGCTGCGGAAAAAGGCCTGTTTTTGGGCAAAGAGCCCGAAGAGCATCCCTCGGCGGCTAAAGCCGCGCTCATTCTAATGGCCTTATCGGCACGGCTAAAGCCGTTCCCTGTTACAAGGCCGGCTTTTTCCGATTTTTTCTATAGCATGTAAAGCCCCGTTGGTTTCATTGGCTTTATGTCAGGGCTGAAGCCCTGACATAAAGCCCGAACCAATTTTCCTCAGCCTGTAAGCCATGTTTTTTCAGCGTCTTGCGGCACGGCTCAAGTTTTGCCCGTTGAAAGCTCGACTTTTACGACGGGCTGCGGGTCAAAGCCCTCTTCAGTTAGGTCCTCGGCTTCCATTGGCGAAAGCATTCTTGGAAAAGTCAATATGGAGTCTTGTCTACCGTCTCGATCCAGGCGGCAAAACTGGCCCAGGCTTCGTCGCCAAGTAGCTGCGTAGCGGGGAGAGCGCGGGCAACCTGCTGCTTGCAGAACTCGTCGTAGAGAAAGGCATCGTCGAACCCGGCACGGGCAGCGTCGGCGGCGCTGGCTCCATAGTAAATAGCATCCAGACGGGCCCAATAGGAAGCTGCCAGGCACATGGGGCATGGCTGGCAACTTGTATAAAGTTCGCATCCTACCAAGGTGAAGGTAGCAAGGGCCTTGCAGGCTGCGCGGATGGCATTGACTTCGCCGTGTGCAGTGGGGTCGTTGGTTGTGGTAACAGTATTAACACCCTCGCCGACAATCCGGCCCTGGCGAACGATGACTGCGGCAAAAGGACCGCCGCCACCAATCTGGACGTTTTGTGTGGCCAGATGAATGGCGCGGCGCAGAAACTCTATATTGGGTACAGTCGATGTCGGCAACTTGCTCGTAACCTCCTTGAAGGTCGAAAGTAGACACAGTATGGCACAGCTTTTCCGATCGACCCGCGTTCTGACGCCCAACGGCCTGACACCGGCAACCTTGCTGGTGGAGAACGGACGCATTTTCCAGGTTCGCAGTTGGAGCCATGTTCCGGCAGGAATCCCACTGCATGACTTTGGCAACCGGGTATTGCTGCCGGGGATGGTGGATTCGCATGTGCACATCAATGAGCCGGGCCGGACGGAATGGGAGGGCTTTGCCACGGCCACGCGGGCGGCGGCCTCGGGCGGTGTGACCACCTTGGTGGATATGCCCTTGAATTGCATCCCGGAAACCACGAACGTGGAGGCTCTGCAAGCCAAGCGCGCCGCGGCCGAGAAGAAAACCTGGGTAGATTGGGCCGCCTGGGGCGGAGTGGTGCGCGGCAATGCCGATTCCCTGCCCTCGCTGGCGGCGGCGGGGGTTGCAGGCTTCAAGTGCTTTCTCATCCATTCCGGGATCGATGGGTTTGCCTGGGTCGATGAGCCCGAACTGCGGCTGGCGCTGGCCAAGCTGCGCGGCACGGGATTGCCATTGCTGGCACACGCGGAGTTGTCGGGGCCTGTGGACTCCGCAACCCAGGCGTTGAAGGCGGTCAACTGCGATTGGCGCAGGTATTCCAATTACCTGGCTTCGCGCCCGGATGCCGCGGAGGTTGAGGCTATTGCCCTGCTCATCCGCCTTGCCGAGGAGTTCCAGACACCCATTCATATCGTCCACCTGGCCAGCGCAGCGGCCTTGCCGCTGCTGGCCGAGGCGCGCAAGCGCGGGGTACCGATTACGGTTGAGACCTGCGTGCAGTACCTCTGGTTTGCCGCCGAGCAGGTTCCGGATGGCGCAACGGAATTCAAGTGCGCTCCGCCGATTCGCGGCGAAGCCAACCGGGAAGCGCTGTGGGAAGCCTTGGAAAGCGGCTTGATTGACATGGTGACCACCGACCACTCCCCTTGCCCTCCGGCCATGAAGCGCCCCAAGAGCGGGGACGACGAGGGCCGCTTCGACCTTGCCTGGGGCGGCATCGCCAGCCTGGGACTCGCCCTGCCCGTACTTTGGACGGCAATGAGCCGGCGCGGAATCGAGATGGAACGTATCGGGACGTGGATGGCTGCAGGACCGGCAAAGCTGGCCGGTATGGCTGGACGAAAAGGCACCTTGGCAGCCGGGGCCGACGCGGATATTGTTGTATTCGACCCGGAAGCCGTCTGGACGGTGACTCCCGAACATTTGCAATTTCGCCACAAGCTTTCCCCTTACCTGGGAGCAAAGCTGCGCGGCCGGGTACTGCAGACATGGCTGCGCGGAGAACAGGTCTTCAGCACCGATGTCGGGGGCGGATTCAGAGGATCGGCAAGAGGCAGAGAGTTGTTACGAACATGAGAGCA
Organism: uncultured Occallatibacter sp.; assembly: GCA_964560845.1. Taxonomy (GTDB): domain Bacteria; phylum Acidobacteriota; class Terriglobia; order Terriglobales; family Acidobacteriaceae; genus Telmatobacter. The sequence continues at coordinate 15,614 of CAZLMY010000062.1, read as the reverse complement.
CGCGCCCAAAGAGCCATTGCCGAGTGCCGGCAGATCGCCTTCATGACGGAAGAACCGGGACACATCACGCGGCGTTTTTTGACTGCGCCGATGCATCCGGTTCACGCCCACCTGCGCGCCCGCATGGAGGCACTGGGCATGACGGTCCAGGTGGACGCAGCAGGCAACCTGCGCGGGCTTTGGCAGCCTGGCGGGGCCACCGGAAAGCGACTTCTGCTGGGATCGCATCTGGACACGGTGCCGCAGGGAGGAGCCTTCGACGGCGTGCTCGGGGTGACGCTGGCTTTGGAGTGGGTGGGACTGGCGCAGGACTTCCAATTGCCCTTGCCGATCGAGGTGATTGCATTCTCAGAGGAAGAGGGCGTGCGGTTTGGTGTGCCGTTTCTGGGCAGCCGCGCCGTGGCAGGGCGCTTTGACGCAAACCTGCTGGCGCTGGCCGACGCTGACGGAGTCACTGTGGAAGCAGCTATCCGCGCGTTCGGCCTTGACCCTGGCCAGATCGACCTGGCCAAATTCGATCCGTCCTCGGCTGCGTTTGTTGAAATCCATATCGAACAGGGGCCGGTGCTGGAGGCGGAGAATCTTCGTGTGGCCGCGGTAACGGCAATTGCCGGCCAGACCCGGCTCAGCGTGACCTTTGCTGGCCAGGCCAACCACGCCGGAACCACCCCCATGCATTTGCGCCGGGACGCCCTGGCCGCAGCCGCGGAGTGGATCGGGGCGGTGGAGAAGACGGCCCAGACCACCGGCGGCCTGATGGCCACCGTCGGCAAGCTGAGCGTTGAACCCAATGCGGGCAATGTGGTTCCAGGGACAGTACAGGCAAGTCTGGACGTACGTCACGTGCACGATGGCGCTCGTCTGGCTGCCGTGGAGGAGTTACTGGCCAAAGCGACGGAAATCGCAGCTCGGCGCCGGCTTACGCTGAAGCATACCGAGCAGTTGAACCAACCGGCTGTCCCGATGGATGAGCGACTTACGGCGTTTCTGGAAGATGCGATCGATGGCGCGGGATTCCAGCGAAAGTCGATGCCCTGCGGTGCCGGTCATGATGCTATGGTGATGTCGGGAAGTTTGCCGGCGACAATGCTGTTGCTGCGCAGTCCTGGCGGCGTGAGCCACCACCCTGGGGAGACAGTGTTGCAGGAAGACGTAGAGGCCTGTCTTCATGTGGGCCGAGAGTTTCTTCTGCGCATGGCAAGGAATATTGGATAGAATGCTCGAACGAGGACATCAAGTGCATCATTTGGGAGCTACGCGAAGCAGCCTGAAGTCGGACCACTTGCTGCACACACCGGACACCTTTGTTCGCACCCCGTTGCCAGGCGCTGTGAACGTGGAATTCATCGTACACGTGGGGCCGCAATTGGGCGCGTGCTTTACCCAGATGACTGCGGAGTTTGCCCCCAACGGCAAGCTTTCGACCGGCCCGGCACAGCGGTTTGTGTACGTGCTGGAGGGGGAGTTGGAGTTGTGCACGGGAGTCCACAAAAACATCCTCGGCCCGGGTGGTTTTGCCTTCGTCCCGCAGGATGTGAAACACACCATCACTTCAGCAGGCCGCTCCCGCGCGGTGGTGATTGAGAAGCTGTTTGAGCCGTTGCCCGGCGGCCCCGAACCGGCCCCTGACATTGTGGTTGGCAACGAGGCCGCGATCAAGGCTACGCCGCTGGCGGGCGACAAGGCCGTGCGCGTGCGTTCGCTGATGCCGGTGGGTCCGGCATACGATTTTGCCGTCAACACCATGACCTACGAGCCCGGTGCGGCACTCAGCATGGTTGAGATCCACACCATGGAACACGGCCTGCTGATGCTTGAGGGCGGCGGCATCTATCGGCTGGGGGATTGCTGGTATCCGGTTGAAGCCGGCGACTTCATCTGGATGGGCGCCTATTGCCCGCAATGGTTCGGCGCCCTGGGCAAGCACCCCTCCAAATACCTCATCTACAAGGACTGGCGCCGGCATCCACTGGGATTGTGAGAGCGATGGCGACAAAACCGGATCTCAATCTCGATGGCCTGCTGGCGGAACTGGCGGCCTTGGCCCGGATCTCCGAGGCCGACCCACCGGTGGTGACGCGCGTGGTGTTCGGCGAAGCGGACCGGCGCGCGCGCTCTTTCGTCAAGGGTCTCTGCACCGATGCCGGACTCTCCGTGCGGGAAGATGCCGTCGGCAACACCTTTGCCCGCTGGCAGGGCAGCGACCTGGAACTGGCGCCCATCGGCACGGGTTCGCATATTGACGCCATACCCAATGCCGGGGCTTACGACGGCACCGTGGGCGTGCTGGGCGGCCTTGAAGCCATTCGCGTGCTGCAGAAGTTCGGCTTCAAGCCGCGGCGATCCATTGAATTGGTGATCTTCACCGCCGAGGAGCCAACGCGGTTTGGTATCGGCTGCCTGGGCAGCCGCATGATGGCTGGGGCGCTTACGCCATCGAAGGCACTTACGTTGCGCGACAAAGAAGGTCGCGGGCTCGATGAATTGCGCGCGCAGGCCGGGTTTACTGGCTCGCTCGAGTCGGTCGCGTTGCCGATGGGGCGCTTTCATCAGTTCGTCGAGTTGCATATCGAACAGGGACCGCAACTGGAAGACGAATGCGTCGACCTTGGTCTGGTAACGGCAATTGCCGCACCGGCCAGTTTGCGGATTCAGATTGAAGGCGAAGGCGGCCACGCAGGCGCGCGGCTGATGCCGGGGCGCAAGGATGCGCTGGCAGCCGCCGCGGAAATCATTCTGGCGCTCGAAGCGGCCGCCAAATCCAGCGGCGCAATCGATACGGTTGCCACGGTGGGAGTATGCGAAGTGTTTCCAGGCGCGGTCAACAGCATCCCTTCGCGTGTGCGCCTTGAGGCCGACATTCGCGACATCGACGGCGCACGGCGCGACCGCGTTCTTGGAGCGCTCCATGAGGCGTGTGGTGCAGTGAGTGCCAGACGCGGGGTAACCATTACCACGGAGTTGGTGAATGCCGATCCGCCTGCAACATGCGACGCCGAGATTCTAGCTGCCATGGAGGAGTCCGTCGCATTGGCTGGCCGGACCGCAAAGAAAATGGTCAGTCGCGCTTATCACGATTCCCTTTTCATGGCGCGCGTCGCACCCGTGGCCATGCTTTTCATCCCTTGCCGCGGTGGAGTAAGCCATAGGCCGGATGAATATGCCTCGCCGGAAGCAATTGGCGCCGGGGTTCACGTACTCGCGCGCACTCTGGCAAAACTGGCCGGCTGAGACTACTCGTCTCTCGTTGTTATTCGCAAAACAACCAACCTTCGTTACGCTCAACTTGCGATAAAGAGCTCCGACACCCAAGTCCCTTGAAGTCGCTATTCGCCGGCGCTCCGCTGACGTTATGGCGATTCTGCTTTCCCAATGGGTGCACGGTTTGATGCCTTCATTTCGATCGCGCTCCATTTGGAAGCTCCGTTCAAGGCAACACTTTTCGCAATAATCGCATCTGATCTTCTCACGAAGATGTGGAATCACCATCGATAAAGACTTCCGAGCGACGCGCAATCTGGTAGTCGGAGAAGACTTCTGCTTTGGCTAATCCACTCTTTCCAAAAGAAATATCCCCTTCGAGGAAATAACCATGAAAAAGTCCATGCACGCCAGCCCCGGCACTGGTGGGCTTGCGTCCCCTCCGAGCGAGAATGGGCATGCTGGTCTCGCGGCCACAGCTGTCCAACACGAACCCGCTCCGAGCGCCCTTGGGTCGATTCTTGCAGCTCTTCAAACGATGCGCGACGGCAACTTCTCAGTGCGCCTTCCGGTTGCATGGATCGGCCTTGAAGGAAAAATCGCAGACACCTTCAACGACATCATCGCCGCGAACGAGCAGATGGCGCGCGAATTGAACCGCGTGGGGATGGCGGTTGGAAAGGAAGGAAAGACTCGGGAGCGAATTCGCTTTCAACAACTCCGCGGTGCATGGGGGGGGATGGAAGTTTCTGTCAATACACTTATAGAAGACCTATTAAGGCCGACAACAGAAGTCACGCGCGCGATTGCGGCGGTTGCTCAGGGTAACTTGACTCAAACCGTAAGGCTCGATGTAGATGGACGTCCCCTGGAAGGCGAGTTTCTGCGTTCCGCGACGATTGTCAATACCATGATCCAGCAATTGGGTGTATTCACCGCCGAAGTAACGCGCGTGGCGCGCGAAGTGGGCACTGACGGGAAGCTCGGAGGGCAAGCCCAAGTGCCTGGCGTTGCAGGGACATGGAAAGATCTTACCGACTCGGTGAATTCGATGGCCAGTAACTTGACGGGCCAAGTGCGCAACATTGCGGAAGTGGCAACCGCGGTGGCCAGCGGCGATCTTTCGCGCAAGATCACTGTCGATGTTCGCGGCGAGATTTTGCAGCTCAAAGAAGCGATCAACACGATGGTCGATCAGTTGCGGTCGTTCGCATCGGAAGTAACTCGCGTGGCGCGCGAGGTGGGCACGGATGGCAAGCTTGGCGGACAGGCTGTTGTGCCCGGTGTGGCCGGAACCTGGAAGGATCTTACGGACTCCGTGAATGCCATGGCGGGAAACCTTACGGCCCAGGTGCGAAACATTGCCGAAGTTACAACGGCAGTAGCTCGAGGCGACCTATCCCGCAAGATCACAGTCGATGTAAAGGGAGAGATCCTTGAATTAAAGGACACCATCAATACCATGGTGGACCAGTTGAATGCCTTCGCCGGCGAAGTGACGCGCGTGGCGCGCGAAGTCGGCACCGAGGGTAAACTGGGAGGCCAGGCGCAGGTGCCTGGTGTCGGCGGAACGTGGAAAGATCTGACCGACAACGTCAACTTCATGGCAAGCAACCTCACCGGACAAGTAAGAAACATTGCAGAAGTCGCGACGGCCATTGCCAATGGCGACTTATCCAGAAAGATTACAGTGGATGTCCGCGGCGAGATTCTGCAGCTAAAGGAAACGCTCAACACGATGGTTGACCAACTGAACCGGTTTGCGGGCGAAGTGACGCGCGTGGCACGCGAGGTCGGGACAGAAGGGAGACTCGGCGGACAAGCGAATGTGCCGGGAGTCGCCGGGACCTGGAAGGACCTGACGGACTCGGTCAATTCCATGGCGGGAAACCTAACCGGCCAAGTCCGCAACATCGCGGAAGTGACTACGGCAGTGGCTCGCGGAGATTTATCCCGAAAGATTACGGTGGATGTGAAGGGCGAGATTCTGGAACTGAAGAACACCATCAACACGATGGTGGACCAACTGAACGCCTTCGCGGGTGAAGTGACCCGTGTGGCGCGCGAGGTCGGCACCGAAGGGAAACTCGGTGGACAGGCTCAGGTATCGGGCGTGGCCGGAACGTGGAAGGACCTTACCGATTCAGTGAACTTCATGGCCGGCAATCTGACAGCGCAAGTGAGAAACATTGCCGAGGTTGCAACGGCGGTTGCGCGCGGCGATCTGTCGCGCAAGATTACAGTCGATGTTCGTGGCGAGATTCTGGAACTGAAAGACACCATCAATACGATGGTAGACCAATTGCGCGCATTTGCTTCGGAGGTAACGCGCGTGGCGCGCGAAGTGGGGACCGACGGTAAACTCGGCGGCCAGGCGCAGGTGCCTGGCGTTGCCGGCACATGGAAGGACCTTACCGATTCTGTGAACTCCATGGCAAGCAACCTTACAGGCCAGGTGCGAAATATCGCAGAGGTTTCGACGGCGATCGCCAGTGGCGATTTGTCGAAGAAGATCACGGTCAATGTCAGCGGAGAGATTCTTCTATTGAAGGAGACGATCAACACAACGGTCGATCAGCTGAACGCGTTCGCCGGCGAAGTAACTCGCGTGGCGAGGGAAGTGGGAACCGAAGGCCGTTTGGGCGGACAGGCAAACGTGCCGGGTGTGGCCGGTACCTGGAAGGATCTTACGGACTCGGTGAATTCAATGGCCGGCAATTTGACCGGGCAGGTAAGAAACATTGCGGAAGTTACGACTGCCGTGGCACGTGGCGATTTGTCTCGCAAGATTACCGTGGACGTGAAGGGCGAGATTCTGGAGTTGAAGAACACCATCAACACCATGGTGGACCAACTCAATGCTTTCGCCGGCGAGGTGACTCGCGTTGCGAGGGAAGTGGGCACGGACGGAAAACTCGGAGGCCAGGCACAAGTTCCCGGTGTTGCCGGAACATGGAAGGATCTGACAGACAACGTAAATTTCATGGCCAGCAACTTGACCGGGCAGGTAAGAAACATCGCCGAGGTGGCGACGGCAATCGCCAACGGCGATCTGTCGAAAAAGATTACGGTCGACGTGCGCGGAGAGATTCTGCAGCTCAAAGAAACATTGAACACGATGGTGGAGCAGCTTAGATCGTTTGCTGCGGAAGTAACTCGCGTTGCGCGCGAGGTAGGCAGCGAGGGCCGACTGGGCGGACAGGCCAATGTGCCGGGTGTTGCAGGCACATGGAAGGATCTAACAGACTCGGTGAACGCGATGGCCGGCAACTTGACCGCGCAAGTGCGCAACATTGCCGAAGTGACAACCGCTGTTGCGCGCGGTGATCTCTCGAGAAAGATCACGGTCGACGTGAAGGGCGAGATTCTGGAACTGAAGAACACCATCAATACCATGGTGGATCAGCTGAATGCATTCGCCGCGGAAGTGACGCGCGTTGCACGAGAGGTAGGTACAGAGGGCAAGCTTGGAGGGCAAGCGCAGGTTCCCGGGGTCGCCGGAACCTGGAAGGATCTTACCGATAACGTCAACGTGATGGCGGCTAACTTGACGGAGCAGGTGCGCGGCATCGTGAAGGTTGTGACGGCCGTGGCTAATGGCGAGCTGACAAAAAAGCTAACTGTAAACGCCAAGGGCGAAGTCGCCGCACTGGCCGAGACGATCAACAACATGACGAACACGCTGGCAACATTTGCAGACCAGGTTACAACGGTTGCGCGCGAGGTGGGCGTGGAAGGGCGGCTTGGCGGACAGGCCAATGTGCCTGGCGCCTCCGGCACATGGAAGGACTTGACTGGCAACGTGAACCTGCTGGCGGATAACCTCACCAACCAGGTGCGCGCAATTGCAGAAGTTGCGACAGCCGTGACCAAAGGCGATCTGACTCGATCGATCCAAGTGGAAGCGAGCGGCGAGGTTGCGGACCTGAAAGACAATCTCAACACCATGATCGACAACCTGAGGCTGACCACAGACCGCAACACAGAACAGGACTGGCTGAAGACAAACCTGGCCAGATTCACAGGGATGCTGCAAGGCCAGCGCGAACTCACAACTGTGGGCCGCATGTTGCTTTCGGAGTTAGCCCCCTTGGTGAATGCGCAGCAGGGGGTGCTCTATCAGATGGAGTCGGAGGAGTCCAATTACATGGTGTTGCTTTCGGCATATGCGAGCACGGACGACGGCCATCTGCAAACAATCAAGCTAGGTGAAGGACTCATAGGACAATGCGCCGCAGAGAAGCGACGGATGCTGATTACCGACTTGCCCAGCCACAGTGCGCCGATTCGGTCGGGGCTTTTCGAGGCGATACCGCGGAATGTGATTGTGTTGCCGGTTTTGTTCGAGGACAGGGTCAAGGCGGTGATCGAGCTAGCCAGTCTGAGTACGTTCACCGCATCTCAGTTGGCATTTCTCGAACAACTTACATCGAGCATTGGAATTGTTTTGAACAGCATCGAAGCGACGATGCAGACCGAGGGCCTGCTGAAGCAGTCTCAGCAATTGGCGACTGAACTGCAGACCCAGCAGAAGGAATTGCAGCAGACCAACGAGCAGTTGGCGCAGAAGGCACAGCAACTTGCCGAGCAGAACGCCGAAGTGGAGCGCAAGAATCAGGAGATCGAGCAGGCGCGAGGTGCGCTTGAGGAGAAGGCCAAAGAACTCGCTCTAACGTCGAAGTACAAATCCGAGTTCCTGGCCAACATGTCGCACGAATTGCGCACGCCGCTGAACAGCATCCTCGTTCTCGGCCAACAATTAGCGGAGAACCCCGACGGCAATCTCAGCGGCAAACAAGTCGAGTTCGCGCGCACGATCCATGGCGCCGGAACCGATCTTCTGAATTTGATCAGCGACATTCTGGATCTATCGAAGATTGAATCCGGAACAGTGAGTGTGGAAGCCGAGGAGGTGTTCTTCAACAGCTTGATCGAGATGGTGGCGCGGCCTTTCCGTCATGAGGCCGACAATCGAAAGCTTGCGTTTGAGATCAACACCGATTCCCGGCTGGCCCGCAGCCTGGTCACCGATTCAAAGCGCTTGCAGCAGGTGTTGAAGAACCTGCTATCGAATGCGTTCAAGTTCACAGAGCAGGGCAAGGTGCAGCTATCGGTTTCGCTGGCAACTAGCGGGTGGACGCAGGATCATCCGATCCTCAATGGGAGCGGATCTGTGGTTTCCTTTGCCGTTACAGACACCGGCATTGGCATTCCCTACGACAAGCAGCGCATCATCTTCGAAGCGTTTCAACAGGCCGACGCAGGCACCAGCCGCAAGTACGGAGGCACTGGGCTGGGCCTGGCAATCAGCCGCGAACTGGCGAGTTTGCTGGGAGGAGAGATACAGCTCAACAGCACGCCTGGCAAAGGCAGCACATTCACCCTCTATCTGCCGCAGACCTATGTGGGTCCTTCACAGGCTTCGTCCCTTGTGCGCAGCGAGACTCATATACGGCCAGCATCTCTGTCGCCGACATCCAGCGTGAGTGTGACCGAACATCTCCCCGAACGGATCGAGGACGATCGAAACGCGTTAGAGACGGGAGACGAAGTGTTGCTGATCGTGGAGGACGACGTGCATTATGCGCGACTCATCTGCGATCTATCAAGGGACAAGGGCTTCAAGATTCTCCATGCTGCGACTGGCGCCGAAGCTCTTGCACTGGCACGCGAATTTCGACCGACTGCAATTTCGCTGGACGTATTCTTGCCGGACATGCTGGGTTGGACAGTATTGAACCATTTGAAGCAGGATCCGAGCACGCGGCACATTCCGGTCCAGATGTTGACTCTGGACGAGGACTGGCACCACGGACTGTCACGGGGCGCATTTGCGTTTGTGACGAAGCCGACGACAACGGAGGGTCTGAGCGCGGCCATTACCAGAATCAAGGCATACGCGTCACCTCGCCGCAAGAAGTTGCTGGTGGTAGAAGACGAACCGGCGCAACAGCTCAGCATCGAAGCTTTGCTCGGCTACGACGACATCGATGTGACCTTTGTCGCATCAGGTCTAGAAGCGCTGGAGGAGGTGAATCGGGACGCTTACGATTGCCTGGTCCTGGATCTTCGCCTGCCCGATATGAGCGGCTTCGAAGTGCTGGAGCGTTTGCGCGATACGCCTTCGCTCAATGAGTTGCCCGTTGTGGTCTTCACGGGGAAGGATCTGTCTCCTGAGGAAGACGCCAGACTTCATGTGCTGGCCCGCAGTGTAATCGTGAAGGACGTGGAATCTCCGGAGAGATTGTTGGACGAGACTGCGCTTTTCCTACACCGCATTGTGGCGGATCTTCCTCGCGAAAAGCAAAACATGCTGGATCGTCTGCACAGATCCGACGAGGCGCTTGTCGGCAAGCAGGTGCTGATTGTAGATGACGATGTGCGCAATATCTTTGCGCTGAGCAGCGTGCTGGAGCGCCGGGGGATGACAGTGCTGACAGCGGGGACCGGGCGGGAAGCGATCGGCACTATTGAGGCAACCCCGGAGTTGGCAATTGTGCTGATGGATATCATGATGCCGGAGATGGACGGCTATGAGACCATGCAGGTGATTCGTCAGAATCCGCGATTCCGGCGCTTGCCCATCATTGCGTTGACTGCGAAGGCCATGAAGGGGGATCGAGAGAAGTGTCTGGAGGCGGGCGCATCAGAGTACCTTGCCAAGCCGGTGAACACCGAACAATTGTTGTCAGCATTGCGCATGTGGCTGCATCGTTAGCGAGAAGCTTCATCCATGTCATGCATTGGACCGAATTCTAGCCGGGGACAAAGAGTTTGGGGGAATCGGATGAACGAGAGTCAGAAAGTCAACATTCTGATGGTCGACGATCAGCCTGCAAAGCTTCTTAGTTACGAGGTAATTCTCGCTGATTTGGACGCTAACCTAATCAAGGCACGGTCTGGGCGAGAGGGTTTGGAGTTACTTCTCAAGCACGATGTTGCGGTGGTTCTTCTGGATGTCAGCATGCCCGAAATCAACGGTTTCGAGATGGCGGACATGATGCGGCAACATCCTCGGTTTCAGAAGACGGCGATCCTGTTCATTTCCGCTGTGCGCATGAGCGACTTGGACAGGATCAAGGGCTATCAGAGCGGAGCCGTGGATTATATCTCAGTGCCGGTGGTACCTGAGGTTCTTCGCGCCAAAGTCTCGGTTTTTGCCGAACTGCATCGCAAGAGCAGAGATCTTGAAAACCTCAATCGCGAACTCGAAGACCGGGTTGAACAAAGAACGCGCCAATTACAAGAAAGTGAAAATCAGTTTCGAACGCTGGCTAACCTGATTCCTCAATTAGCATGGATGGCGGACCCCGATGGCCGAGTGTTCTGGTGTAACGACCGGTGGTATGAATACACCGGTGTTTCTCCTCAAGTTGCGCAGGCCGCAAACTGGAACGGCATGGTCCATCCAGAACATCTGAACAGAGTAGTCTCGAGCAGCGCCTATTCCTGGAAGACGGGCGCCCCCTGGGAAGACACATTTCCGCTGCTTAGCAAGGACGGAGAGTATCGTTGGTTTTTGTCGCGCGCCGTACCGATTCGAGATTCAAACGGGACGGTGGTGCGCTGGTTTGGAACGAACACGGACATCAGCGGACAGATCGCGGCCGAAGAGAAGATCCGTCAACTCAATTCACAGCTTGAGCTTCGCGTGACCGAGTTGGAAACCATCATGCAGGTGCTTCCGGTTGGAGTTGCAGTGGCGCACGATTCGGAATGCAGAAGCGTTACAGCCAACCAGGCCCTGAGCGATCTGCTCGGCATACCGGCGGGAAAGAGTTTATCAAGCAGTGAGGACGGTCCAGGCGCAAAGATCTACGAGATGATTCATGACGGCCGACGCCTTGCTTTGGAAAACTTGCCGATGGAGCAGGCAATTGCTACTGGGCAACCTGTTCCCACCACCGAATGGGAGATGCAGCGGGCCGACGGCAGGATGATCCCGATCTTAGGCAGCGCCAGCCCTCTGTTTGACCAAAGAGGTGAGGTGCGCGGCGCGGTTGGCGCCTTTTTCGATGTGAGCGATCGCAAGAGAATGGAGGATCTGTTGAGGGAACGGGCAGACCTTCTGGAATTGGCATCGGAAGCAATATTGGTTAGGGACACATCCGGCGTCGTGCAATACTGGAACGCCGGAGCAGAGGCTCTTTATGGATGGGCTCGCCGCGAGGTGATCGGCAAACCGGTGGATCGGGTGTTGGAAACGGAATTCCCGGTGGAGGCATCATCAATTCAAGCGACGCTGCTTAGCCGCGGGCGGTGGGATGGCAACCTTGTTCAGCAGACGCGGGATGGGCGTGAAGTGATTGTGGCGAGCCGGCAGGTGTTCAAGAAAGAGGCCGGGACGGTTCTGGAAATCAACCGCGACATCACTGCGGAGATGAGGGCAGAAGAGGCGTTGCGGCGTACCGAGAGGCTGGCCGCGATGGGGCGTGTGGCGGGAATCATCGCCCATGAAATCAATAATCCGCTAGAAGCAATTACCAATGCGTTCTATCTATTGCGGAATCATCCTTCGCTGGATGAGGAGGCGCGTTACTACGCACAGTTGGGAGAGGAAGAGCTTACCAGGGTGTGTCACATAACCAAGCAGACGTTGGGCTTTTATCGGGAATCGCAACATCCCGTCGAGGTGTCGATTGCCGGTCTTCTGGACGATGTGCTCCAACTACAGGGGCGTCAGCTCCTGGTAAGCAAAATCTCGCTGGACAAGAAGTATCTCAGCAACCCCACGATCCGGGGGTTTCCGGTGGAGTTGAGGCAGGTATTCTTCAATCTTATTGGAAATGCCATCCAAGCCATGCCGGAGGGTGGGCGCCTGCGCATTCGCCTGGGGGAACGCTGGAACGAGGCTATGGGAAGAACCGATTTGAGCGTTTCAGTGTGCGACACAGGCGCAGGCATCAGGCCGGAGCACGCCAAGCATCTCTTCGAGCCTTTCTTTACGACCAAGTCGAGCAAGGGAACCGGGCTGGGCTTGTGGATCAGCAAAGGCATCATTCAGAAGTACGATGGAACGATTCGATTTCGGAGCATCCCCTTCAAAGGCGGGCACATGACATCGTTTCGTGTGACGCTTCCCGGCGCCGATCCGAGTACAAAGGTCATCGCGGGCGCCAGCCATGTTAGCGCCGATGAGACAGCGAGAGTCCCCCTTGGACGCGCATAAGGCGTTGATTCTTTGCGTCGACGACGAGGAGCTTCCACTGACTCTGCGCAAGCTCGTTCTGCAAAAGCAAGGGTACGAGGTTATTTCGGCAAGGTCGGCGGCGGAAGCGTTGCAGATTCTCGAATCTCGCAGCGTCGATCTAGTTCTGACCGACCATTTAATGCCTGGAGGAACGGGGACAGAATTGGCCAAGAGCGTCAAGCACGTGTGGCCAGACTTGCCGGTCATTTTGATATCGGGGGTGAACGAGATTCCGCTTGACGCGCGGTATGCGGATTTGTTTATCAGCAAAGTCGAGGGGCCAGCGGCGATGTGTCAAAAGATCTCGGCAGTTCTTGCGAACCAAGGTCATGCTCACGAATAGGGCTCTTGTTGGGATCTTCGCAAGTTGTGCGGTCGAGTTTTTTGGGAACTTGCGGAGCAGCTTCTTTGCGGGGCTTCAGGCATTTGCGCACAGCCATCCCCGTGATACCATCTGCACAAAGGCCGTTATTTGCCTGCTGCGCGGCCCAGCGTTGGAGGTTCAATGAGCCCATTTTCCCGTCGCGAATTCTTGAAAGCATCGCTTGCTGTTGGAACAGTAAGCACTATCGGCACACTTCCTTTACAGGCCACAGCCCGCACGGCCACCGATGTGGTCACACTGGGCAAATCGGGCATGAAGGTCACGCGGCTGGCCTTCGGCACCGGCAGCGCCAATGGGCATGTGCAGGCCTCGCTGGGACAGAAGGAATTCACGCGCCTGATTCACTACGCGTACGACCGCGGCATCCGTTTTTTCGAGACGGCGGAGTCCTATGCAACGCCAGGCATGTTAGGCGAAGCGCTGAAGAGCTTTCCGCGGGACAGCTACCAATTGATGAACAAGGTGACTACCGACCAGGGCGTGGATCCGCATGTGCGTTTCGACGAGATGCGCCGTATCTCGCAGACCGAGTACTTCGACATCATGCTGCTGCACTGGCAGCACACGGGCGACTGGGTTTCGGAAACCCGTCGTTGGCAAGACGGCATCCTGGAAGCGCAGGCCAAGAAGGTCATTCATACCCGGGGTGCGTCGGTGCACGGTCTGCCGGCGCTGCGCCAGATGCCCGGCAATCCCTGGCTTGAAGTGGCCATGATCCGGATGAACCACAACGGCACACGGATGGACGGCCCCACCGGCGAGGACAACAGCAATCCCGACTGCAGAGACGAAGTAGTGGCGCACGTCAAGCAGGTGAAACGCGAAGGCATGGGAGTGATCAGCATGAAACTGGTGGGGGATGGCGCCTTCACGCGCCATGAGGACCGCCAGGCCGCGATGCGCTTCGCGTTCAAGAACGCCGGGATCGATTGCGCAACGGTTGGGTTCAAGAGCACGCAGGAAATCGACGAAGCGATCGACAACATGAATCTGGCGTTGGCCTAAGGGCAATTCCCCCGACGATGCAGGGTGCCGCGTGGACCAGGGGGTCCATGGTACAGCCGGCCGGAAGCCGGCGCTACACGTTCTTAGAGGCGAGATGCTCTATGCGAGGGGCGTAATGGGCAGGCGAACGGTTGCACGTGCTCCGGCGCCGTCTTCACGGTTGAGGAGGCGGATCTCGCCGCCGTGAGCGCGGGCGATCTGCTGGGCCAGCGCCAATCCTACGCCGCTGCCGGCCGGCTTGGTGGTATAGAAGGGCACAAAGAGGTTGTCGGTGTTCGCGATTCCCAGGCCGCGATCTTCGATGGTGACGAGCAGGTTGGCATCGTTGAGATGCCAGTTGACACGGGCCGCAACCTCTACGGACTGGTGGTCGGCGCCATTGGCCAACGAAGCATCCACTGCATTGCGAAGCAGGTTGATGAACATCTGCTCCAACTGATCGGGATCGGCATCGAAGAGCACGACAGGCCCCGTCTCCAACAGTACCGGCAGGCGTTGCTCCAGGAGAACAACCCGCTCCAACAGGGGCGCAAGTGAAACCTGGCGCAGATGCGGTGGGGGCAACTGGGCCAGCAATCGGTAGGACTGGACGAAGCGATGCAGGGCGTCGGCGCGGCTCTCGATGACACCCAGCCCGCGGCGAAAGTCGTGCAACGTGGAGTCCTCGCCCCCCATGTGGTCGACGCGTGCCAACAGGCTACCGGCGATGGATTTGATGGGCGCCAGCGAGTTGGATAGCTCATGGCCCAGCACACGGATCAGGCGCTTCCAGGCGATCTGTTCCTCTTCCTGCAGGGGCAGGCTCACGTCGGCCAGCAACAGCAGCATGTGCGGCGCGCCGTCCTGGCGGAAGGCGGCTTTGCGGAGCAGCCACCGAGTTGGTTTGTTGCCGAATGAGTGGACACTCTGATCGGGAGAGCCAAGCAGAGTATCGAGGCCGAGTTCTCCGGCGCGATGTCCAAAGCAGCGGGAATGGGGCAGGCCGAGCAGTTTAACGCCGGCATTGTTGACCAGTTGCAGCACATCTTCGCGATCGAAGGCGAACAGTGGCGCATGCATGACTTCAAGGATGCGCGCCAGCAGAGCGGTGGCTTCGAGAGAGCGAACGCGCTGCTTTTGCAACAGGTCGGCAAGGGCGTTGACCTCGCCGGCCAGTTCGCTGAAAGCATCCTGCGGGCCTGCACCGCGGGCGCGGAAAGAGTAATCGCCCTCGCGCAGAGAGGAGATTACGTTAGAGAGTGTCTGCAGGGGGCGGACCAGGCTTTCAATCAGCGCCGCGGACACTGTGGCGAGGTAGATCAGCACGCATCCGGCAATCAGAATTGCGGGTGAAAGAGCGATGTGTCTCTCGTAGACAAAAATCCCTCCAAACAGAAATGCAGGCAGCGCGAGCAGCAGGCAGTAAAGCCACGCCCGACGTACCGCGGAGCGACGGCGACGACGGGCGAGCTTTCTAGATTCCATATTTCTCAATGCGGCGGTAGAGTGCGGCGCGGCTGAGTCCCAGAGCCTCAGCGGCCTGAGAGATATTGCCATCGCAGCGACGCATGACTTTCTTGATGAGCAGAGCTTCAACCTCGTCGATACTCATGTTCTCAAACGACACTGCGGAGGTGCGGGAAGAAGCGATAGCGAGGTTACCGGGCTCTATTTCGTCGCTGCGGCACAGCAACACGGCGCGCTCCACGGTGTGCTCAAGTTCGCGCACGTTGCCGGGCCATGGATAGTGCATCATTTGCTGCATGGCCGCGGGCGAGAATCCGCTGACCTGCTTGCGATAGCGGGCGCGGTTGCGATTGAGAAAATGCGCGGCCAGCAGCGGAATATCTTCGC
>CAZLMY010000061.1:0-31514 GCA_964560845.1 uncultured Occallatibacter sp. | reverse complement strand
GAGGCAAAGTAGTCGGTCTCGTTCTGCGCCGTCAGCATCACCATGTTCTGGTAAACGTCGGGGTACTCGCGGAAGATCTTGCTGAGCGCCTCGATGCGCGGCTCCCAGGCCGCCCGGTCCACCACCAGCGCCGGGGCCGGTTTGCCGATGGCCGTTTGAGGGGTCTCCTGGCTGAAATCGGGCGACGAATCTTCTTCCTTGGCGCGCACCTGGGCTTCAGTCTTTACGCGGAGGTAGTTATCCAACGCGTTGCCGTAACCCACGTTGGTGGCCAGCCACAGGCTGCGGCCCAGCGCTTGGCGATCGTCGGTGAGCGGCAATTGCATGCTGTTCACTGCCGACCCGCGATGGTTGCCGTGGGTGTTATCGAGCTTGGCATCGCCGAGGCGAACCTGAATGTCGGCCACGCGCACGTGGTTGGCGGAGCTATCGACCAGGGCGCCAAACTGTGCCCGGATCGAGACTTCGCTGGCGTCGCTGACCGCATAGCTCAGGAAATAGGGCGGTAACTGCTTTTCGTCCCCTTGTTTGCCGAGCGAGGTAAAAGCTCGATGCAATTCGGTGCTCATGGCGTCGAGAAGAACTGGCGTGGTTTGTTGCGCGCGGCCTGCAACGGGCATGAGCAAAGCGATGGCGGGAACTGCCAAAGCCAGGATGAGGCTACGGGCGCTCCGCCTTCTAGCTGCGGAAGAAAGTACTGGCGTTGGACGGGAATACTCGAGTAAAAGCATCTGTAGCCCGAATTGTCTCAGAGTCCGCTACCACGGAGGAAATCTCTCATGACTTTTGCACGACCTTTGTTCATTGCGGTCAGCTTCTCGCTTCTTCTTGCTGCCGTTGCCCCACGCCTCGGTCCGGGTCCCCACGCGGCAATCCAAGCTGCCCCGGCGCAACCAGCGCCGGCTTCAGCCTCAACCCAGCCTGCGCCTGCCGAGCCCCCTTCGCAGGCCTATAACTTGCCGCCCGACAAGTTGGCCAAGGCCATTGCGCTGGGCCGCATCCGCAACGTCATGGACATTGTTGGATCCCTGTGGGGCCTGGCCGTGCTTCTGCTGTTGCTGGTGTTGCACGGCGCCTCAGGCCTGGAATCCTGGGCTCATCGCCTCTCCAGTCGCCGCTGGGTGCAGGGCCTCATCTTCTTCGCCGCCTTCCTGATCGTCACCACCGTTGCCAATCTGCCGCTCGATCTCTATGGTCACCACGTCAGCCGCAGCTACGGCATCAGCGTGCAGGGCTGGGGCAGCTGGTTCGGCGACCAGGCCAAGTCGCTCGGCCTCACCCTTGTCTTCCTGACGCCGGTTCTGCTGCTCTTCAATTGGATCGTGCGCCGCTGGCCGCGCCGCTATTGGCTTGGCGCCTGGGTTATCACGCTGCCGCTGCTGGTGCTGGTGATCTTTGTGCAGCCGCTGCTCTCGCCCATCTTTGACAAGTTCGAGCCGCTGGCCAAGAACAATGCAGCCCTGGTTACGGATCTGGAAAAGGTCGTCGCCCGAACCGGAACCAATATCCCGCCCGACCGCATGTTTCTGATGAAGGCCAGCGTCAAGACCAACGGCCTGAACGCCTATGTCACCGGCATTGGAGCAACCAAGCGCATCGTGGTGTGGGACACTACGGCTGGCCGCATCCCCAACGATGAAGTACTTTTCATCTTCGGCCACGAGAGCGGCCATTACGTGCTGAACCACATTCCCAAGATCCTGTGCGGGTTCGCCTTTGCCCTGTTCTTCGTCTACTGGGCTTGCGCTGGGCTGGCTGGCTGGATGGTGCGCCGCTTCGGGCCAGTCTGGCATGCTGAAGACCTTTCAGGCCGCACGGGATTCTTGATTCTGGTCTTTACCTTTTCTCTGGCGGCCTTCGTGCTGGAACCGGCCAGCAACACCTTTAGCCGCCACTTTGAGCATCAGGCTGACGTCTACGGCCAGGAGGCTATCCACGGCATCGTGGCGGACCCGCAGAAGACTTCGGTTGCCGCGTTCAACGCCCTGGGCGAGGCGTGGCTTGAAGACCCCAATCCAAGCCCCTTCATCGAGTTCTGGGAATTCAACCATCCCAGCGTCCAAACCCGGGCCAACTTCGCTCTGCACTACGATCCCTGGGCCAACGGCGGCCACGGCGAGTTCTTTGACAAATAGGGGAACGGCAGGAAATAGGGAACGGGGAGCAGGGAAAGCTCCCGGGTCCCTGCTTTTACAATCGAGGTATGCAATTCCTGTCGCTATCCCGCCGCCGCACCGATGCCTTCCCGCCCGAAGCTTTCACTCCGGAACTGCTCGCCAGTGAAAGCAAGCGCGTCAAGGAGCTTTACGCCTCCGGCATTCTTCGCCAGGTGTGGAAGCGCGGCGATGTGGCCGGCGCCTCCATTCTCTGGGAAGCCGCCAGCGAGGCCGAAGTGCGCGCCGCCCTGGAGAGTCTGCCAATCTTTCAGGCGGGAATGCTGGAGATCGTATTTCTGGTGCCGCTGGAACCGTACCCGGGCTTTGCTTCCGCCTAGGCTAGAAGCACTGTTGTCTGTCTATCCCTAATCCCTGTTCCCAAATCCCCGATCCCTGCCTTTCGTCGTACACTGGGAAGTCGCACTGTCAAATACTCAATCGAGGAGCCCGCACGCCATGGCCTATCCCGCAAACTACCGTTACACCCGCGAACACGAGTGGATCGCGCTCGACGGCGCCATCGGCACCGTCGGCATCACGGATTACGCACAGAACTCCCTTGGCGACATCGTCTATGTCGACGTACCCAAGGTTGGCGACCCCGTTACGGCCAACGCGACATTCGGATCTGTCGAAAGCGTCAAGGCTGTCAGCGACCTCTATTCGCCCGTTACCGGCACGGTCACCGCCATCAACGAGGAGCTCAAGAACGCTCCCGACAAGATCAACGAAGCGCCTCACGACACCTGGATCATCAAGGTGGAGCTCGCCGATCCCGCTCAGTTCGACGGGTTGCTCGATGCCGCTGCGTACGAGGCATTTATCGCGGAAGAGAGCTAGGAAGCGAGCCACTAGCTATTAGCTATTCGCTGTTAGCTGTTGACGCGGTTCTTGAAGCCGCGTTGCCTTTCCTGGGCTCCCTTCATTCGGGCAGAAACGGGCCCGGCCAACGGGCTTTTAGCTGAAAGCTAGAAGCTAGAGGCTAGAAGCCGATATGCGCTACTTACCCAAATCGCCCGCGGAACGAAAGAAGATGCTCGCCGAAATCGGTGCGGCGGCCATCGACGACCTGTTCGCCGTCATCCCCGCCGAATATCGCTTGGACCGCGACCTTGACGTACCCCGCCAGCAGGCCGAGAGCGAGATCGTCGACTACTTCCGTGCCGCGGGGCAGAAAAACGCCACCGATTACACCAGCTTTCTGGGCGCCGGAGCTTATCGCCACTATCGCCCCGTCATCATCGATTCGCTGGTGCAGCGCGGCGAATTCCTCACCAGCTACACACCCTACCAGGCTGAGATTACCCAGGGAACGCTGCAGGCCATCTTCGAATTCCAGACCATGATTGCCGAGCTGACCGGCATGGACGTGGCCAACGCCAGCATGTACGACGGCTCTACCGGCGCGGCCGAGGCGGTGACGATGGCCGTGCGCATTACCGGCCGCCACAAGGCCGTGGTAGCCGCCACCGTTCACCCCGAATACCGCGAAGTGCTGGCCACCTACACCAGGCATCAAGGCTTGCCTTCGACGCCTGTTGCCTACGTGCCTGCGACCGGCCGCGTCGATCTGGCCGCACTTGAGGCCCAGGTGACCGAGGAGACCGCGGCCGTGCTTGTCCAGAGCCCCAACTTCTTCGGTGTCATTGAAGACATTCCGGCCATCGCCGCGATTGCCCATGCCAAGGGCGCCTTGCTCATTGTGTCCATTGCCGAGTCCGTCTCGCTGGGCGTGGTGCGGCCGCCGGTCGAAGCCGACATCGTCAGCATGGAAGCCCAGTCGTTCGGCGTGGCGCTGAGCTACGGTGGCCCCTACTGCGGGGTCATCGCGGCCAAGGAGCAGTATCTGCGCCAGATGCCCGGCCGCCTGGTTGGTCAGACCACCGACGCCACCGGCTACCGCGGTTTCGTCTTGACGCTTTCGACGCGCGAACAGCACATCCGCCGCGAGAAGGCCACCTCGAACATCTGCACCAACCAGGCTTTGGTCGCCTTGATGGCCACCATCTTCCTCACCGTTTACGGCAGAGAGGGCATTCGCGAACTGGCCGAGCACAACCTCGCCAAGGCCGATTACGCTGCCCGAACCCTCTCGGCCCAGCCCGGGGTGAAGCTGCTGTTTACCGGCGCACCGCGCTTCCACGAATTCGTGTTGCAAACCGAAGAGTTTCCTTCGGCGCTTGGCGAGCGCTTGTTGAGCGAAAAGATCGTCGGCGGCCTGGATTTGAGCAAGTGGTACCCGGAACTGAGCAACGCAACGCTGTGGTGCGCCACGGAGATGGTTCCCCGCGACCGCATTGACGCCGCCGCCAAGGTGCTGTCTTCCGCGCCGGTCGAGGCCGGGCTTTGACGGATTCTCGATTTCGTGCCGATCAATACCCGTTCGTGCGACTGGCGCGACGGGTGGCAGGTCAAGCAGATCGGGTCTTACCCTTATTCCTATAGGTTTCTCGGAGGTTTTTCGCTTGCGCCGTTTCCGTTTCGCCATTCTTGCTTTTCTTCTCTCTTTGAGTTGTTGCGCAGCCATCGCCGCTCGTCCCTTGCCGCAAGCCCCGGCGAGCCCCGCCGGGTCGGCCCAACTCCAAGCGCTTGAAGGCGAATACACCGACCCCAACGAGCCGGATACGCCCATGAGCTTCTACGTTCAGCAGGGCAAGCTGACGGTGGAGTCCGAGCGCGCGGTGCCCAGCGAACTGAAGCCCGTCTCCGCACTCGAATTCAGCTTGGCGAACTCCAAGAACACCGTACGATTCACGCTGGACGCTACCGGTCGTGGCGCCAGCTTTGTCAATTCCGCGGAGCCGAACACCACTTTTCTCCGCACTGGCGACCCCGTGCATCATCTGTTCCACGACTATCAACGCTCCGAAGCGATGATTCCCATGCGCGACGGGATCAAGCTTCATGCCGTGATCCTGAAGCCCGCCGACATGACCGGCCCGCTGCCCTTCCTGATCCAGCGCACCCCCTACGGCGTGGACTATACCACCGATGCAGGAATTTTCAGCTACCGCCCGGAGCTGGCCCGCGCCGGCTACATCTTTGTGAACGAAGACATTCGCGGCCGCTTCAAGAGCGAAGGCGAGTTCGTGATGTGCCGCCCCCTGGCCGACCACAAAGACCCCAAGGCGGTTGACGAGAGCACCGACTCCTACGACACCGTCGCTTGGCTTCTGAAAAATGTCGCAGGCAACAACGGGCGCGCCGGATTTGTGGGCACCAGCTATCCCGGATTTCTGGCCATGATGGCCGGCATCGATCCTCACCCGGCGGTCAAGGCCATCTCGCCCCAGGCCCCCATGATCGACGTGTGGATGGGCGACGACTTCTTTCACAACGGCGCCTTCCGGCAGACTTACGGGTACGACTACGTTCTGGGCATGGAGTCGAACAAGGAAGAAACCGAGGTCAGCTACGGCAAAGACAGAGACGGCAAGCCGCGCGACGGCTTCGACTACTTTCTGGAACGCGGCAGCTTCATCGAAGACGTGAAGCGCTCGGGGTCCAAAGTGCTGCCCACCTGGCGGCTGTTTCTCGATCACCCGGCCTACGATCCCTATTGGTCTTCCCGCGGTGTGGAGCACTCCCTCACTACCGTCGCGGTGCCGACGCTCACGGTGGGCGGAACCTACGACCAGGAAGACATGTTCGGGCCGCAGATCGAGTACTCGACGCTGGAGCCGAACGATACCAACCACCAGAACTTTCTGGTCCTGGGTCCCTGGCGGCACGGCTACTGGAGTTCGTCGTCGCGGCACCTGGGCAACCTGGACTATACCGAGCCCATCGGCAAGGAGTTCCGCGCCCAGATTGAGGCGAAATTCTTTGGCCACTACCTGAAAGACGACACCGATTTCGACCTCGACGACACGGCCAGCTTTCAAACCGGCTCCAACCAGTGGAAGCGCTACGATCACTTTCCGCCGAAGGAGTCCGAGCCCACTAGCCTGCATTTGCAGGGCGCGGGCAAGCTCAGTTGGAGCGATTCGCCCGAGCAGGCCAAAACCACCTATGTCAGCGACCCGGCCAACCCGGTTCCGTACCGCCATCGCCCCATTCAAGTCACTTATAGCGAAGGCTCTCAATGGTTCAACTGGCTCAGCGAAGATCAGCGCTTCGTCACCGATCGCAAGGACCTGGCCGTCTGGAAACTTCCCGTGCTGAACAAGGATCTGGTTCTGACCGGCGAGGTGATTGCCGATATCTTTGCCGCCACCACAGGAAGCGACACCGACCTGGTAGTGAAGCTCATCGATCAGTACCCCGCCGACGCCGAAGACCCAAAGATGCGCGGCTACCAGCTCATGACCAACGAAGAGATCTTCCGCGGCCGCTATCTGCAGTCGTTTGAGGAGCCCAAGCCGCTGCGCCCCGGCACGGTGCACGAGTACAAGTTCTCGCTGCATGACGTGGACCACGTTTTCAAAGCCGGTCACACCGTCATGGTCGAGATCCAGAGCAGCTGGTTCCCGCTCTACGACCGCAATCCGCAGACCTTCGTGCCCAACATCATGACCGCCAATCCAGGCGATTACCAGCCTGCGACCATCACCATTTACTCCGACCCGGAGCACGACTCCAACCTGCAAATGCCCTTGATGAACGCCTGCGACCACATTGAGTGTTTCTGAGGCATTCGCTACACCTCAAAATCGATAAATCCTCGCTGCGGGTCGGTCGACACCAGCTTCACCGTAACCTTGTCGCCGACGTCGAGCGCCTTCACGCCCTTGGCGGCATTTACCAACATGCCTTCCACGTGCGGGTTGAGCGTGCGCACAAATGTGCCGTAGTGGTTCACGCCGGTAACGATGGCCGGAAAGCTCTGCCCGATGCGGGGGTGAAGCACTACCGCCGCAATGCGTTTTTGCATCTCGCGCTCTACCTTGCGGGCGCCGTCTTCCATCAGCGTGCAGCGGGCCGCAATGGCCGTAAGGTCGCCTTCCGAGTAAGGCTGCGGCGTATTTGCCAGCCAGGCTTTCAGAAGCCGCTGGGTCACCATGTCGGGGAAGCGCCGGTTGGGCGCGGTCGAGTGGGTGTAGTCCTGCACCGCCAATCCGAAGTGGCCGGGCGACACCTCTTGGGGCTTCACCAGCACATATTCGCCCGGACCCATCAGCTTGACCACGGCCAAGGACAGGTCGGGGAAATGGACCGGGTCCTTCTGCTTCTGGGCCAGCAGCAAATCGTTCAGCGCCTTGGAGTCAGGCTGCTCCGGAAGCGTAGTGCCCAAGCCGGCGGCCAGCTCCACGATGCGGTCCCAGCGCTTGGGGGTGCGCACGATGCGCCGGATCGAGGCCACGCCGGCGTCTTCAAAGGTCCGCGCAATCACCCCGTTCGCGGCCACCATGAACTCCTCGATCAGCGACGTGGCGCGGTTCTTCTCAAGCCGGACTATCTCCACAGCCTGGCCGGCCAGCATCAGCGGACGGGTTTCAATGCTCTCCAAGTCGAGTGCGCCATGCTGGAAGCGCCCGCCGACCATGCGCTGGGCGGCTGTGTCCTGCAGCTTGACTTGCGCCGTTAATTCGGCGCTGGCGGCAATCTTGGCTGGCGCGGGTCCGCGGCCCTCAAGCCAAGCTCCCACGCTGTTATAAGCCAGTTGTGCGCGGTTGCGCACCAGGGCGCGATACGCCTTGCCGTTCGAGGCCGTGCCCGCCGCATCCACGGCAAACTCCACCACCAAGGCCGCGCGGTCTTCGTCTTCATTCAGCGACGTAACGCCCTCCGACAACTCGGGCGGCAGCATGGGGAACACCTTGACGCCGGTATACACCGAAGTCGTCTCGCTGCGGGCGTGGCTGTCGATGACCGTGCCTTCGGAGACGCGCGCGTCCACGTCGGCCACGCCCACCAGCACCCGAATGCGCCCATCGGCAAGCTGTTCGGCCCACTCAATCTGGTCAAGATCTTTCGAGGTGTCGTTATCGATCGAAGACCACAATAGGCTGCGCAGATCCTTGAGGCCGGCAGAGGAAGGCTGCTCGGTTTGTGCCTGGATCGCGGCCAACTGAGTGTCGGTTCCGGCCGGAAACTCGGGCTGAAAGCCGTGTTCGATCATGGCGGCGTGCGCGGCGGCAACAAGATTGAAATGCGCGGGCTGGGTAGAATGCATGAGAAGAAATGCTCCTTTTCTGCGAAGGGCAAGGCTAACACGCCCGGGCTATTCCCAGGTAAACGCCGGCTTGTCCGCACAGTCACATGAATCTGTAAACTGAGTGCATAAGGAACCTAACGATGCCCCCATTCCTATCCACTTCCCCCACGCGCCTCGCGCTCAGTCATCTGGCCCCTGCCGCCGTGCAATCGGAGATCCGCGCCATGTCAGTGGCATGCGACCAGATGGGCGGCATCAACCTGGCCCAGGGCGTTTGCGATACTCCGGTTCCCGCCGCGGTGCAGGCTGCGGCAATTCAGGCCATCCACGACGGCCACAACATCTACACACGACTGGACGGCATCGCCCGTCTGCGCAACGCCATTGCCGCCAAGCAACAGCGCGATTACGGCCTGATCTACGATCCCGAGAGCGAGATCCTGGTCTCTTCCGGTGCCACCGGCGGGCTTCATGCAGCAGCTATGGCATTGTTGAACCCGGGCGACGAGGTGCTGCTGTTCGAGCCTTTCTATGGCTACCACGTCTCCACTCTCCGCTCATTGCGCGTGAACCCGGTGCTGGTGCCCCTCGCCGAACCGGATTTCGCGCTCGATCTGGACGCTCTCCAGGCCGCGGTCACGCCGCGCACCCGCGCCATCCTGCTGAACACCCCGGCGAATCCTTCTGGAAAGGTGTTTTCGCTGGCTGAGATTGAATCCATTGCAGCCGTCTGCCTGCGCCACGACCTTTTCCTCATTACCGATGAGATTTACGAGTACTTTGTCTACGACGGTCACAAGCATATTGCCGCTGCCAGTCTGCCGGGCATGAAGGAACGAACCATTGTCCTGTCAGGTTTCTCGAAGACTTTCAGCGTTACCGGATGGCGGTTGGGCTATGTGACCGCCGACGCCCGCTGGATCGCAGCCATGAACTACTTCCACGACCTGACTTATGTCTGCGCACCCTCGGCTCTGCAACATGGCGCCGCTGCCGGCCTGGAGCAATTGCCGCCCAGTTTCTACACCCATTTGGCCGCCGACCATCGCAACAAGCGTACCCGTATTCTGGCGGCACTGACCGCTGCCGGCTTGAAGCCCACGGTACCTGCGGGCGCCTATTATGTTTTGGCCGAAGCTTCCTCGCTTCCTGGAGATAGCGCAGCGGCAAAGGCACGGCAATTGTTGGCTGCTACGGGCGTCGCTGCGGTCGCCGGATCTGCCTTCTTCCGGTCGGGCTATGGCGAGAACCTGCTGCGCTTCTGTTTTGCCAAAAAGGATCGGGATCTGGACGAAGCCTGCGCACGTCTGCGCAAGGGACTGAGGGACTGAGGGACTTGGGACAAGGGGCTGAGAGGCTTGGGACGCAGCAGGTCAGCGCGCCAGCCTCCGGCAAAGCGGGACCTGGGGCACCCAACGTGTATAGCCTATCCGATCAGTCCCCTGGTCCCTTAGTCCCTGGTTACAAATCCCTTGACACTTCGCTCCACTCATGTGACATTGGCTGTGCTTCTCCAAACCCCTCGCCGCTGAATCGGAAGCTCGTTGCCCCCTCAACAAGGAGAGTCTCTATGCCCATGCAGCAATTCATGTCCTATGTCACTGGTTTGGCCGGCTTGGCCGTCCTTTGGGTGGTTCTTCTCATCGCGACAAAGAAACATCCTTGGTCCCTGGTTATCGGGGAAGATGGGCAACCCAGCACCAGCAAGTTTCAAATGATGGTGTGGACAGCCGCGGTCGTGTTCGCCTTCCTCGCCATCTTCCAGATCCGGTTTGCCAACGGCTACCGTGGAGAGCTGCCCGGTCTGCCTCAAAATCTGCTCATTGCCATGGGCATCAGCGTGGTCACCACCGTGTCGGCAAAGTCCATTGCTACCAAGTCTGCCGCTGCAGCGGCTGCAGCGCCACCGCCGCTCGTCCCGACGGGACCCAGCCTCAGCGGCATCTTTTGCGACGATGCCGGCCTGCCCGACTTGAGCAAGGTGCAGCTTGTGCTGTGGACCGTGATCGGCGTCGGCGTCTTCCTGGCCGAGGTCATCGCAGTGGTCCAGAACCCGAACTGCCCTCCCTTCGACCCCAACAAAGTCCCTGTGCCCGTCTGCAACCTGGGTTTGCCGGATATCGGCCAGACTTTGATGGTCCTCATGGGATTGGGCCATGGCGCCTACATCGGCAAGAAGATCGCCGACGCCTGAGCGCGTTCGTGGCCGCCAGCCTCAATCAGCTACCGATCAACCGGCCACCATGGAAACTGCAGTTGCGGCTCCCTTGGATTTGTCGTCTTCTTCAAATCGTAGATGGTTGCCAGAACTGACGATTACGCCATTTAGGTGCAGTGCGGAGCAGTTCAGAGAGTCCTGCGCGAGGAGGATCCGAAGAAGTGACTGGCGAACGCGGGCATTCCCGCATGGGCTAAACAGGCTGCGGAAAGAGGCCTTGTTTTGAGCAAGAAGGCCCGGAAGGCATCCCTCAGTGGCTAAAGCCACGTTGGTTCTAATGGCGTTATCGGCACGACTGAAGTCGTGCCCTTTCAAAACCGAGCCCAAATTGAGTTTTCCGGGGCATGCAAAGCCCGCCTTTATTTTCAAACATTTGCGGCACGAGTAAAGTTGTGCCCTTTCAAACTCGACTTCTACCGCAGGCTATCAAGGAGGAAGACCCATGGGATTTCCAGCCGGAGCCGTACCAGGCGTCGATGTTTCCCACTATCAGGCCCATGTAGATTGGGAAGCGGTGGCAGGCGGAGGAGAGCGTTTTGCCTTTGCCAAGGCCAGCGAGGGACTGACCAGTTCCGACACCTATTTTGCCGATAACTGGGCAGGTATCAAGCGTGCCGGTCTGCTGCGCGGCGCCTATCACTTCTACCACCCCAACAGCGACCCCACCCAGCAGGCGATCCACTTTCTGCAGGCGCTGTCGAAGGCCAACGGCGGCAGCCCCCGTTTGGCTCCGGGGGACTTGCCCGCGGCTCTGGATCTGGAGGTTACAGACGGTGCATCGACAGCCGATCTTCTGGCTGGGGCGGCAACCTGGCTGGCGAAGGTCGAAGCGGCCACGGGAAAACGGCCCATCGTCTATACGTTTGTGAGTTTTTGGCGGACCACGCTCGGCAATCCGCGGGGTCTGGCTGACTACCCGTTGTGGATCGCGCAGCTCAACGTCAGTGCGCCTGCGACCATCGGCGGGTGGACGAACTGGCAATTCTGGCAGTTTGCCACCCAGCCGCTGCATGGCGTTTCAGGCGCTGTCGACATGGACGCCTTCAACGGCAGCTATGCCGACCTCGAAGCCATGGCTGGTTGAGGTTCGTGGTCTCCCAGGTGCCCAAAAGCCAGGCACCTGGGGGGCACCCAGCTTTAGTGGATGGACTCACACCTCGGGACATGGGCGCCCCCGTTCTTCGAGCGTGGGCCGGCCGAAGGCGAATGGCCGCAGCGCAGGTAGCTAGCGCAGTGCCGACCAGATCGCCAGATTGAAACCGACCATCAGCACTGCCGAGGCCGGAATCAAAAGCAGCGCTTTCTTGAGCCGCAGTGGATCGCCTCCGGCGATGGCTCCGATGAGCCGCGAACTTACGGCCAAACCGGCCCAGCCGCAGGTAATCACAAAGCCGATTGCTGTTCCGGTCATGCGCGGAAACGCGTTGCCCACAATCGCCAGCGTGGTGGGGAACACCGGGGCCATCGACAGCCCAGCAAGGAAAACCAGCACGAACGCCATGGCTGGTTTGGAGGTCCGAAGCATCAGGAACGTGGTCACTGCCATGGCGACCGATGCCGCCAGTGTCACGACTACCGGCGAGACGTGAATCAGGATGGGCGAGACGCCGACGCGGCCAATCAGCAGACCCAGCGCGAATCCCAACGACAGAATATTCAAGGCACGCGACTCAGGAATGCCTTGGGCAATCAGATGCCGGGGCAGCCAGTTCCAAATGCCCACCTCGCAGGTGATGTAGAGGAATAGAAACCCGCCCAGCAGAAAGAGCAAAGGCCTCCCTAAAACAGAGCCCGCCTCTCCCAGCACGAAGCCCGAAGCGCCCGAGGGAGCCGGCATGGAGGTCATCACCTGGATCATGAGTGTGACGACAGTGAGGGACGCCACTGTGTAGCACAAGCGAACCCAGTTCTTCTTGAAGAGATTGGCCGAGAGGAAGGGGGTGGTTAGCCCGCCCAGGCCGAAGAACAGGTTTACCAGGTTCATGGCGATGGCGCGGTGCGCGTCGCTTACACCGCTGACAAGCGCATTGGCGCCGGTGACCACAATGCCGCCGCCCACTCCCAGAAGGAAGAGCAGAAACAGGATGCTGCGGAACCCGCCCGACCGTGGCAGGGCGAAGAGGGCAATGGCAATGAAGGCCAGGCCCAGGATGAGGCCGATCTTGTCGCCCTGCGTGTCGAGCAGCGGGCCCACTCCGACCGAGGCGACAATCAGGCCGAGCGCCTGGGCAAAAGCGATGGTCCCGTTCTGTGTGGGCGTCAGGTGGAAGCGCTCCGACAGGTTGGGCAAGGTGGTGCCCAGCATGGCGGCAATCATTCCATATACGAAAATGGCGACAATGGCGGCAAAGATCAACACGAGGCGGACTTCCTTTCAAGGGCAGGAATCAGACTACACGATCGACAGGTTCGGCTTGGATTCGTCCGAATTGTACCGCTTCGCGCCTGCGATTGGAGGGCGGGGGCAGGTGGCCGGGCCGCGCGCTATTCGTATTCCAGCATGATCTCCTTGGGCCATCGCTCCTCAAGTGACACCGATGCAGCGCAAGTGAGCCGGACAGTCTCCTGGATCTTGTCGGGCGTCAGCGGCTTGCTGAAATAGAAGCCCTGGATCTGGTCGCATCGCCGGGCTTCAAGAAACGACATCTGGGCCTCGGTCTCCACACCCTCGGCAATGACTTCCAGATTCAGGGCCCGGGCCATTTCGATAATTGCGGAGGTGATTGCGGCGGCGTCGGAGTTGGAGGCTACGTCCTTGATGAACGAGCGGTCGATTTTAAGCTTGCTGACCGGGAATTGGCGCAGGTAGCTGAGGCTGGAGTAGCCAGTGCCAAAATCGTCGATGGCGAGGTTCACACCCATCTGCTTGAGCTCTGCCAGAAGCGAGAAGGTCACGTCGGCATTGGATAAAAGCAGGCTCTCGGTAAGTTCCAGTTCCAGAGATGCGGGAGCCAGACCGGAATCATGCAGGACTTGTTTCACCAGTTCGCAGAAACCTTCCTGCCTAAACTGCACAGCGGAGACATTGACTCCAACGTGGGGGATCGGCACGCCCGCGGTGTACCAAATCTGTGCCTGGGCACAAGCCGTTCTGAGCACCCATTCGCCAATTGGGACGATCAGGCCGCTGCTCTCCGCCACCGGGATAAATCGGTCGGGCGGCACCAGACCCAGTTCCGGATGCTCCCAACGCAACAGGGCTTCCAATCCGGTGATTTGTTTTGAGGCCAGGTGCATCTGGGGCTGGTAGACCAGGAAGAGTTCGTTTCGTTCCAGGGCGTGGCGCAGGCTGTTTTCAAGGGTAAGCCGCTCCATGACCTCGGCGTTCATGGCATCGGTAAAGAAGCGGTAGGCGTATCGGCCGCTTTCCTTGGCGCTATACATGGCGGCATCCGCATTTTTGATCAACGTCTCGTCGTCGCTGCCGTGTTCGGGAAAAATGCCGATGCCGATGCTGCAACTGACCTTGAACGAGTTGTTGGCGATCACGAACTCGTTGTCCATTTCGGCCACGATCCGTTCGGCTGCGACAGCCGCTTCGCCGGCGTCCTTGATCGAGGTCAGGACCACCAGGAATTCGTCGCCCCCGAGGCGGGCTACGGTGTCCTCTTCTCGCGCCACTTTCTTCAGTCGCAAGGCCACTTGCTTCAAGAGCAGGTCTCCATAGGAGTGTCCCATGGAGTCGTTGATGATTTTGAACCGGTCGAGATCGAGGAACAGGACCGCAACCTTCTCATGGTGACGCCGAGCCGAAGCCAGTGCCTTGCCCAGCCGATCCTTTAACAGGCTGCGGTTTGGCAATCCAGTCAGCGAATCGTAGTACGCCAGGTACTTCACTTGCTCCTCTGCCGTCTTGCGGGCGGTAATATCGACCAGACCGCCCTCAAGCAATGCCGTGGCCGAATCGGTTTGCTTCACCAGACGGACATTGGCCAGGGCCCACCTCCAACTGCCGTCCGGGCATTGGAAGCGGTGCTCCGCGTTGAGGATCTGGGTTGCGCCGCCAACAGCGTCCTCGTGCAAGTGTTGGTGGAATTGGGCTGTGATCGCCAGCAAATCCGGCCAGTTTTCCAAGACGGATTCACGGGTGCCGTATCCCAGAAGCTGCGCGCAGGCTTCGTTGCAGTCAAGGATTCTTCCACCGGGGGAAGCGGTATAGAGACCCGTCAGGTTCCGCTCGAACATTCTTCGATAGCGTTTCTCCAGCGCGGCTTCGTTTTCCAGGCGAATCTGGATCAGACGGGTCTGGTTGCGGACTCGTTTGCGCAAAACAATGACCCAAGCGAAAACAGCAGCGATCAAAGCCGCAAGAACGGCAACCATGGAAGCCGCTTGTCTGGCGCCTAGCCAGGGCGGAGTTGAAAGAACCTCGATGTCATCCGGGGAGCGCAGGTAGAGTCCGAAGGCAGCGGGATTTCCATTGCCATCCGTCTTGATGAAACAAACACCGGTAAGTTTGAGGACGCTGCCTATCGGCGGCAAGTCCTTTAGTTTTGCGGGCACGGCGAAGTGGGCTTCAAAATTGACCTTGTCATTGGACTGCATGACCAGGGCGATCGACCCGGGAGGGCTGTACTCTGCGTCGTTCCGAGAAAGATTCGCGGCCAGGTTGACGCTCTGAAAGGTCCCGGTGATGGTCACGAGCTGAGAGTCATACTCGCCATCGATCGCAGTGTGGCCGGTGATTGGCGTGGGTGCGACCGTTTCATGGCGTCCGGTGGGCCGAATGGTGGCCGATTTCAGAACCATGCTGTAGTTGTTGGTGGCCGGGAATCCGATCACCTCCACTTCATCGCCGGCAATCACCGGATCCCCGTCCTGGGTCTCCGCATACAGCCCGCCGGTCTTGTCCATCAGCAGCAAGCCGCGGCCCGGGAATCGTGCCGTGACAATACCCTTCACTTTGACCCTGTGAACTTCATTCAATTGT
The DNA here is from genome assembly GCA_964560845.1 of uncultured Occallatibacter sp. Taxonomy (GTDB): domain Bacteria; phylum Acidobacteriota; class Terriglobia; order Terriglobales; family Acidobacteriaceae; genus Telmatobacter. Next base: position 16,113 of record CAZLMY010000061.1, on the reverse strand, counting down.
GCTGAAAATCCACCGACGCCGGCGACCGGAGTGGTGGCAATGGCGAAGGGGTGGGCCGGAGCGGGTTCGATAATGTGGGCGTCATCCAGAGAGGGCATCATCAAGTGGATGGCCACCAGTTGTTTTCTCTTGTTGAACTGTGCACCACATGCGCCTTTGAACCGCACCTTGGCGTCTACCATGTCCGCGGGAAAGTGGGGAGCACGGTAGTCAGGGACGCGCACTTTGAACGATCCCGATGGAGTGACCACGTCGATCACCAGGAAATGCCCTGCGGCTTCCAGGACAAAGGACCGGACAATTCCCTCCATTTCAACCCATTGGCTATCGAACGAGCTTGTAGCGGCCTGTTCGTAGGTCAGGAACTGAGCTTTCGGCAGGGGTGCAGTGCCGATGACTCTCCATACGGGTTGTGCGACATAGGGGGTAAACCCGGCACCGACGACCCCGGTCAGGTCCAGCAGTTGGCCGGGCCTGGGCGGAGGAGCTGTGGATTTTGCGAGATCGACCCAAATGCCCCCTGTGGCGTCTTGAACAAATAGATTTGGCGCCACGGAATCGTAGTAGGTGACCACGCCGCGAATGTGCACGCCGATGGAACTGTTTTGCGCTTCCGGCGGCAGTTGCCGGATCGTGTTGGCAGAATTCAGGATTTCTCGGGGTGAAGCACCAAGGGACTGGGCGAATCCAACGCAGGTACTTGAAAAAACGAGGACATAGACCGCCGCGGCACGCATGAGACGCGCTGCTCCAGCGAACTCGACCGATGCTATTCCCGTTTTTTGCCGGAGCATCTATCGATTATCGGTCGCAGAAGGGATTCGCTTCAGAAATCCCCCATGATTGCGGGGGCAATTTTCCTGCCTTTGTCCGAACGGCGGTTATCGGCCGTGGATGTTCACTGTTGCGTCCTACCGGGCTGGGATCGCGTCTTCCGGGATTCGCACGCCCTCAGTGCCGGGTGCGGCATTCGTGCTGGATAGCTCTTGCAAGGGAAGGAACACCGAGAATGCAGTTCCGCTGCGCGAGGCGCTCTGCCAACTCCAGACGCTCACGCGCCCCTTGTGCCTTTCAACCAGTTGCGCCACTACCCACATGCCAAGTCCGGTTCCGGTTTCTGTCTTGGTGGTGAAAAACGGCTCAAAGATGTGCTGGACCGTGGCTCGGTCCATTCCTACTCCCGAGTCGACGAAGGTGGCTCGCATTCCGGGCGTCCGGCGGTCCCGCCAGTCGCAGGTGGGCCGGAACCGGATCGAGAGTCGTCCGCCACGCGGCATGGCGTCGATAGCGTTCGATACCAGGTTCCCGAACACCTGCTGAGCCTCGTTGGGCATGCAGGCCAAGGCCACCTCGTCCTTTGCTTCCACCTTTACTTCCACTTCCGCGGCCAGCAGACGCCCGCGAAACAGCGTCAGCACGGTCTCCAAAAGCTCTGACAATTTAACCAGCTTGGGTGTTCCAACCTGACGATGAAACTTGAGCGTCTGTTGCGTAATCAACGAAGCCCGCATCAGTTCTTCAAGAGCCTGGCCGGCGAATTCCCGCACACCCTCGATCGTCTCCGTAAGGGAGATCAGGTAAAGCAGGTTGGCCACGGCCTCCAGCGGGTTGTTGATCTCGTGCGCGACCGACGCCGCCATTCGTCCGGCCAAGGCCAGCTTCTCGGCCCGCAGCATCGAGTCCTCTGCCCGCTTGCGATGGGTAACGTCGGCCATCACCCCCACAAGTCGCGTGCTGCGGCCTTCGCCGTCCCGTTGGCACTTGCCTTGCGACTCCACCCAATGCACCGATCCATCCGGCCACAACACTCGATACTCGTGGTGGTAGTCTTCACCCGTCCGGCGAGTTCGCTCGACGGACTTGAGCACTCCACCGACGTCTTCCGGATGAATAATTTGCAGCCACGCCTCGGGGTCCGAGCCAAACGACCCAGGTTCCCGGCCAACCATGCGGAACATCTCATCGGACCGGTGGATGGTCCCTTTCTCCAGATCCCAGATCCACAATCCCATACCATTGGACTGGAGCGCGATTTGGAGCATCGCTTCCCGGTCTCGCAACTCCTCGCTGGCGCGGGCCCGTTCCTCGGCCAACCGCCGTTCCGCCTCGGCCAACATCAGACGTTGCTGGAGTTCCTGTGTGGCAAGTTGAGCTCTCTGCCGCGCCAATCGCCGGATGGCCCAACCCAACGTGATGGTGATGGTCAGGAATACGGCAAGGCGGAGGCTCTGGCTGGCGTTGCCGATCGAGAATCGAAGCTGGCTCTTGGTGAGAAATGAATTTACCAGGATCGCTTCGCTGATGGCACAGAATGCCCCACCCCACATGCCCAGAAACCAGCAGCTCAGGATGACTGTGGGAAAAGCCAGAAGGAGTGGAAACGCACGCAGCGGCACAATGCCATAGGTCAACGCTTCAGCCAGAAGGGCGGCAAAGCAGCCCAGCGCTGCGCGCGCCATCCACGGCAATCGTTCAATCATGCTGGAGTTGGGTAGGAGTGGGTTCATCCGGTGGTAGCTCGCGGGACCTGGAATGAACTTGCGCGCAAAGTCGCCGACAATTCGCATCTTGAAGATACTTTGGTTTCTGCAAAAAGGAAAGCCTTTGCCGGACACAACGCTTTCTATCGGCTGAGCCGCCCAGGCCGTTCGGTATCATGAGGTTTGCAATCCCTCTCCCAAACCGAACGCCCGGCTCCCAGCCCTTGGGCCGCGGCTGCGGTCACTTTATGCGGCGTCTGCGCCTTTCTTGAGCTCTATTGCACGCAGCCGCTGCTGCCCATGCTGGCCCGCGTCTTCCACGCTTCCAAGACCGGTGTTGGATTGACCGTGTCTGCTGCGACGCTCGGCGTTGCCCTTTCTGCGCCGGTTTTCGGTTCATTGGCCGAGCGCTTGCCCCGCAAGCGGGTAATCGCGATCTCGCTGCTGGGCGTCAGCTTGCCCACCCTGCTGGCTGCCACCTCTACTTCACTCGCGCAGCTCATCTTCTGGCGATTTCTCCAGGGCATTACCATTCCCGGCATCATTGCCGTCGTGGTCACCTACATTGGCGAGGAGTGGCCACCCGACCGCCTGGCTCTGATCATGAGCTTCTACGTCAGCGGAACGGCCCTGGGCGGCTTTCTCGGACGGGTCTCCAGCGGCATTCTGGCCGACAGGTTCAACTGGCGGGTGAGCTTTCTTGCCCTGGGCGTGGCTTCGCTGGCCGGAGCCGCAGCCGTTGCCGCCTGGCTGCCGCACGGCCGTCGCCGCCCGCCGGTTCCAGCCAAAAGGGGCGTGTCGCTCCCCTATCAAATCCAGGGCCTCTTCCGGAATCGCCGGCTGGTGGCCACCTTTGCCGTGGGCTTCAACGTGCTGTTCTCCTTAGTGGGCGTCTTTACCTGGATCACCTTTCACCTGAGCGCCGCGCCGTATCTGCTGTCGACCACAGCGCTGAGTTCGCTTTTCTTCGTCTACCTGATCGGCCTCTTCGTTACACCTGCTGCTGGCTTTCTTATTACGCGAGTCGGCCTGCGGACGGGAATCGCCGGAGCCATCTGCTGCTCCATCGCCGGTGTCCTGCTCACGCTGGCTCCCTGGCTGCCGGTGATCATCCTGGGCCTGACCATGCTCTCTTCGGGGGTCTTCATTGCCCAAACCGCATCGCAAAGCCATCTGCGCGTGGCCGCGCCTCCCGGGGCGCGGGTGACGGCCGCCGGTCTTTATCTGACCTGCTACTACTTCGGTGGAACCGCCGCGGGGGTGCTTCCCGGAGCGTTCTGGGCCTTGGGAAAGTGGCCCGCCTGCGTGGCTTTCATCGTAGCCATGCAGGTTCTGGCGCTCTCCATCGCGCTCATCGGCTGGCGCATACCCCAAGATACCTAGGCGCTGTTGCGATGTCTCACGCGCGTCGAAGATGGGCGGGCGCCGGATGCGACAATCTCAATGACAGGTTCTCATTCGCACCTCAGGAATCGATGAACCCCAAGCCCGCCTAAGCGAATCTACATACAAGTGGCCTAGGGCCTTGAATACCTGAAAACGCGCCCGCGGGTCCCGCACTTCCCCGGCCTCAGCAAGACCAGAAAACTGGCAATCGAGCACCTCAGGAGAATTGTTTGTCCGCAGCGTCCTCCGCACTCACGGCTCCGGCCGGTGTCACTGTCGCCAACCCCGCGCCCGCCCTTCAGGTGAGCTGGAAGCCCCGTGTCAATCCGTGGCTTATCGCCATGACCGTGGCGCTGGCCGCTTTCATGGAGGTGCTGGACACCTCCATCGCCAATGTCGCACTGCCTCACATCGCGGGCTCGTTAGGCGCAAGCACCAATGAGGGCACCTGGGTCCTTACCTCTTATCTTGTCTCCAACGCCATCGTCCTTCCACTCGGCGGGTGGATATCCTCGGTGATCGGCCGCCGCAATTTCTTTGTGCTCTGCATCACCATCTTCACCATCGCCAGCTTCCTGTGCGGCGCGGCCCCCTCGCTGCCCATCCTGCTTCTCTGCCGCGTGCTGCAAGGCGCCGGCGGCGGAGGGATGCAGCCGATGGCCCAGGCCATCATGGCGGACTCCTTCGAACCGCAAAAGCGCGGGCAAGCCTTCGCCCTCTATGGGCTTGTCGCAGTGTTGGCCCCCTCGATCGGACCGACCCTGGGCGGCTGGATCACCGACAACTTCTCCTGGCGCTGGATCTTCTTCATCAACATTCCCGTCGGCATCGTCGCCTTTTTCCTGGTCACACGCCTGGTCGAAGATCCGCCCTGGATCAAGCCCGACCGCTCGCGCCTCTTCAAAATGGACTACCTGGGCCTCGCCTTCCTGACTCTGGCTATGGGCGGCCTTCAGATCATGCTGGACAAGGGCGAGGAGAACGACTGGTTCGCTTCTCCCTTCATCTGCACTTTCGCGTTCTTCTTCATCTTTGGCTTGGTCGGGCTCTTCTTTTGGGAGTGGAACCACAAAGAACCCCTCATCAACCTGAAGCTCTTCCGCTACAAGAACTTCGCCATCTGCTGCCTGCTGATGATGCTGGTCGGCGGCGTGCTGAACGCCTCAACCGTCCTTCAGCCCCAGTTCATGCAGCAGCTTCTGGGCTGGACCGCGACCACCGCTGGGCTCGCCCTTACCGCCGGGGGATTCACGCTGGTCCTCGTGATGCCCCTCGCCGGATTGCTGACCGGAAAGGTGGCTGCCCGCTGGCTGGCGGTCATCGGCTTCACCATGTTCATCTTTACCTATCGCTACGCCGCCTTCATCACCACCTTGGACATGACCTTCTCGCAGTCCTCGTGGCTGCGCGTCATCCAGATGGTGCCGCTGCCCTTCTGCTTCATCTCCATCACCACGGCCGCGTACGTCGGGATGCCCAAGGAGCAGTCCAACCAGGTTTCCGGGCTCATCAACTTCGTCCGCAACATCGGCGGGTCCATCCTCATCGCCATCACGGGAGCCCAGGTCACCAGCCGCGCCATGTGGCACCAGCAGCATCTGCAGAACGCCATGACCTCTGCGTCGATAGGATTCGCCCAGCAGCAGCAGGCTCTTACGGGCTTCTTTGGCGGCACATTCGGCGGACCCAACGGCGCCAGCCGGGCGCTGGCCTCCATCTATAACCAACTCAACCTGCAGGCCTATACGCAGGGCTATCAGGATGTCTACATGGAGCTTTCCTGGATGTCGGTCGGCCTTGTTTTCTGCGCCTTCCTGCTCAGTGCCAACAAGCCCGGCGAAGGCGGAGGCGGGGGAGGCATGCACTAAGCTGTCTCTCAACAGAGAAGGCCCGTCCCGCCCTTTCCGCACCTGTTTTGCGGTGGGGGCGGGAAGTTGGGCATCCATGAACATCACGCGAAGATCTGCACCGCACGCCGACTAACCGAATCAACCACCAGGATCTGGTTAGTCGTCCTCGTCGAAATCCTCGTCCACGTCTTCGATTTCTTCTTCATCCTTGCCGACCCAAACCCACGCCGCAACCCACGCGCCGTCCTCGGTTACAGTGACAGCGGGATCGTCGTCGATCTGGATATCTTCGGTCGTTTCGGCGTATTGTATCCGCGCTCGCGAGATGTACTCCTCGCCGATCTCTTCGATCTCTTCGGGAGAGTGGTCGACCGTGTCTTGTTCGGTGAAGTGCAGATGGTTTTTCAAGGTTCATCCTCCTTGGCGCAGATTGCACAGCTTACGCTTCCCGGCCTATCCGGATGGGCTGCATGGGAAACCCCACCCACACTATCGGCATCAACCCGCAAAAATTAAAAGAGTGAATGAACCTCGATCGACTGTGTCCCTTTCCGGAACGCAGAAATCTTCCCGCCCAGATCCGATCTTGCGGCCTGCGACTCCGGTCTATCGGTCAACGACCCTGGCCCCTGCGCTACCATACAGACAGTACCTTTTCATTTTCAGGATTGGGGTCGCGCATGTTTGTGGTCGTATGGCAGTTTGAGATTGCCGAAGAGAAGATTGCCGCGTTTGAGGCCGCCTATGGCGCCGAGGGTGGCTGGGCCCAGCTCTTCCGGTCTTCCAGCGACTATCTTGGGACAGAACTGCTGCGCGACGCCTACATTCCCGGCAACTACCTCACCGTCGACCGCTGGGCCAGCGAAGATGCCTTTCGGGCCTTCCGCAAAGACCACGATCCGGAGTACGAAGCCCTGGACCGGGCCTGCGACGCTCTCACCAGCCGCGAGACCCGCATCGGAGCTTATACCGAGAGCACAGCCTTCTGATTGCCGGGGCCAGGAACCACCGCCGTTCGTCCTGTTGGCCCGTTCGTTTTCGCGCTAAAATAGAAATTGCAGTGGCCCTCCATCAGCCCATCCCGGCCCTCCTCTAGCGGCGCCCGCCGCCAATGCCCCCTTTTTGTATCCCCCAATTCATTTCAGGAGTCCGCCGCCCCGCTGGGGATAGGAGTTGAGTCATGATCGATCGTTTGGAACAGATGGAGCAGCGCTACGATGAGCTCTCCGAGCAAATGGGCCTGACCGAGGTCATCAACGACCACGAAAAGTACCAGAAGGCGGGCCGCGCGCTCCGCGAACTCACCGAACCCGTGGCCAAGTACCGCGAGCTGAAGCAGGTGCGCGAGGGCTTGGCCGAGGCACGGCTGATGCTGGCCGACCCCGACATGAAGGAGATGGCCGAGGAAGAGATCGCCTCGCTCGCCCCTCGTGAACCGGTGCTCCTGGATGAGATCAAGATCCTGCTGCTGCCCAAGGATCCGAACGACGAGAAGAACGTCATCCTGGAAATCCGCGCCGGCACTGGCGGCGACGAGGCCTCGCTGTTTGCCGCCGAGGTTTTCCGCATGTATCAGCGGTTTGCCGAACAGCACAAGTGGAAGATCGAAGTGCTCTCCATGTCCGAGTCGGGCGTGGGCGGTTTCAAGGAAGTCATCGCCATCATTGAAGGCGAGCGTGTCTACTCGCAGATGAAGTGGGAGAGCGGCGTGCATCGCGTGCAGCGGGTTCCGGCTACCGAGACCCAGGGCCGCGTACACACCTCGGCCATCACCGTCGCGGTGCTGCCAGAGGCTGAGGAGGTGGATGTCAAGATCGAAGCCAAGGACATCCGGATCGACACTTTTTGCTCGTCGGGTCCCGGCGGCCAATCGGTTAATACCACGTACTCCGCCGTCCGTATCACGCACCTCCCCACCAACACGGTGGTGAGTTGCCAGGACGAAAAGTCGCAGATCAAGAATCGCGAAAAGGGCATGCGCGTGCTTCGTTCCCGCTTGTATGAGCAGGAGATGGACAAGCAGAATGCCATTTTGGCCAAAGAGCGCAAGTCGCAGGTGGGCACCGGCGACCGCAGCGAGAAGATCCGCACCTATAATTTTCCGCAAAATCGCGTCAGCGACCACCGCATCGGACTTACCCTCCATTGGCTGGATCAGGTGATGGAAGGCCGCTTGCAACCCATTGTCGACGCCCTGATCACGCACTACCAGGCCGAGCAACTGAAGGCAGACAACACCCAGGCGAGCTGACCGGGATGACCCTGCACGAATGGCTCCGCAAGGGTGAAGAGGTTCTGCTGGCCAGCCCGCATCCCGGCAACGCCCATCGCGATGCCGAGTTGTTGTTGCTGCATGTAGTTCACCAGGAGCGGGCTGGGTTGCTGGCCCGCTGGAAAGAATGTCTCCGTACGGCCGAAGGGGAACTTTACAAAGCCCTGATCGAGCGCCGCCTTGGGGGCGAGCCGATTCAGTACATTTTGGGCGAAACCGAGTTCTATGGCCTGCCCTTCTGGGTCTCATCCGATGTGCTGATTCCGCGGCCCGAGACCGAGCACCTGGTGGAAAAGGCATTGCAAGCAGCAGCATCCTATTCGAGTCCGCGCATGGTGGACGTCGGCACAGGCTCGGGCGCCATTGCCGTCACGCTGGCCCAGCAACTCCCCGAAGCCAACATAACAGCCATCGACCTCTCCGCGCCCGCCTTGGCCGTCGCCGCGGAAAACGCCACCCGCAATGGCGTGCAAATCCGCTTTCTTCGCGGCGACCTGCTGGCGCCTGTCGCCCGGGAGTGTTTCGACATCGTGGTTTCCAACCCACCCTATGTTCCCGCAATCGATCGCGATTCGCTGGCCGTTGAAGTGCGGGATTTCGAGCCGGCTTTGGCGCTGTTCGCAGATCGCGATGGCCTGGGAATCTACCGGCGGCTGATCCCCGCAGCCTTTGCAGTACTCAACTCAGACGGATTCCTGATCCTGGAAATCGGCTTTGAACAGTCGCCTGCCGTCGCCTACCTGCTGGCTAGCTCCGGCTTCCAGCAGATCGAGTTCCTACCCGACCTGCAGGGCATTCCCCGCGTTGCCTGCGCCCGAAAGGGCTGACGGCACCGCGCCTCGCAGATTCCCCAGCGAAGCGCGCGCGGAAGGGCTTGCTTCTAGTGGACGTCTGCCATGGCGGCATTGAGGCCTTCGAAGATCGTGTTGAATTTGCCGGTTTCCGCGGCGAACCGTAGCCCCTTCACGTTTTCGACGCATATCTCGGCGGGCGTGGGCTGGGACTTCCAGATCTCCATCACTTCGGCGATGAATTTGTCCAGCGGCATGGCGCGGGGATCGGAGGCTCCGCTCATCAGGTCAGTGGCGACGTAGGGTGGAATCAACTCGACGACCTCGGTGGTGGTCGAGCGCAGTTGGTAGCGCAGCGACAGCGTGTAGGAGTGGATCGCGGCCTTGGTGGCGCAATAGGTTGGCGTCAGCGTAAGGGGAAGAAACGCCAACCCCGAGGAGACGTTGAGGATGGCTGATGCCGGCTGCTTCTGTAGCAGCGGCAACAGGGCGGCGGTGAGCCGGATGGGGCCCAAGAGGTTGGTGGTAACAATGGCTTCGGCATCGGCCAGATCCTCTTGCTGCGACAGCAGCTTCTCGACACGCATGATTCCGGCGTTGTTGACGAGCACGTTGAGGGCAGGGAAGTCCGCGGCGATTTGCGTGGCAAAGGAGCGGATGGCGGCCGGGCTCTCGATGTCGAGGGTGAGCGACTTCATGCCGGGGTTGGCCGCGGTGGTTTCGTCCAGCGCCTGCTGGCGGCGGCCCGCGACGATGACCTGGTTGCCGAGAGCGTGGAGTGCCTCGGCGAGTCCGCGGCCAATGCCGCTTCCGCCGCCGGTGATCAGGATAGTGTTGGCAGTGAGATTCATGGGTTGGATGCCTCCATTTGGCATGATAAGCGGTCTGGGCGTGGCATTGAGTTAAAGAGAGGAAGCTCCGTACAAGAGCCAGCGCCGGGGTCATTAGCATCCCTGGTACGGCATAGCGGCGGCGGAAAAGGTCGCGAAAGCCAAAGGGCAAGAATTCCAGTTATGATTCTGTAATGATCCTTGTAACCGTGCGTTCACGGAGGTAGAGCAGACCGGCTGAAAGCCTGCTGTGCGGGCGGACCGGTGCGCATGAAAGAGTATGTTGGAAATCGGAGAAGAAGATGAGTTTGGAAAAGTGGGCTGAGTTCGGCTGGGTGAAGACGGAGCCGACCAGCAAGGAAGAAATCGCCGGGCTGCTGCAAATCGTAGACCGTGACCTGAAGGATGCCGGCGTTTCGCTTATCTCGAACGACCGCCGTTTTGAGGCGGCATTCAATGCGGCGCGGATGGCGGCAACCACAGCATTGCGGGCTTCCGGATTTCGCTCATCGCAGCGGCTGAGCCACCACCTGGAGACGCTGGACTCGCTGGAGATGACCATTGGGGCCGATACCGCGCTGATCCAAAGCCTGCGGGAGTTCTCAAAGAAGAGAAACGCCACGAGCTACGACATGGCCTGCAACGTGACCGGCGAAGAGCTGGAGCAGATGATCGCGGTTGCCACCCAACTGCAGCAGAGAGTGTTCGTCTGGTTGCAGACCAGGCACCCCGAACTGGTTGGAGATGTGCTGTAAGCGAATGGAGCAAGATCCAAGAACCTGTATAAAACTGTTCCGCAGCGAGCGATAAGCCCCAAGAGCCCGTCCCTCAGGGGCTAAAGCCCTTCCTGTTTTCAGCCACTTGCGGCGCGACTGAAGTCGTGCCCTTTCACGCCAGGAGAAGCTTCAATACAGCTTCCAAGGACGGCGCAGGTCAGGCCGGCATCGAGTCGTGCTGTGCGGCCAATTGCCTGCGATCGTGCATACCCGAATGCCTCTGTAGAAGAACAGCAGCCGCTCCGCGCAAACGCGCCAGGCTGCCTTCGTAGGTAGGCTGGAGGCGTGGCTTCATGCCGGGTAGAGGTGGGTTGGCTAGTTCTTTCTCGATAATCGGTTCGAATCTCTTCCAGGCGGAGACCAGGCTTCCGGCCAGGAATATGACTTCCGGCGAAAACGCACATGCCAACATGCGCATTCCCTGGCCCAGAAATGAAGCTTGCTTTTCGATTGCCTGTGCTGCGTGCCGATCTCCCTCGTCGGCAAGACTCAGCAAGCTTTCAAAGGCGACTTCTTTCGACTTCGGGCTCAGTTCCTTGTAATACCGGACTGCCGCACTGTTTGAGGCAACCGTCTCCCAGCACCCAACCTGGCCGCATCCGCAGAGCAAGCCCTGCGATGCGAGCGGTATGTGTCCGAATTCTCCTGCTGTGCCGTCGTGGCCCCTGATCAGCACGCCGTCGGCCAGAATGCCTGCGCCGATTCCCTCGGAAACAGTGATCAGCGATGCATTCCGAACTCCGTCCATGCGGCCAAACCAAAGCTCCGAGATCAACGATGAATTGGCCGCATTTTCAATTTCCACGGTCAATCCCATCTCTTTTTCGATCTCATGTTTCAAGTCAAAGCCGGACCATCTCAAATTCGGGGCAAAAGCGAGGCGGTGGGTCTTTGTGCTTACCCGTCCCGGCACGCTAACACCGATGCCTTCGATTGATTTGCCTGGAAATGAATCGCGAAGGCGCTTCAAACAAACCACGATCGACCTGGTTGCCAAGGATGGATCATTGCCGACCGGCAAACTGGAAGAGGAGAGGATGCGGCCGTTCAAATCGACCAACGCGACGACGGCCTGCCCAGGATGGATATCCACAGCCAAGATTGCAAGCGCGTCATTCAGCGTGAGCATTCGTGGATGGCGGCCACGAGCCGTGGGCCTGTTCGGCCCTTCGCCTATCCAACCCTCGCTGAGCAGCTGATCGACGATCTCGGACACCGTGCTGCGCTGGAGACCAGATAAGCGCGCGACATCCGCTCTGGAAATGGGCTGTATGGTGCGGATCAACTGCAGGACAATATCGCGATTGATCTTGCGGCCGATCTCATTGGAACCAAGCTGGACATTCTTGAGGTCCACGCGCCTCATGCCGCCGCTTGATTTTCTTGCTTGAGTTGAAGGAGCCTGTGCCATGCAATTCCTCTCCATGGCCGCGTTTCATAGCAAGGGGCCATTGTCCATGACAGACAACTCCATAAGTTCGAGAATCGATGCTCCTTGAGGCACCGAGGACACAAGTCGAGCGCAGGCAGGCAGGTTGGCCGGCTTTGGACCGGTGCTCCCTTCTTGTCATCCTCGATCCATCACCGAACCGCGTTTTGGAAGTAAAGTTAGTGAGACCCTCGCGAGAACGCGAGGGTACGTCTTCTCGCGAGTTTAACCGAGCAAACTTGTCGGATGTTGAGAAATGGGCGCGCCCTGCCGGCGGCGCGCCCCTCATCTTCACGAGGTCGTTAGAAGATGAACTTGCCGCCGAACCACCATTGACGTTCGCCGCCGCTGCCTCCCAATGAGGCATTCGCAGTGGACGAAAGGCCGGTGACCTTGCCAAAGTTCGAGCTGTTTAGATCGGCTGTCGGGTTGCCGAAGTGGGGCGTGTTGGTGACGCCAAACGCGTCCGCTTCAAACTGGAAGGTCAGATACTCTCTGATCTTGAAGTTCCGGTAGATCGTGCTATCGAGGTCGAAGTAGCCAGGCCCGCGCAAGATGCTGCGCCCGGCAGTGCCGAAGGTCGCGGTTGCCGATACGCGCGCAAATGCCGACGTATCAAAGTAGCTGCAGGTAAGGTCACCGACCACGCAGTTGCTCGGGTTCAAATTCGGCTTGCTCTTGGTGGTCTTGAGCGCGCCGACGATGTTGACGGTTTGGGTGTTTCCGGGCGCATTCAAGTTGGTGGCGCCGGCGCCGCTGTCGGTAACATTGAATGGAGTTCCGGAAAGGCGGCTCAAGACGCCGCTGAAGGTCCAGCCACCCAATATTGCGGCCGGAATTCCTTGTGTTGCGAAGCGCTGGCCTTTCCCAAAAGGAAGGTCGTAGAGCCAGTAGGTCTCAAAGTTGTAGTTGCGATCGAATCCAGCCACTGCCTTGTTCTTGGCGAAATAGCCGGGGGCAGGGAAGGTGAGGGAACTCAGCTCCTCGTTATCTTCATAGTCAATTGCCTTCGCCCAGGTGTAGACCAGACCTGCAGTCGAGGCATGTCCGATGCGCCGGGATACCTTGGTTTGCAGCGAGTCGTAGTAGCTGTGTCCGATGGGAGTCAACTGGTTTATATCCGACCAACTGCCACCGAACTTTGCATTGAGCGCCCGTCCGGTAGATCCTCCGCCCGGCGTCGCGGCATTGATGTTCATATTGGTCAGCGGACGTATCTCCCGCGACCCAACATAACCACCATCGATCACAAAGCCCTTGTACTGCTGCTCGACGGTGAAGTTGTACGAATAGATGTACCCGCGTCGGAAACTCGGATTCTGAACTGTCGTGGTGCCGATCCCGTTTGGCAGCGGGATGGAACCGCTGGAAATATTGGGCAGAGGTATTGGAACGATGCCTTGCGGCAGCGCCGCGTATGGGCCTTTTGCGTTAAAGCCCGTAAAGGTGGCCGCGGGAGCGTACTGATTGTAGTTGGCACTTCCGCCGGTTGCTTGACCCGTAAAGTCGGAGATGGTGACCGCCGGATAGTCATTCCTGAGGAAGCGCCAGTTGTTACTGTCTGCCCCGATTCCAGCACCCAGGCGGACAACCGTTGAGTTCGTAGCCTTGTATGCAATGCCGAGCCTAGGCAGAAACTCTCCAATGCCGACCTTCATGCCGTCACCCTTGGGAGTTTCGCCATACCCACCTATGAATACCTGCATGGACGACGGGTCCAGGAGGCGGGCGCCCTTGCCGTGATCGCTATAAGCAAACGGGTAGAATTCCCAGCGAAGGCCAAAGTTGAAGCTCAGCTGGGGCGTAACCTGCCAATTGTCGCGAATGTAGAGTGCGGTCTGGGACCAGCGCAGTGCGATTGGGTTGTTGTTCTGAATCGCATGGCCGGTCTCTTCGGGCAGGCCCAACAGGAAATCGGCGTAAGAGTTATATTGAAGCGTCTTGGGAGCGTCCGTCGTTACGACCTTTCCGCTACTGTTGAGGCTCAATTGCTCAGAAGCTACGCCTGTCATTCTGAAGGAGCCGCGCGCCGTTTGGAACGAGCCACCCTGCGGCTGGAAGTGATTCATCTGCGTATGATCCCATTCGCCTCCCATGCGGACCTCGTGATGCCGCTTGATCCAAGTGAGATTCGCGTTTGCGATGAACTGGTTGTCGCGGAAAAGGAACGGATTGCCGGTATTCGGGTTGCCCAGGTTGGTGAATGTTGCGAACTGGAAGGCCGGAATTCCCCAATAGAGCTGGTCGTTCGGACTCGCCGCATTGTTGGTTCCGGGAATCTTCAGGGTGGTGAGGCCGTAATCCTTGTCTGTCGCGATGTCGGTGGACTGCGCATCCAGGCGCTGCCGCGTGTAGCCCAGGTTTCCGTCGAGCAGCACAGTCGGCGTGAAGGTATGGGTAGCCCCAAAGCCGATCACGTAGATATGCGTGAAGGCATTGCCCAACTGGCCGCCATTGGTTGCATTGCCTTCAGCCGGCCCCAGTGACGGAGGATCGAAGATATCGCCATTCGAGAAGCTGAACCGTCCGAAGTACGTGGAATTCTGGTTGGGGACGAAGTTGACCTTCGCGTCGTAGTTGTCGCGGTTGAAGAAGCCCTTGGCTGTATCGAGATAGTTATTGGTCCCCAGATTCGCATACCCCGCAGTCGGTGCGGGAATCAGCTTGGCCAAGGTCATAGCCGCCGGGTCGACGTCGGATACACACATCGTGTCGACGACGCCGTTGCAGGAGATGGGGGCACGGCCAGTGCCGTCTGCATTTCCCGTGCGTGGATCGTAAATATGCACAGGGTTGCCGGCGCTATCCACCAAGCCGTAGGTGGTTGTCTGGAAGGGGCGAAAATCGAAGAATCCGGCCGAGGCGGCGGTGCTTGCAACCAGGCCCAAGTTGGGCACAGTTTGCGGATTGCCTCCGGCGGGCGCCTGCACCTGGCGGGTCGCTTCCCAGTCTCCGAAGAAGAAGAGCTTATCCCGCTTGATGGGGCCGCCGACCGCGCCGCCAAATTGGTTGAAGATGTTGACCGGCCGTTTGAAAGTGGCCGGGTTGGTGAAGTAGGTCAGGTTCTTCAACTGGTCGTCGGTATGAAACTCGTGAACATCGCCGTGGAAGTGGTTTGTCCCGGATTTGGTCTGGACGTTGACAGCGGCTCCGTTGACCATGCCCTGCTCGGCGTCAAAGGAATTGGTCGCGATATTGACCATCTCGACGGAGTCCGATGGAGGGACATAAGCCACGTTATTGGGCAACCACGGATAAGCGTCCAAAATACCGTCGATGCGGGTGTTGTTGCCTTGAGAGGACTGGCCATTCACGTTGCTCGTCATGGCTCGCGAGGGGTTTCCTGCGGCGGAGTTGTTCTCCGCGGGCAGGGTTGCGCCGGGGATAATCCGCAAGAGTTCTTGGAAGTTCTTTCCTTCCGATCCGATCGAAGGCAGCTCTTGCAACTCCTCCTGGGAAATATCCATGTGCACATCGGCGCGATCGGTTTGCATTTCCGCGGGCGCCGTGGTCACCGTGACGCTTGTCTGGGCACTGGCGATCAACAGCTTTTCATCCACACGAGCGGAAGAATTGGCATTGACCTGGATATCCCGGGTTTCTGCTGAATTGAACCCTTTGGCAGAAATAGTGATCTTCCAGACTCCGGGCAGCAGTTCGGCAAAACGGTAAAGGCCACTGTTTTCGGTAGTCGTTTCCTGCCGGATGCCCATTTGCATCTCGATCGCACTTACCTTTGCTCCTGCGATGACAGCGCCGCTGGGGTCGGTTACGACTCCGGCCAAGGAGCCGTAGAGCACCTGTGCGCCGGCCCTGGGGCTTGCGAGGAGCGCGATTGCCAGGCCCAGAATCAGCGCGACGGGTCGCACCGGGCCTGCATGTGAAGTCGTTTCCCGTAGCATACGTTTGCCTATCCAACTAAAGAGACTTCGTTTGGTCATATTGCCTCCAGAGTCCATGAGCTTCCCTGCCTCTTGCCGGCAGCTAAACTCCGGCAAGCAGTGCCTTTAGCGAACTGAACGAGATCCTTTGTGCCTTGCGCGAAGATCCCTATTTGCGGAAGGCTTTAATACGGCAAGCGAACTATAGTGACGTGCGAGAAAGAATGTCAAGAGAAAAAAGCGCTCACCTGGAGCGCATTTTTTTTGGACGTTTACATTCGAAGATTGCTTCTTTGAAGGATACAACCGGGTTCTCAGGTTGCCCAGGGTGCCTATCGTATGCTGTTTTGTAGTCGAAAACTCCTTAGAGCGATTCCAGAATAGGTGTGCCCTATCTTGCATCGTGCAGGGTCGCCGC
>CAZLMY010000060.1:0-32139 GCA_964560845.1 uncultured Occallatibacter sp. | reverse complement strand
CTTCCAGAGCCTCGCACAGGTCTGGAGTTTCGTCGAATGCGCGGTGAAAGGTTACCGACAGGGGCCGCGCCAACTCCACCAGAGCCCGGCTGCGCTCCAGATCCACGCGCCCATCGGCCAGCAGCACGCCCACAGCTACGCCGCCCGCACCGGCCGCTTTGGCCTGTTCCACCTGGCGCTCCATCGACGCAAATTCCTCGGCCGTGTACACAAAATCCCCGCCCCGCGGGCGAATCAGCACATGCACCGGAATCGTCAGGGCCCGAACCGTCGCGGACATCAGGGCAAAGTCCGGCGTTACGCCGCCGATGGCCAGGTTCGAGCACAATTCGATGCGATCCGCGCCCCGGGCCTCTGCCACCCGCGCCGCTTCAAAACTCTCGGCGCACAACTCAAAAAGAAAGGTCTTCATAGCTGGTTTCAAAAATGTCCGTCCATGGTGAATTTACCTCGTTTGGGCCTTGCTCATCCCAGCGGCCTGGGCCGGGCCAAACGCAGCAGGGGCCTGTCTTTGCGCCCTTTTCCTCGCATTGAGCAAAAGCGCCCCTTTCGGTCTGCGGAAGATCGTTGCCACGAGACCGATGGTGAGAGCCTGCTTTCCGAAGAGCGGGGGTGTTGTTGATCCAAATATATCGCGATAAATCGCTAATACGACATGAAAATGATCATACAAGTTAGAATTGATCACAATCATCCTGAACTGGTATCGTCCAAGGGGCAAGTGTCGCAATCTGGCATTCCAGAGGCCCAAACCCATCTTTTCGGCCGCCAGGTGGGTTTTCTTCAGGGGTGCGTCCCACTTCGAGAGCAAAATCGGCGCAATGCTCCCGACGCACCGCCTTCGGTTCGGGCGCTCATTGGGCCGCCCATATCGCCAGCCCGGTCCTAATTGAATTCGTCTATCTATCTGTAAATAAGTCTATTGTGTCGGCACACGCGCATCCTTCGAGGGCCGGGGCAGGGCAAAGAAGCCCGATGGACGAGGCGGCGGTGCCGGCCGAAGAGCCTTCCTGCGCAACCGGCTCAGGCCCAACCATGGTGCCCGCAAAGCTTCGCCCGAGCAGGCAACTTGATGGGTTCTTGATGCCTTCTGTGCGTCAATCGAGAGAATCGATGTGCCTGAAAACTTCGGTATACATCATGCTTTTGAATTTATTGCTACGATTCAGTCATTTCTCTCTTGTCATTTGCAGCGAAACCGGTCTATAGTTCTCTCCAACGACAAATGATCGTTTCTATTCAAAGTGATCATATCGGCTCGACGCTTTGATCGGAACACCATCGACGGAAGGACCCGGGGCTGGGACGAACAGCCGCCAACCACCTTGAGATGACCCCATGCTCAATCGCCAATCCGACGTCGTCTCGCTCTCTGCAACACGTTTCTTGAACACCCGTTTCAAAGATCGGACAACCAACCAGAACTTGAACCAGTCTTGAATAGGAGATTTCCAGTGAACTTAAACTGCCGGAAGTTGTTGACAATCGTCGGCGCCGCACTGTTGTTCGCTCTGATCCTGGGCACTTCGCCAGGGGCGTGGGCGCAACAGGCCGCCGGGGCCATCTCGGGCCAGGTGCTCGACCCCGCCGGGGCCGCCGTCGCCAATGCAACCGTCACCGTCCGCGATGTGGATCGTGGCACCACCTGGACCACCAAAACCAACGCCAATGGCCTGTTTGAATTTCCCCAGGTCAACGTCGGCATCGTCGCCGTCAAAGCCTCGGCAACCGGCTTTTCCACCGAGTCGCACAATTCCTTCACCCTGGCTCTGAACCAGGTGGCCCATGTCGAGTTCCATTTGAAGGTCGGCAAGGTCAGCGAAACCATCGACGTCACCGCCGCCCCGCCCCTGCTGCAGACCGCTTCCACCGAAGTCGGCACGCTCATTGACACCAACGCCGTGGAAACTCTGCCCATGGCCACGCGCGACATCAACCAGTTGACGCTGCTGGCCCCTGGCGTCCTCACCTCCAACATCTTCGCCTTCGAGTCGCCGCAGACCACCTTCGGCACCGGCCGCCCCTATGTCAACGGCGCCCGCGAACAAGACAACAACTTCACCCTCGACGGCATGGACGTGAACCAGCCCGACAACAACGACGTGGCTTACACTCCCAGCCCCGACGCCATTCAGGAATTCAACATCATCACCAGCAACGCTCCCACCGACTACGGCAGCTATGCCGGCGGCGTCATCGTGGAGTCCATCAAGTCCGGAACCAATCAGTTTCACGGCAGACTGTTCGAGTACATCCGCAACGACGCTTTCAACGCCAATACCTGGCAAGACAAGGCCAACGGTTTTCTGGTGATTCCCGGACAGACTTCCGCCGTGCTGCCCCGTCCCGTGGTTCGCTGGAACGAATTCGGCGGCTTCGTCGGCGGGCCCATCGTCAAAGACAAGCTCTTCTTCTTTGCCGACCAGGAAACTTCGCTCTTCAACCAGCCCGCTACCTCGCAACCCAACTCGTTGATGCCCACCACCACCGACTGGATCGGCAAGAACGCCGCCACCACGGGCTACTATGACCTGGGCTCGTTTTGCACCGACAGCGGCGGCGTGTTCAACGGCGGCGGCCAGTGCATCGGCGGCGGCCAGCTCTATATGCCTTCAAACGGCGTTGCCACCGGCAGCCGCGCCTTCATTCCCTATAACCGCATCGCAGTGGGCAATGTCAGCCAGGTGGCCCGCAAGCTGGTCAGCCTTCCTGCATTCATCAATCAATACACCACGCAGAACTATCAGCAGAGCGGATTCACGCATAACTTCCAGGGCGATCTGAAGATCGACTGGCAAGCCACGCAGGCCGACCACATCATGGGGCGCTATTCCCAGATGTATACCCACGTCATCCAAAGCAACGGCACCGACGTGCTGAGCCCGAACCTGGAACGCGAATATCCCCTCAAGAACATGGTGTTCGACTACGCGCGCACCATCGGCCCCACCCTGGTGAACGACTTCCGCGTGGGCGTGCAGATCTTCCCGGCCAACGATGCGCAATACACCATGGCTTCGGCCGGCAACGTCAACACCCAGATCGGCCTTCCCGGCGTCCCGGTCGGCATTCTGCCCGCCATGTCCTTCGGCATCGGTTCAATCGGCAACACCGACGGCGTCGAGATCTTCCACGACACCACCTACGAAGCGGAAGACGCCCTCACGTGGACGCGCGGCCGGCACTCGATTCATACCGGATTTGAGGTTTATCACTATGCAATGAACGACACCTATGCGGGCAATAACGGCGAAGCGGGCGCGTTCAATTTCACCGGCCAATACACCGGCAACGACAAGGGTGTTGGCGTTCCCTACGCCGACTTCCTGCTGGGCTTGCCCCAAACCGTGCAGGTGGGCGAACCCATCAAATTCCACCTCACCAACAGCCTCTTTGCCGGGTTCCTCCAGGATACCTACCAGGTGCGCAATGGACTTACCTTGAATCTCGGACTTCGCTACGAAGTCGTCACCCCCCGTGGCGATAAAACCGCAAGCAACAACATCAACTTCGACAAGGTGAGCGGCACTCCGGAGATCGGCACCAACTACAACACCTACTATGGAATCGGCGATCTGCAGCCCCGCATCGGCTTTGCCTGGTCTCCTGCATTCGCTCCCGGAACCGTGGTTCGTGGCGCCTATACCATCTCCAGCTACATGGAAGGCAACGGCATCGGCAACATGGCGGTCATCAATCCTCCCAACTCCATTCTCATCAACCAGGTCAACAGCTCGGGAAACAACCTGCTCTATCCGCAATATGGGCTCGACGCAGGCTTCTCTCCCTATCAGAGTTCCTGCACCACGGCCCAATTGGTTGCAGCGGGCACCAACGGCACTCCTTCGCCTTGCCTCAGCGGCGCGGTAACGCACGCCACCGATCCCAACCTGCGCCCCGCCATGAACCAGCAGTGGAACATGACCGTGCAGCACCAGTTCAAGAACAACCTCACCGCGTCGATCGGCTATGTGGGCAACAAGGACGACCACATGTCCGACATCTACTGGTATAACCAGAAGCAACTCAACGCCGCCGGACAGGCCGTTCAGGGCCCGTTCATGAAGAACCTCATCAACGCCGGCGTGGCCCAGGCGCGCTTTAACGCCTCTGACGCCATCTCCCGCTACGAAGCGATGGAAGCTACCCTGAGCCAGAAGAACTTCCACGGGCTCGATCTGCAAGCCAACTTCACCTGGTCGAAGTGCTTGAGCAACTCGCTGGGCTACTTCGGCTCTTACGGCGACGAAGAAGGAACCGGCGAACAGCAGAACGAGGGCGGCGGCAACTTCTTCCAGAACGAATACGACCCCAAGGGCGACTACGGCAAGTGCACCATCGATGCCGCGGCAGCGTTCAACGGTTACGCTCTCTACAATCTCCCCTTCGGTCACGGCAGAATGTTCTTGTCCAACGCACCGAAGGCTGTCGATGAAGTCGTCGGCGGCTGGAATGTGGCGCTCGACGGAACTCTCCGCTCCGGCTTTGCCATTACACCCTATGCCGGCGAATGGATGGGCTCCTTCAACCCCAACTCCGCATCGTCGCTCACTGCTCCATCCTATGTGCCGCGCGCAAGCTGCATAGCCGGCGTCAAGTCAAGCCAAGGCAACCAGATGGTACAAATCGGCACCAGCATCGGTGTGCTCGACTTGAATCCTGCCGCTGTTGAAGATCAGGCGAACGGACAATTCGGCAACTGCCAGGTAGGCTCTCTGCGCGGTCCCGGCCTGAAAACCTCAGACCTCAACCTCACCAAGAGCTTCCCCATCACCGAGAAAACGAACATGACCTTCATGGCCCAGTTCGTCAACCTCACCAACACACCCATCTTCAGCATCCCCAACACCTGGGACGACAACTACAGCTCGTGCGAATATTGCACCGGCAAGCGTACCACCGGCTACACCGGCGGCGGATACGGCACCGTCGGCGTCTACGGCCTGCTGGATGGCTCTAACCCCGGCCGCGAGATCGAACTCTCGCTCAAACTCAACTTCTAACCAAGGTAAGCAATCTTCGTTCCGGTGACTCCCGCCTCCGGAACGAAATTCAAACAATTTGAAAGGGCGCACTCTCGCTTGCGCCCTTTCCCTTTCTCCGCTTCCCGGTGTTAAAGTCGACTTTCTACCCTCGAGGCCACGAAGAAACCTTCCAACGCCTCCCGATATCTTCCCTAGTGTGGAATTAGCAGGCCATGAAGAATCAAGACAGCACGCCCTCTATCGCGCCCATTGCGTCCAACTCCGATCCAAAAAGCGGAAGCGCCGCGACTCCGGGCTCGCGCACCGTCATCACCGCAGCCATGCTCTGGGACGGAACGAGGCTCCGCCACCAGCCCATCGTGGTGGTTGAAGACGGGCGGATCGCCTCCATCTCCACGCGCGCCGAGAGTGAATTGCCCGCCGGAGACCGTGTTCTGGACTACCCTGGCGCCACACTAGCCCCAGCGTTCTTTGACGTGCACATTCATGGCTGCGCCGGCCACGACGTGATGGAAGCCACTCCGGAAGCTTTCGCCGCCATAGGCAGTTTTCTCTCTTCGCGCGGAACGGGCAGCTTCCTGGCCACCACCGTCACAGCACCCGTGGACACTACCCTGCGCGCACTCTCCGGCCTTGCCAGGATGCTGGCGAGAACCCCCGGCGATGGCCAGGCGCGCCCGCTCGGCATCCACCTCGAGGGTCCGTTTCTATCCCATGTAAAGCGCGGCGTTCACCCGCCGGCCGATCTGCTGGCGCCCGATATCGCTCTCTTCGACCGCTTCTTTGAGGCTGCCGAAGGCCATGTCCGCCTCATGACCCTGGCGCCAGAATTGGACGGCGCTGCAGAACTGGCCGCGCACGCAACCGCGCGCGGCGTGCGCATCTCGCTGGGCCACTCCAACGCCACCGCCGGCGAGACCCGCAAGGCCATTGCCGCCGGGGCGGTCAGCGCCACCCACACCTTCAACGCCATGCGCCCCCTGGATCATCGCGAGCCCGGCATTCTGGGCATCGCGCTCACCTGCGACGAGCTTTTTGCCGAACTCATCTGCGACGGCATTCACACCGCTCCCGAGATGGTTGAGCTGTGGTGGAGAGCCAAAGGCCCCGGGCTCGCCCTGCTGGTGACCGATGCCATGAGCGCTGCCGGAATGCCCGACGGCGAATACCAACTGGGCGGGTTTGCCGTAACCGTTGCCCATGGAAGAGCTACGGCCGGTGGCGTGCTGGCCGGCAGCGTACTGACACTCGATCGCGCTCTCGCGAATTTTGTGCGGTTTACCGGCGCACCCGTTGAACAGGCTCTGCGCCTGCTCACCACCAACCCGGCCGCCATGACCGGGCTCGAAGATCGAGCCGGCTCTCTGACCGTCGGCAATCCCGCGAATCTGGTCGCAGTCGACGCGCAAGGCACGCTGATTACCGCGCTTCTCGCAGGGGAGTCCGTGACCCCGCGTTGATCCGCACACCAGGGCCGAATTGGTTAAGGTGGTATTCTTGCCCCGCAGGTCACGGCTTGGATTCGGATGAATCCTGTTCCTGACCAGCCAAGGGTATCTGAATGAAAGACATTTATGTTGCCGATCTGGCCTCGTTTGAAGACGGCAAATCCTGCGACGGCTACTTTCTGGTGCTGCTCAAGCAGCAGCGGACTACCAAGACCAACAAGCCCTATCTCAATGTCATCCTCTGCGACAAGACCGGCCAGCTCGAAGGCCGCATCTGGGAGCCGGGCGACCCGCGTATCGCCAAGGACTTCGACAAGGGCGATATGGTGAAGGCGCGCGGCAGCGTCTCGCGCTTCGACGACCGGCTGCAGATGAAGATCGACCAGCTTCGACTGGCGCAGCCTGCCGAAGTCGACAAGATGGACATGATGCCGTCCACCACTCTCGATGTGGACATGCTTTGGCGGCAGCTTCTGGGCTTCGTCGACAGCCTCGCCAACCCCGACCTCAAGCGCCTGCTCACCGCGATCCTGTCCGATCCCGCGCTGGCGCAGGCTTATCGCGAAGCCCCTGCCGCCAAGCAGCTTCACCATGCCTGGCTCGGCGGTCTGCTGGAGCACGTGGTTAGCCTCTGCACCCTGGCTGATCGCGTGGTGCCGCACTATCCCCTCGTCGATCGCGACCTGGTGCTGACCGGCGTGATTCTGCACGACATCGGCAAGGTCCGCGAACTGAGTTGGGAGATCGGCTTCGAGTACACGCTCGAAGGCACGCTGCTGGGGCACATCCAAATCGGGTCGGCGCTGGCGGAGCGCACCATGGACAGCCTGCCCAACTTCCCACCCAAACTGAAAACGCTGGTGCTGCACATCATCCTGAGCCATCACGGCAAGCTGGAGTTCGGTTCGCCCAAGCTGCCCATGATCCCCGAAGCCCTGGTGTTGAACTTCCTCGACGACCTCGACGCCAAGATGCAAGCCGTGCAGGGCGAGTTCGACAAGTGCCTCCGCGAAGGCAAAGGGCCCGACGAGATGACCGGCAAGGTGTGGGCTCTGGATCAGCGGCAGTTGCTGAATACCAAGCGTTGGCTGGGGGAAGGCAGGGAATAGGCAACAGGGAACAGGAACAGAAACCGGTGCGTCGTGGACTCCCAGGTCTCAAAACCGAGACCTGGGATTGCTTGACTTCCTCGATCTCAGCGGCCCTTCAGGCCAGCATTTTCAACCCGTGCTTTTCCACGATATCCAATAGCTTGAGGGCCATGCCGCTGGGCTTCTTGGCGCCGGTCTCCCACTTCTCGATCGTGGATTCGCTGGTGTTGAGATAGCGCGCAAAGACCGGCTGGCTCACGTTCTGACTCTCGCGAATCTGCTTGATGCGTTCCGGTTCTAACGGGGCGGGAACCGAAAGGCAGGAGGCGTCGAATTCGCGCATGGTAGCCTTGTCGATAGCCCCAACCCGGAACATCGCAGAGGCCGAGGAATGAATCGCCTCAAGGGCGTCGCTCTTGTATTTTCTATTCTTGGCCATGGCAAATCTCCATCCACAAACTGTCCTGCAACAGCCAAAGGATCTCCCAGCCGTTTCTTGAAGACTCCGCCGCCCAGATCGTCGGCCTGGCCCAGCATCGCTTGCCGGATCGCCGAACAAAGCTCCGCATCCAGAATGCGTGCCTTCCGCGAAGCCTTGGCAAACCAGGCCATCTTAAATACGCGCTCTCGCATGCCGTTCGTGCTGGGCATGACTGTGGGGTAGCACTTGGTGCTATTCAAGGCAATGCCGGATCGGTCCAATTCGGCTGATGGTCAAGAATAGTTCCGCAAAGCGGGGGACAGAACGGCGAAGCCAGTGGGCCCCACCGCAGGTGGAGTTATCCCACCGCAGGTGGCTACCCCAGAAACCACTCCCACTGCTCCTCGGTCAGCGGAGCCACCGACAGCCTCCCGATGATCACCAGCGGCGATTTCGCAAACAGCGGCTCGGCCTTGATGGCGGCCAGGGTTTTGGGGTGCTTGAGCCGCTTGCCCACCTTGACTTTGACGATTGGTACCTTGGGGTCGGTGGGGTCTACGCTCAGCACGGCCCCGGTGCCCACCGCGGTGCGCTCCTCGCCGGTGTGATAAAAGATCCACTTGGTCCCGGCCTTCATCTCGCGCAGATACTTCACCGCGGTGGTGTTGGTCACGTTGTCCCAGACGGTCTCCTCGTCCCGCAGAAAGTCGTCGAAGGAGTACACGTTGGGCTCGGTCTTGAAGAGGAAGTAGCTCATGGGTTTCATCGTAAGCGAGGGGCCAGGGAACAGGGAATAGGGAACAGGCTCTGCCATGCGGGCACTGCAGCGCAACTATGTCGCTGCATGGTAGTCTGAGCCAAGTGTTCGATCCGGAAACATTGCTGGTAAAAGGGCGGGAAGCTCGCGCCGAGCACCGCCTTGTGGAGGCGCAGGAGTTGTACGCCCAGGCGGTGGCCGAGTGCCGCTGGGTCAAGAATCCGCCCCTGCTGGCGAAGGCGCTCAATGCTCTTGGCCAAGTGGAACGCGACCTGCACCACTCCAGCACCGCGATCGATTGCTACCGCCAGGCGGCTGCGATCTATCGCGAACTCGATGCCCAGGTGGGACTGGCACATACCATCCGCCACATTGCCGACATCCTGCGCGAGCAGAAGAGGTCCGCGGATGCGGAAAAGGCGTATAACGAGGCTCTGGAGATTTACCGCAGCAACCCGGATGCCCCGGGTCTCGATCTGGCGAATGCGCTTCGCGGGTTTGCCCTGCTGAAGGACGGTAACGGGGCGGGAGAGGAAGCGCTGCTGTTGTGGCAGGAGGCCAGCTACCTCTACGCGGCAGCCGGCGTCGAGGCCGGGGTGTCGGAATGCAAGATGCAGATTGCTTTTCTGATGGGGCAGTAGAAACGCCCCGGGATGAAGCGCAGGCGGCAGGTTGCGAACCAGCTTCCGGGGGCGCCAATTTCCTATCTGTGTTTCTGCCCGTTACAATCGAATCAATATGATTCGTTTCTCAACCGCCGGCGAGTCCCACGGAGAGGCTCTCATTGCCCTCGTCTCCGGACTTCCCGCCGGCGTCCCCGTCGACCTGGATTTCGTGAACCGCGAACTGTGGCGCCGGCAGCAGGGCTATGGCCGCGGCGGCCGCATGAAGATCGAAACCGACAAGGCCCACATCCTGAGCGGCGTGCGGCACGGCAAGACCATCGGCTCCCCGGTGGCCATCGAGATTGTCAACCGCGACTGGAAGAATTGGGAAGAGAAACTCCCGGTTGAGACCGGCGACCCTGCCAAACACCAGGCAGTGGCTTCGCCCAGGCCAGGCCATGCCGATCTGGCCGGTGCCCTCAAATACGATTTCCCCGACGCCCGTTACGTGCTGGAGCGCGCCTCGGCTCGCGAAACCACATCGCGTGTTGCCGCCGGCGCTTTGGCCAAACTCTTTCTTCGCACGCTCGGAATCGAAGTAGCGAGCCACGTCATTCGCGTGGGCCGCGTGGAACTGGAACGCGCCGCCACCTGGGACGAGATCGTGGCCCTGGCTGCCAAGGACGAAGTCATGCTGGGCTGCGTCGACCCGGCCACCGAAGCCCGCATGAAAGAAGAGGTCGAAGAGGTCTCCCGCACCGGCGATACGGTGGGCGGCATCTTTGAAGTGGTAGTACGCGGCGTGCCTGCCGGCCTCGGCACCTATGTCAACTGGGACGAGAAACTGGACGGTCTGCTGGCCATGTCGGTCATGAGCATTCAGGCGGTCAAGGCCGTCGAAATCGGCCGCGGCGTCAACGGCGCCGAGTGGTTCGGCTCCAAGGTTCACGACCCCATTCACTACGCGCCTCAGCCCAACGGCAACCCCACCCGTTTTACCCGTCCCCAGAACAACGCCGGCGGCATCGAGGGCGGGGTTTCGAACGGCGAAGACATTGTGGTCCGCGGCTACCTGAAGCCCATCTCCACGCTGCGCCGCCCGCTGGAATCGGTTCGCTTTGACACCCGGGAAACAACCAGCGCAAGCTATGAGCGTTCCGATATTTGCGTAGTACCCGCCGCCGGCGTGGTGGGCGAGTCGATGGTCGCCCTTACCGTAGCCGCCCAGGCCCAGCAGAAATTCGGCGGCGACTCGGCCACTGAAATGAAACGGAATTTTCTCGGCTACATCGAACAGATACGGAGCTACTGAAAACAAGACGATGATTCTCAAGATTGTGAAATTTCCCGAGCCGGTGCTGTCGCAGCCTGGTGAACCGGTCACCGAATTCAATGCAGAACTGCGCAAGCTGGTGGCCGATATGTTTGAGACCACCTATGCCAATCAGGGGGTGGGCCTCGCCGCTCCTCAGGTTGATGTCTCCAAACGCGTCACCGTCATTGACCTAAGCATGGGCAAGGACCCCAAAGACAGGCTGGTGCTGGTCAACCCCGAGGTCATCTTCCAAGAGGGAAGGCTCTACGAGGAAGAAGGCTGTCTCAGTTTCCCCGATATCCGCGAGAAAGTGGTGCGCGCCGCCAAAGTCCGCATTCGCGCCCAGGATGAACACGGCAAGTGGTTCGAGATGGATGGCGAGGACCTGCTGTCGCGTTGTTTCCAGCATGAGATCGACCACTTGGACGGCATGTTGTTCATCTACCGCATGAGCGCCCTCAAGCGCGACATCACCCTGCGCAAGATCCGCAAACTGCAGCGCGAAGGCAACTGGTAAACCCAGACCGGGTGCCCCAGGTTTCGATTTTGAGACCTGGGAGCCTCCCCCTGATCGTTGACAACTGACCACCGTCCCGGAGTCCCCATGAAAATCGTCTTCTGCGGTACTCCCACATTCGCCGTTCCCACCCTCCAGGCCCTGTTAGCGGCCGGTCACCAAATCCCTCTCGTCGTGTCCCAGCCCGACCGCCCCGTTGGCCGCAAACAGATCCGGACCGCGCCCCCGGTCAAGCTGGCTGCCCTTGCCGCCGGCGTCCCCGTCACCCAGCCGGAGAAGATCCGCCACAACCTGGAATTCCGCGCTCAGCTTGAGTCCATCGCGCCGGAAGCCATCGTAGTCGTGGCTTATGGCCGCATCGTCCCACCCTGGATGCTGGCCCTGCCCCGCCTGGGCTGCATCAACCTGCACGGATCTTTGCTTCCCAAATACCGCGGCGCAGCGCCCATCCAGTGGGCTGTGGCTATGGGCGATGCAGTTACGGGCAATACCACCATGCTGCTGGAAGAAGGCCTCGACACCGGCCCCATTCTCCTGCAGCAGACCCTCCCCATCTCCACGGATCAGGACGCTACCGACATCTTCGATCTGTTGGCCCGAACCGGCGCACCCCTGATGCTCGAAACCCTTGCCGGGCTGGAGAACGGCTCCATCCAGCCCAACCCTCAAGACCACACCCAGGCCACCCTGGCCCCGATTCTCACCCGCGAAGACGGCCGCATGGACCTCAATCGAACCGCACAGGATCTGAAGAATCGCTGGCGCGGCTTTCAGCCCTGGCCCGGCGCTTTTACCGCGCTCGACGGCAAAAAGCTGATCGTGCATTGCATGGATGTTGCCGCGTTCTCAAAGCCGGCCGCTCAACCTGGCCAGGTCCACATCGAAAACCACCGTCTTTTCGTCGCCTGCGCCCAAAACACCTGGCTCGAACTGCTTGAACTGCAACTGGAAGGCAAAACCCGCCTCCCGGCCGCCGACTTTCTGCGTGGCAATGCCATCGCCGACGGCGTCCGGCTTGGGGCTCAATCCGCATGAAAACTCCTCCGTTGGTTAAGTCCCGTGCCAAAGCCATGGGCGTCCTCTCCCCGGCCCGCAAGGCCGCTTTTGAAATCCTCATGGCCGTCGAACGCGGCCAAACCCACTCCGACGAACTGCTGCGCACCAAGGCCGTGAACTCCCTGCCTACCGCCGACCGCAACCTGGCCACAAGCCTGGTGCTCGGCGTCCTCCGCTGGCAGATTCATCTCGACCACCAGTTGCATTCCCTGCTCAAGCGCCCCAACGGCAAGCTCGACCCGGAGATACGCATCGCCCTGCGACTGGGCGCCTTCCAACTCCTCCACCTCGACCGCATTCCCGCCCGCGCCGCCATTGACGAGAGCGTGGAACTGGCCAAGCAATCCGGCCACAAGTTCGCCTCGGGTATGGTCAACGCCGTCCTCCGCAAACTGGCCGCCGCCCCGAACGATACAAACGGGCTCCGGGAGCCGAAAGCCCTCCAGCCGCTAGTGGCCTTAGATACTCCGTGTGCCGCGGAAAGGGCTTCCGCGGGGCAAGAAGTGTCAGGGCACGGCTTCAGTCGTGCCGAAAGCCCAGCAGAGAAGACCGGAGCTTTAGCCCCGGAGGCAACGCCATCGGCTCTGGCCATCGCCCAGGCCCACCCCCTCTGGATGGTCGAGCGTTGGGTCCGCTTCTATGGCCTCGAAGCCACCCGCGACCTCTGCCGCCATGGCCAGTCGCAGCCGGTCCTGACCGTTCGCCTTGAAGATCGCACCGTCGAGACGGAACTGGCCAAAGACGCCATTTACCTGGAGCCCGGTGAACTCCTCACCGCAGCCCGTAGCGTGCTCTCCGGCGACATTGTCGCCACACCGGCGTTCAAGGCGGGCCGCATCCGCCTTCAGGATGAGGGCTCGCAGTTGGTGGCCGAGCTGGCAGGACAGGGAAGCGCGATCCTGGACTGCTGCGCAGCCCCCGGCGGCAAGACTCTGATCCTGGCCGAGCGCAATCCCCAAGCCCGCATCCTGGCTTGCGATTCCAGCTCGACCCGGTGCGAACAGTTGCGCCTGCGCCTGGCCCCGCTCGGCGATCGAGTGGAGTGCAGACTGGTTGACGCTGCCACGCTTGAAGAAGAATCGGTCTTCGATTTGGCTCTGGTTGATGTGCCCTGCAGCGGCACCGGCACACTGGGCCGCAACCCGGAAATTCGCCACCGCCTGCGACTTGAAGAGTTGCCCCGCCAAGCAAAGCGCCAGCAGGAGATCCTCACAGCTGCCCTGCGTGCCGTGCGCCCTGGTGGCCGCGTCGTCTACTCTACCTGCTCACTCGAGCCGGAAGAAAACGAGCAGGTGGTCGCCGCTGTATTGGCTGCTACGCCCGGAGCCCGCATCGTCTCCCTGCAACCCCGCCTCGACGCGATGCTTGCCCAGGGCATCCTGGTTCCCGAGGCCGCCCAGGGGTTGAGAGATTCGCTCACTGCCGAGGGCACGCTTCGACTGCTGCCCGGCGCTTTTCACACCGACGGCTTCTTCGTCGCTTTGATTCAAAAGACTGAAAGCCCCGACGGCCTCTGATCTTCCTGGAAAAGTCTGCGACCGAGCCGCCAGCGTCAACGAGCTACCTCGGTCGGGGCCAAGCCGCCGGTCAGCGGCAGAACCTTTTGCTCCAGTTCGTCCTGGAACTTCTGTTTCTCTTCAAAGAAGGGGAAATGCCCGGACTGCTCGAACCACACCACTTCCTTTTGCGGAGCTGCGATCTTCTGGCTGAAGTCCGACACCAGGGCAGGCCGGCAGTACGGATCGTGTCTTCCTTCAAAGAAGAACACCGGCACGCGGTAGTCGGTGCCCAGTTGTGTCAGATCGATCTTCATCGTCTCGGGAAGCAGTACTTCGGCTGAGAACATCGAACCGCGGAGATAGGCGAAGTCATCGGCCAGAGAGTATTCCGGAGACGAGATCAGGGCCGTTACAATCCTTCCGGTATCGGTGAAGGCAGGTCCATTGCGAGGCGGTCCCAACAGCCGACCCGCCCAGCCGTTCACGGTTCCCAGCTTGTTGAGGTCGGGGTTCGCCGGCGGATAGGGATCGATGGCGTCCAGGTCCTTCACCGCCTGCCAATTGCGGTTGGCCCGCGCCTGCTCAAGTGTGTCGTGATAGATGGTCTCGGCATTCTGCCGCATGTTCACCACTTGGCCGACGCCCACATAGGCGTAGAGCAGCTCCGGGTGCTCGTGGGCCAGCCACAATCCCAGCACGCTGCCCCAGGAGTGACCGACCACCACGATCTTGTCCTGCTTGAACCGGTCGCGCAGATAGTTGACGACCTCCAGCGTGTCCTGCTCCATCTGCGCCACGTTCATGGTTTTGCGCAGCACGTTCTTGCTGTTCGAAGCGTAGGTCTTTCCCGCCCCGCGCTGGTCCCACTCCACCACCGTGAAGTCCTTCTCCCAGGGGGTCTGGAACGAATGCGCCATGGGGATGAAGGCCATGCCCGGGCCGCCATGGATAAACAGCAGCACCGGATTGCGCACGTCCTGGCCGCGCAGATCGATCCACTGGTCGATGCCCCCGATGCGTATCCGCTCCAGGCTATCGATGCCGTTGGCAGAGGTGATTACCCGCCCCTTCTGCACCTTATGTTGAAGCCATTCGCGGCACAGCAGCCCTGTCGCGATGGCGGCAAGAAGCAGGCAAACGATCGAAATCCCAAAATACTTGAGGATCTTGCCGATCACGCTTTCACGCTCCCTTAACTTGTTGGGGTCCCAAGCCAGTCGAAGGTCCTCGCATTTGAAACCTGCAAACCCGCGAATCCAGACCCTGATCTGCTGACCCGCCGGCTTGCTGTTTCCTACTCCGTCCCCAGCTTCAGAGCACCATACTCACGCCCCAGCATCCCGCACAACGCCTCAACCACCAGTTCATGGTCGGCGCGTTGCGGCAATCCGGAGACGGTGACACACCCCACCACGCCCGCTCCTTCCACCGTCAGCGGAAACGACCCGCCATGTGTGGCATAGTCGGCCAGCGCCAGGCCCTGCTGGGCGGTGAGCGTCTCATTCTTGGCTGCCAGCTTCAACCCGATCAGGTACGAACTGCGATGGAAGCGCGCCACCACATTCACCTTGCGCCGCACCCACTCCACATTGTCCGGCGTGGTATCTTCCAGCGCAGCATAAAACAACGGCTGCCCGAATCGCCGCACGTCGATCACAACTGCGAGACCGCGCTCTTCGGCCATCGACCGCAGCCGGCTGCCCAGTTCCCAGGCTACTTGCGCATCCAGTCGCGGCAAGCGCAGTTCGTGCTCCTGGTGCGCCACTCGTTCCAGGTCTTCGTTCAATCCCATGCCGTCTCGCCCTCGTGTTTCCCAATCATCCTAAACCGTCTACCCCGCCAACTCCGCCAACCCCGCTAGCTCCGCTTTCTCGCTAACCCTCCGCCGCCTCTTCCACTGCGAGATTCGGTACCGGCACAATCCCCAACCGCTCGTAGATCGGCCGCATCTGATCGCGAATGCCTTTGAGCCGCGTCCAGAACCACAGCGAACCCAGAATGCACGCCACTCCGCTGGCGATCACCGTTCGTTCCGCGCCAATCACGTGGGCCAGCCCGCCGGCCAGCAGGCTGCCAAACGGCGCCATCCCCACAAAAGCCATGGTGTAGTAGCTCATGACCCGGCCGCGCATCTTTTCGTCCACCAGCGTCTGCAAGATTGTGTTGCTGGCCGTCAAGCCCTGCATCATGCCGAAACCCGTCACCAGCATCATCGCCATCGAAACCCACATGGCGTGCGACAGCCCGAAGCACACCAGCCCCGCACCGAAGGCCGCCGCTCCAATGGGCAGCATCTTGGTCAGCCCGCGCACCGAGCGGCGCATCACCATACTTAGCGCGCAGGCCAGCGACCCCACCCCCACCGCGCCCATCAGGAATCCCAGCGTGTGCGGGCCCCCATGCAGCACCTGCACGGCAAAGATCGGCATCAGCACCATGAACGGCCAGCCCATCAAGCTCAGCAGCGCAAACAGCATCAGGATAGTGCGGATGGGCGCAAAGTTCGCCACGTAAACCCAGCCTTCGCGTAACTGCGCCATCATGGTGGTGGTGTGACCCTGCTCCTCAACCGGCGCCAACCGCATCATCAGCAGCGAGGCAATCACCGCTGTGTAACTTACGCCATCCACCAGGAAGCACCAGCCCTCGTTCGTGACGGCAATCAACATGCCCGCCAACGACGGCCCGACCAGCCGCGCCACATTCACCATGGACGAGTTGATGGCGATGGCGTTCGACAGATCGGCCTTGTCCTCCACCATCTTGACCATGAACGACTGGCGGCCAGGCATGTCGAAGGCGTTGACTACGCCCTGCACCGCGCTCAGGGCCAGGATTTCGCCGATCGTTGCGCGATTGGAAAGCGCCAGCCAGGCCAGCAGCAGCGATTGCACCATGGACACCGACTGGGTCCACACCAGCACCTTGCGCCGATCCATGCGGTCTACGATTACGCCCGCCAGCGGCGCCAGCAGAAAAGTTGGAATCTGCCCGGCAAAGCCCACCGTCCCCAGCAACAAGGCCGACTTGGTCAGCTTGTAAACCAGCCACGAGGTAGCCACCCGCGTCATCCACGTGCCGATCAGCGAGATGCTCTGGCCGCCAAAAAACAGCCGAAAGTTCCTGTGCTTCAACGCCCTCCAGGCATGAGAGTAGTTCGAGCTGCCGGGGAAGGCGCTCACAGGCCTCTTGTTTGCTACGTCTGTTTCAGGCGTCATCAGCTTCAGTTTAGATGCCGCGGCTTGCCGGGTTGATCCGCCCAGACAGGCGCCGGACGAATCGCAGCGTCGGCATTGTCAAGACTCTGTTTTGGCCGCCTTGGTTTGGGCGCCTGGAAGAGCACGGCCCCAACCCCTCAAACGTTGAATTTGAAGAACAGAATATCGCCGTCCTTCACCACGTACTCCTTGCCCTCCGAGCGATAGAGCCCCTTTTCCTTCACGGCCTGTTCGCTGCCGAAGCAGAAGAGATTCTCGCAGTGATAGGCATCGGCCTTGATGAAGCCGCGCTCGAAATCCGAGTGAATCACGCCCGCCGCCTGGGGAGCCTTGGCCCCATTCGGGATGGTCCAAGCCCGGACTTCCTGCACCCCTGAGGTGAAGTAGGTAATCAGACCCAGCAGCTTGTAGGCGGAGTGAATCAGGCGATTCAACCCCGGCTCGGTTAGTCCCAAATCGGCCAGGAACTCGTCGCGTTCTGCCGGTTCCAGCAGCGCGATCTCCGCTTCCAGCGCCCCGCAGATGCGCACCACCTGGGCGTTGCTTTCCGCGGCGCGCTGCTCAACTGCGCCGATCCACGCGTTGCCGTCTTTCAACCCGGCTTCGTCCACGTTGGCCACATAGAGCACAGGCTTCATGGTAATCAGGTGCAGGTCGTAGGCCGCCGCAATTTCTTCCTCAGTCAACTCGACCACACGCGCAGGACGCCCCGCCTGCACGGCTTCCAGCAGCTTCTTCAGCGCTTCGGCCTCGGCTTTGATCTTGGGGTCTACTGTGTTCCTGATCAACTTTTCGACCTTGGCCCAGCGCTTTTCCAAGATCTCAAGGTCGGCCAGCAGCAACTCGGTGTCGATGATGTCGATGTCGTGCAGCGGATTGACCCCGCCGGCCACGTGAATCACGTTGGGATCGTCGAAGCAGCGCACCACGTGACAGATGGCGTCGGTTGAGCGGATATGGCCCAGAAACTGGTTGCCCAGCCCTTCACCCTTGCTCGCACCCTCCACCAGCCCGGCGATGTCGATGAACTCCATGGTGGTGGGCACCGTGCGGTTGGGCTTCACAAACGCCGTGATGCGATCGAGCCGCTCGTCGGGAACCGAGACAACGCCCGTGTTGGGGTCGATGGTGCAAAACGGATAGTTGGCCGCCTGCGCTTTGGCGCTTGTCAGGGCGTTGAAAATAGTGCTCTTGCCGACGTTGGGCAAACCAACGATTCCGCAGTTCAATGGCATGGTGTAGGTGTCCTTTTGTGGGCCGGCGCGCGTCAGGGCACAGATTTCCTGCGGGCCCAAGGGCCGTGTGCTTCCACGTAAGGCCTATTCAAGGGGGGAGGAGCGGAACCTGCTGACAGCGTCTGGTAAAAATCTCTCTACACTCATTATGCCCGAACCTCGCCCCGGAAGCGACGCCTGGAGGAGTTCGCCGGCAGACAGGCGAATGGTGACCCCATTCCGGCGATTGACTATTGACTGGAGAGCCACTTGATCTGCGCTTTGATTCAACAGCATGTTCCAGAAGAACAGGACTAACTCTTCTTGCTCGCCACCTGGAAAGCTACGTAAAGTCCGTAGACTTAAATGCATCCACGCTGCTTTGATCGAACCATGCATTCCCTTGACGAAAATGAAATCCAGAGAACATTTGGTTCGCGCGTTAGGGAACTGCGTCAGAAAAAGGGACTCTCCCAAGAAGGCCTGGCGTTTGTGTGCGGACTTGACCGTACATATATAGGCAGCGTCGAGCGCGGCGAGCGCAATATAAGCCTCGTCAACATAAATATCATCGCTTCGGCATTGGGAGTCCCAGTGAAAGAGCTCTTCGATGCCTGAAAGTCCGAAGTTCCCCGAGAAACTCCTTGAGCGAATCAACTCCATCACAAACAAGCGCGCACGGGTTGTTCTCGACGCCCTCGTCGAGAAGGGTAGCATTTCAACCACCGAACTGCAAAAAGCGGGTTACGATCACCCGCCGCGCGCCGCCCGCGACGTAGTAGAAGTTGGTATAGCACTCAAGCGAGTCGCAATAAAGCGAGACGACGGGCAAAGGATCGCTTCTTACATCTTCGACGAACGCGAACTCGACCCTTCAAAAACGGGAAGGATTGTGATCGCGAAAAAGGAACGCGATGCCATCATCGAGCGGAAGGGCTCCAAATGCAATTTATGCAACGGTGCGACTAATCTTCAACTCGACCACCGAATCCCTTTTGAGGTAGCGGGAGAATCCCAACGCAATGAAGACGATCCGTACCAGGTGCTCGACGGGTCTTGTAATCGCAAGAAATCCTGGGAATGCGAGCATTGCCAAAACTGGCTCGAAGTAAAGGACTTCAATGTCTGCAGTTCTTGTTACTGGGCGAACCCCGACGGTTATACGCACGTCGCATCGAGGCCGGAACGGCGTGTCGACCTTATTTGGACCGGGGATGAGGTCAGGACGTTTGAAACCATAAAATCATCCGCGAACCGGAACGGCCGCACACTATGCGACGAAATCAAAACAAGAATTCAGTGACTGGCACGCGTGGTTCAAAATCACCTAACACCATGACTCTACCGCCCACGCTTGCTGGGACCAGACTGTGAGAGATGTATAGCGATTCAATTGTGTTCCGATCATTTCCGTTTAGAGTTGCCTGGCTCGACCTCCCGACGTCTAGCAGGACACGCTCGGCAAGCTCATTCGGCAAACGGTCCCCGTAATTCCGATCACCACAGGAACCGTCATAACTCAATATGAAGGGACTGTCACGCTCGTTCAAAACCGTTAAAGCTTCGATGATACGGTCACGGGTCACACCCGCTATATATCTGGTGTCGCGTCCTAAACTGGTCCCTTGGTACGGCGGGTCGAGATAGAAGAAATCTCCAGGCTCCGACGCTTCGATCAGGTTCATAAAATCGGTGCAGATCGCCTCGGTCCTTCCAGTCAGCAGGCGATGGGCGGAAAGCAGTTCTTTCCGCATCGAATCTGGCCGAGTCCCTGTCCTCCTCTTGTCCGGCGACTGATTGAACTCGCCTGCAGGATTGAATCGCACTGCATTCTTCACGCAGCGGGCCAGCAAGTAAAGAAGTTTCGCGGGATGGCGGTCCCGATTGAACTCAGCGCGAATCTCGTAGAATTCGTCAATCGGATTTTCCTGCTCCCTGTACCAAAGAGTCCCATATTCATTTGCGATGGCTACCGGATTGTTGATAATGTCCTGCCAGAGAACCATGAGCGGCTGCAGCCTATCACCGAGAACGAATCGCCCGAATTTCTCACTATGCGATGCGGCCAGCGTCACCGCCGCCGACCCAGCGAAGGGTTCAATGAGGCGCGCGTGCCGTCCAGTCTCGACGTGACTTAGAATGGCCTGCGCCAGACGGCGTTTGCTTCCTTGATACGGGATCGGATGTGGAACATTAAATCGCAAGAATCAGCCTCGATGATACTTAAAGTCATCTTACACGCTTTTCTGTGTGCGTCCATCGCAAAACTGTATCACTATTTTCGCTCGATATTCGCTCGGGATCGTTTTGCCACTTTGTATTGAGAAGTGGTCGATTTTTCTGGATCCCGAAATCGCCCAAATTGGCCCAAAACGGAGCCGCCGCTCCGAATTGACGGCAGCCTTAAGTCCGGCCACCACAAAATCTGGCCGCCCCAAGGTCCGGATTCTCATACCTGGGGCGCGGCAGTTAGAGCTTCGTCGCCACGCTCTTTGCCTGCGTGAACAGCAGCAGGTAATCTGGCCCGCCGGCTTTGGAGTCTGTCCCGCTCATGTTGAAGCCGCCGAACGGATGCGCTCCCACCATGGCGCCGGTGCACTTGCGGTTGAAGTAAAGATTGCCCACGTGGAAGTCGCGGCGGGCGCGTTCCAGCTTGGCCGGGTCGCTCGTGTAGAGCGCCCCGGTCAGCCCGTATTCCGTGTTGTTGGCCACCGCCAGGCCCTCTTCGAAATCCGCAACCTTGATCACCGCCAGCACTGGCCCAAAGATCTCTTCCTGGCTCAGCACGGCGCGGGGCGCAATGTCCGCAAACACTGTCGGCTCAAGGAAGTACCCGCCATCCTCGGTGGCCGGTGCATGGCCGCCCGCGAGCAGCCGCCCTTCGATCTTGCCGGCCTCGACATAACCCAGCATGGAGTCGAGGGCCGCCTTGTTCACCACCGGGCCGAGATTTGGATTGCCGGTGGGGTCGCCTACCGTGAGCTGGGCCACGCGCTCCTGCACGCCCTCAAGAAACGCATCGTAAATCGGGGCTTCCACAATGGCCCGCGAACAGGCCGAGCACTTTTGCCCGCTGAAACCGAACGCCGAGGCCACCACCCCCGTGACCGCCGCGTCGAGGTCGGCATCGGCGCACACCAGGATGGAGTCCTTGCCGCCCATCTCCAGGATGGTGCGCTTGATCCAGATCTGGCCGGGCCGTGTCTTGGCGGCGCGCTCGTGAATCTCAAGCCCCACCGCCTTGGAGCCGGTGAAGGCGACGAAGCGGGTCTTGGGATGCTCCACAATGGCGTTGCCGAAGGTCGCGCCGGAGCCCGGGCAGAAGTTCACCACGCCGGCCGGAAGTCCTGCCTCTTCAAGCACTTCGACAAACTTGGCGGCGATGGTGGGCGAGTCGCTTGAGGGCTTCAGAATCACCGTGTTGCCGGTCACGATGGCGGCCGCCGTCATCCCCGCCATGATGGCGAAAGGAAAGTTCCAGGGAGGAATGACGGAGCCAACGCCCAGCGGAATATAAAGCAGTTCGTTGCGCTCGCCGGGGTATTGGATGGGAGTGGTGGCGGAGGCCAGGCACAGAGCTTCGCGGGCATAAAACTCGAGAAAATCGATGGTTTCGGCCACATCGGCGTCGGCCTCGGCCCAGTTCTTGCCCACCTCGTAGGTGAGCCAGGCGCAGAATTCGAATTTACGGACGCGTATGGCTGCGGCCGCATGCAGAAGCAGCGAAACCCGCTCGGCAGTCGACGTCTTTCGCCAGGATTCAAACGCCTCCAGCGCCGCTTGCATCACCTGCTCGGTGTGCTCGGCCCCCGCCTTCTGGTGGATTCCCACCACCTGCGCTGGCCGGGCCGGGTTCACGGAATGGATCTTGTCCTCGGTCGAGAATCGCTCGCCGCCGATTACCAGATCGTATTCGCGACCGAGCTGACCGGCCACCAACTCCAGCGCTTCCTTCATCTTGCGGGCGTTCTCGGGGATTTTGAAATCGACAAAGGGCTCATTGACAAACTCGCCCTGAGGCGAGCGCGGCTGAATCGTAGGGGAAAGCAGCGTGGTGGTCATAGCGAATTCAGTGTAGTCCAGCCAGCCCGGCGAGAACAGGGCGCCCGAACACAGCCCGCGGAAATCCCAAGAACGCCAATCTCATTGAGAGTCAGCCCCACCGCAGGTGGCCGCGGATGGCAGATCGCGACAATTCTGTGCGGACGCAAAGGAAACGAACAACACCAGGTTATGGCTGTCGTAACTTGTCGCTATAAGTCATGCTATGGCGTTGGAGATCCTCCAGCTCTTAGCTATTCCTCACATGACTTACTCTTCGATGGAGGCGAACTTGCGGGAATCTCCCTGTCCGGAGGTTTCCCCATGTTCGACTTATCCTTCGCCCGTGCCCGCGTCGTCATTCCTCACTTCCCCGGGCTTCCTCTGCTTTTTTGTATCTTCTGGATACTGTGCCTTCTCATCCTGTCACCGCAAGCGGTCCACGCCGGCGGGCCCAAATACGTGGCAGGGGTCAGTTTTTTCAATCCTTCCGTGTTAGGCCGGCCGGTGCGCTGGGCGAACGGGCAGGTCAACTACTACGTCGACCAGGGCGACCTGAACAGCTCGGTGACCAACCAGCAGGCCACGGCCATGGTGGATGCGGCGGCGGCCCTGTGGAGCGCCGTGCCCACCTCCGGCGTCACCCTCACGAACATGGGGCCCTTGAACGAAGACGTGAACGGGGCCAACGTCGCGGCTGTGAACGGACAGATTACCCAGCCCGCCGACGTGACCCCCGCCGCCACCGGCCATCCGCTGGGAGTGATTTACGACGCCGACGGCTCGGTGATCGATGCGATCTTCGGCGCGAACGCCAGCGATCCCACCAGTTGCCAGAACAACGGCGTGATGACCTGGATGGATAACCTCAACCCCGATGCCACCTTCGCACACGGCATTCTTGTGCTGAACGGCCGTTGCGCCACCAATGCCGCGCTGCTGCAGATGATGAGTTACGAGTTGGAGCGCGCCTTTGGCCGCGTGCTGGGCCTGGACTATGCGCAAGTGAACCCCACGGCGCTGACTGACCTGATTCCCGGCGGCATCGACGGCTGGCCGGTGATGCAGCCCCTCAGCGGCGTGTGCACCCAGACAGGCGGCATTTGCATCGCCAACCCCGGCGCTCTGCGTTTCGACGACATCGCCGCGCTCAACCGCATTTACCCCATCACCGCGCAGAACCTGTCCGCCTTTCCCGGCAAGGTTCTGACCGCTGCCAACACGGTTTCGATTCAGGGCACAGTCTCTTTCAGAAGCGGAGTCGGCATGCAGGGAGTGAACGTTACGGCACGCCCCCTTGATGCCAACGGCAATCCCCTCTATCAGTACGCCGTTTCGTTTGTTTCCGGAGGCTACTTCAATGGCAATCACGGCAACCCCATGACCGGATGGGTCGACCAGAGCGGCAATCGGCTGGACATGTGGGGGGCGAACGACCCAGCCCTGCAGGGTTTTTTTGATTTGAGCGGCATGCCGCTGCCACCGGGGATGACGTCTGCCGCTTACCAGGTCACCTTCGAAGCCGTCGATCCGCTCTACATCCTTGAAGACTCGGTGGGCCCGTATCTCGATGGCCAGGTTACTCCCTCGGGAACCCTGACGGAGGTTACGGTAGGAACCATGAATCCAGGCGATTCGCAGACGCTGACGGTCAAGGCGTCCGACTCGGCCACAGCCGGATTTGAAGATGCCATCGGCACGGAAGCGGCTGCGCGCGCCATGCCGGCCAGCGGGATGTGGTGCGGCCGGTTGAGCCAGGTGGGGCAGAGCGATTGGTTCAGCTTTCCGGTGCGCGGCGGGCGCACCTTCACCGTGGTCACTCAGGCGCTGGACGAGAGCGGCGCGCCGACCGAATCCAAGGCCATGCCGTCCCTGGGGGTGTGGGACGCGTTCGACGCCGTTGGTGCTCCCGCAGTGGGCGCCGCCCCGGGCATGAACGGGCTGGCCATCGGCGAGAGCTGGCTGCGGATCACCTCCCTTGCAGACGACTTGGTGCGCATCGGCATCGCCGATCAGCGCGGCGACGGCCGCCCCGACTATGCCTACAACGGCTGGGTCCTTTACGCGGATACCGTCGCGCCGCAGCGGTTGCCTGCTGCCGGTGGGCCGATCGTGATTCACGGCATGGGGTTTCGGCTGGCGGATACGGTGCTGGTGAACGGGCAGCCGGCCTTGGTAACCAGCATCTCGCCCAATGAAATCACCGCAGTGGCGCCTGCGGCAGGCATCGGTGTGACAGGCTCGGTGGATGTGGAGGTCGACGATCTGCCTGCCTTCTATGCCGCGGCCATTGTCTCCGGCGGGGTCAGCTACGACTCCGGAACCGGAGATGCGCTGACCCTGGTGACCGCGCCCGCGAATACCGTTCCCCTCGGAGTGCCGATTCCATTCACGGTAACTGCCCTCGGTCCCGATCTCACCCCAGCCGCAGGAGTGACGGTAACCTATTCCATCACCGCCGGGATTCCAGCCTTGGGCTGCGGCAAGATCGTATGCTCTGTCGTAACCACCGGCGATGGGCGTGCCACAATGAACGTGGCCGCGGCTGACGGCAATTGGTCGATCGTGACGGCTGCACTGACCAACGGATCGTCCCTGCAGGCGCAGTTTGCCGGGGGAACGCCTCCGGTTCTCGCCGCCCTGACCCCTCAGCTCTCGCTGGCCGCCGGTGCAACCTTGAACTGGCCGGTCCAGGCGCTGGTGCTCAATAACGGCATCCCCATGCCAGGCCAATCGGTGTCGTGGCAAGCCGCAGCGGCGGGCATTTCCGCGCAGGCGAGTGTCGCTGCCCTTACCGGTTCGGACGGCGTCGCCAGCAATATTCTTCAGGTGGGTCCGTTGGCCGAGGGCCAGCAAGCTTCTGCCACGGCTTGCCTCAACGGAACCAGCCAGTGTGTCTCCTTCAATGTCCTCGGCGCTCGCCCGGAATACGCCTCGCTGCACGCGGTCTCGGGAACAACGCAGAGCCTTTCGGCGCAGGGAACCGCCGCCCCGATTGTGCTGCGTGTCCTCGATATGGACGGCAACTTCATGGCCGGCGCTCAGGTGGTTTTCGATCAGGCGCTCTATGCCTGGGCTCCGCCCTGTGGCGTCCATTCTGTCTGCACCCAAGGAACGCTCTTGGCCACTCAGACTACTGCCGCGGTCTCCGGTCTGGATGGCACCGTAACCTTTACTCCCGCATCGCTCTCCGGCGTCGCCACCAACCTGGTGGGGCTGGCCGCCACGGGAAATACCGCGACGGTGAATGTGGCCGTTGAACAGCACCCTTGAGCGAGGCAACGGCGCGAACAGGATGCGGAAAGACACTTGGGGAAGTCTCTGGGTGTCAGGGCACGACCGGGGAACCCTCAGGGTCGCGTGCCGATAAGGCCAATAAAATGACTGGGGCTCTAGCCCCCGAGGGAGGCTTTTCGGGACCCTTGCTCCGCAATGCGCCCTTTTTCCGCAGCTTGTTTAGCCCCAGAGGGAGGCTTTCCGGGCTTTTAGAGCATTTTCCCTTTTCCTATAAACTTCCGTGCCATCCATTCCGCGTTTTTCGGCGGAATGGGTGGGATATCGATAATTTTGGGCCTACTCCATTGCCGGAAATGCTCTAGACCGCAAAATGATACTTTTGCCGCAACCTGCGGTTGGTCGCCCCGCATCTAGCTGCCTCAGCGAGTGTGCCCTCAAAAAGGCCCACCGAGAATTGGCAAGGGATTGGCACCTCGGGGCGTGCTGGCGCATCTCTTTGGAGGAGGTGCACTCAGCTTGAGCCAAACGACGGAAATGACCCCGACAGCCAATCCCGCCTCGAACCGGCATCCCCGCGTGGTCATCGTAGGCGGCGGGTTTGCTGGCCTTCATGCGGCGAAAAGCCTGACCCACTTGCCGTTGGACGTCACCATCGTGGATCGGCGCAACCACCACACCTTTCAGCCCCTGCTCTACCAGGTAGCCTTGGCGGTGCTTACTCCGTCCGACATTGCCCAGCCGATCCGCACCATCTTTAGACGCCAGAAAAACGTTGACGTCTTCATGGACGAAGTGGTGGGCATCGATCCGGCCACCCGCAACATTGCCCTCGGCAGCGGCGCTCAACTCACCTACGATTACCTGGTGCTGGCCACCGGAGCCTCGCACTCCTACTTCGTCCATCCGGAGTGGGCACCGCTCGCTCCGGGCCTCAAGACCATTGAAGATGCCCTCGAGATTCGCCGCCGCGTGTTGTTGGCGTTTGAACTGGCCGAGCGCCAGATGGTGGAGCATGGCTGGCACCCCCCGCTCAATTTCGTGGTCATCGGCGGCGGGCCCACCGGCGTGGAATTGGCCGGAGCCATCAGCGACATCGCTCAGCTCTATATGCGCCACGACTTCCGCCACATCGACCCCACCAAGTCCCGGGTATTGCTGATCGAGGGCTCGCCGCGCGTGCTGGCGGCTTACCCTGAGGACCTCTCCGCCAAAGCCCAGGCCGCGCTCGCGCGCCTGGGTGTCGAGGTGCACACCCACACCCAGGTCACCGGCATGGGCCCCGGCTGGGTCGAGGCGGTAGGCAAGCGCATCGAGGCTGTGGTCACGCTGTGGGCCGCAGGCGTGCAGGCCTCGCCGCTGGGCAAGCTGCTGGGGGCACCGCTCGACCATCGCGGCTGCGTCTTGGTTGACGAACGCCTCAATCCGCCGGGAATGCCGGAGGTCTTCGTGCTGGGCGACCTGGCGCACTTCGAGCAGGATGGCCGCCAAGTTCCCGGCGTGGCCCAACCGGCCATGCAGATGGGCGACCATCTGGGCCGGATGCTGGCAGCGGACTTGGCCGGCAAGCCGCGTCCGGCCTTTCGCTACTTCGACAAGGGCGACATGGCCACCATCGGCCGCATGGACGCCGTGGCCAAGGTGGAGTGGCCCTTCAAGGCCCACATGAGCGGCTTTCCCGCCTGGGCCGCCTGGCTCACGGTGCACATCTTCTTCTTGATCGGGTATCGGAATCGCTTCTCGGTGTTTGTGGCTTGGATCTGGACCTACTTCACCTTCACCCGGGGCGCGCGGCTGATTACCGGCGATCAGCGCCTGGTGGGCTGGCAAGAGCAGGTGGATTCCGGAGCATCTGCACCTCAGCCGCCAAACCCGTCATCCTGAGCAACCTGACGCGCGCGCCCGCCTACGCCTATCGCTGGCGCGGCTCATGGTTCCCGGCCATCCAGCCGCCAGTCCTCGCTAACTAGCTAACTTGCTATCTCCGCGCAGCGGAGGCTAGCCTGCTGCATTTTGTGTTC
The DNA here is from genome assembly GCA_964560845.1 of uncultured Occallatibacter sp. Taxonomy (GTDB): domain Bacteria; phylum Acidobacteriota; class Terriglobia; order Terriglobales; family Acidobacteriaceae; genus Telmatobacter. Next base: position 4,717 of record CAZLMY010000060.1, on the reverse strand, counting down.
ACAGGGCTCCGGCAACCCCGTCGGTTAAAATGGATGAGCGATGCTCGATTTAGGATTTGTCCGTGCCAACCTGGAACTTGTAGAAGAGAAGCTGCGCGCGCGCAGTGCCGATCCGGCTGCCTTGCTGGGCGATTTCCATGCCATGGATCGCGGCCGCCGCGAAGCCATCACCCAGGCCGAACAGGCCAAGGCTCAGCTCAACAAGTTGAGCCAGCAGGTGGGCGCTCTTAAAAAGGCCGGCGAAGACGCCTCGGCCTTGATGGAACAGATTCGTGCCCTCAAAGAGAACCTGGGAGAGCTCGAAAAGACCGCCGCCTCGCTCGACGAGCAGTTGCGCAGCGCTTTGGCCGGCGTTCCCAACCTCACCCGAGACGAGGTCCCCAGGGGCCGCTCCGAGGCCGACAACGTCCTCGTCAAGACTTGGGGCGAAAAGCCGCAAATGGACTTCGAGCCCAAGCCGCATTGGGAGCTTGGCGAAGCCCTCGGCATTCTGGACCTGGAACGCGCCGCCAAGCTCAGCGGCGCCCGTTTTGCCGTCTACATGGGGACCGGTGCCCGCCTGGAACGCGCCCTCATCAGCTTCATGCTCGATCTGCACACCGCCAAGCATGGCTACACCGAGGTTCTGCCGCCCTTCATGGTCAACAGCAAGAGCCTCTTCGGCACCGGGCAATTGCCCAAGTTTGCCGAGGACCTGTTCCGCTGTTCCGACACCGATCTGGAAGCGGTCAGCCGCGGCGAGTTCAAAGACAGCGACCACTGGCTGATTCCCACCGCCGAAGTGCCGGTGACCAATCTTTATCGCGACGAGATTCTGGACGAGACCCGCCTGCCCATCAAGCTCACGGCCTATACGCCCTGTTTCCGCGCCGAGGCTGGAGCCGCCGGCAAAGACACGCGCGGCATCATTCGCCAGCACCAGTTTCAGAAGGTCGAGTTGGTCAAGTTCGTGCGGCCCGAGGAGTCCGATGCCGAGCACGAGCAGCTCACTCGCGATGCCGAAGAGATTCTGGAAGCTCTCAAGCTGCCCTACCGCCGCATGTTGCTGTGCACCGGCGATACGGGCTTCTCCTCCGCCAAAACCTACGATCTCGAAGTCTGGCTGCCCGGGCAGGCTCTCTATCGCGAAATCTCTTCCTGCTCCAACTTCGAGGCCTTTCAGGCGCGGCGTGCGAATATTCGCTACCGGCCGGCCGGGCAAGGGGTCAAAGGCAAGCCGGAATTCGTCCATACCATTAACGGCAGCGGTCTGGCCGTGGGCCGCACCTGGCTTGCTATCGTGGAAAACTATCAGCAGGCCGACGGCGCCATCCTGGTCCCGGATGTATTACGCCCCTACATGGGCGGGCTCGACAGAATCGTGAGGCAATCTTAGATGGAACCTATAAGCGCTCCGCCAACGGAACCGCGCCGCACCGTCAAGGAAGTCCTGAAAAGCTATTTCTACTGGACTTATCCCCGCGGCTGCTTTCATTATGACGTGCTGGTAACAACAATTATCCTGTTCATCGTCATCACCCCTCACCTGTGGAGCTACGGCGACAAGCCATCGCCCATCGAAGGCCCCCTACACACCATCCAAGTCACTGGCGACGGCCACGGAGTAATCGTCACCGTGCAGGCTGTCGATGTGGACTTGGACCTGCACACCAAAGCGCCCTATCCTGTAGTGAAGAAGGCTCTCCGCAAGGCCATTGAACCGGTTACCGGCGATGCCGTTTTTGTGGAGCACTGGGAGACCGTGACCGACGCCCAGGGCAACTCTGCCTGGAAGGTTTGGGCTCACCGGTAACTCGCCTCTTTTTGCCACTTTATTGACCGTCGCGCATCCTATCCAATAAAGGAAGTCTATGCGTTTCAAATCGATCGTTTTTTTTGCCGCAATACTTTTCGTGGCCGCGGTTCCCGGCTCGGCGGCAACGCCTCCGGAACAAAAGACTCTGCAGTCCATCTTGCAGCAGCTCAACGTAGCTGCGGCTAACTTCCATTCCACCTCTGCCGACTTTGAATTCGACACCCATGAGACCGACCCTGTGCCCGACACTGACGTCCAGGCGGGCACTGTCTACTACCAGCGCACCGGAACCTCGTTCCAGACCGCTGCGCATTTCAAGCAGGATAATGGCCGCCCGGCGCCCAAGGTATACACCTATGCCAAGGGAGTCTTCAGCCTTTTCGAAGTGGGCATCGATCAAGTCACCACGTTCAGCAAGGCAGGCAAGTTCGAGAGTTACCTGATGCTCGGTTTCGGCGCCAGCGGCAAAGACTTGGCAGACAAATTCGACATCAAGTATCTCGGCTCTGAAACTCTGATGGACGGCAAGACCGCCGTGAAGACTGAGAAGCTGGAAATGGTGGCCAAGGATCCCGAGGTCCGCAAAAACATTCCCAAGGTCACCATCTGGGTCGACCCGGAACGCGCCATCAGTCTCAAGCAAGTGTTCGATCAGGGCGCAGGCACCTATCGGGTCAACGTATATTTCAACATCAAGACCAACGTGGCCCTCTCGCCCGACCTGTTCATCCTCAAGACCGACAAGCAGACCACGTTCGTCAACAAATAGAGAGGCGATGGAAGCAAGCGCGTTTCCGCGGAAAGACGGCCTTCTCCAAGCCGCAGAAATACGTTCTGCTCGTACCGCGAACGCATGATTTGGTCATTACGGGAATGTAGCGCCGACCTCCTGGTCGGCTGTAGCGCGGGCGTCCTCGCCCGCACTTGTCAATCTGTCATTACCAAATCATGTGCTCAAGACACGAGTGCCAGAAAGCACCCGTACCCCACCTTGCGCCTACCTCCTTTTGGAACCCATCTCCCTCCCAATCCGTAGCTCCCGATGAATGAAAAACATACGCAAGCTGCTTGTCGCAGGCGCGGTTCTCGTTGCAGTGTGGTTGGTGGTCTGTGCCGCCATCGGCATCCTGGCCGCGGAGTGGTCGTTGCACCCCGGCCGGCGTGCCTTGGACGCAAAGGCAAATGCCCTGGCGCAAGCCATCGCGACGCGCAATCCCGCCACTCTTTCTGAAGTCGCTGTGTCCGCGGAAGACGGCGCGACCCTACGCGGCTGGAGCATGAAGCCCCGGCAGTGGAACGGCGATGTGGTGATCCTGCTGCATGGCCACACCGACAACCGTGCCGGCATGTTGGGCAACGCCGACCTGCTTTTGCGGCACGGCTACGCGGTTCTGCTGCCCGATGCGCGGGCCCACGGCCAAAGCGGCGGCAACCTGGCCACTTATGGCGTGCAGGAAGCCGGCGATGTGCAGCGATGGTTTGACTGGATTCAAAAAACCGAGTCTCCGCGCTGTATCGACGGGTCGGGTGAATCCATGGGCGCCGGGCAGTTGCTGGAATCGCTGCGCACCGTGCCGGGTTTCTGCGCGGTGGTGGCGGAGTCGCCATTTGCCAGCTTCCGCGAAGTCTCCTACGACCGTTTGGGTGAAAGGCTCCATGCCGGCGCGTGGGCCGGACGCACCCTGCTGCGGCCGGCCGTGGAGAGCGGCTTGCTGTATGCGCGCTGGAAGTACGGCGTCGATTTCAGCCGGGCCTCAGCGCAGGACGCGGTCGCCGCGAGCAGCGTTCCGGTGCTCCTGATTCACGGCCTCAAGGACACGAACATTCCCCCGCGCCACTCCGAAATGATTGTCGCCCACAGCTCCCGACGCATCCCCCGGGTCGAGCTCTGGGAACCGGCACAGGCCGGCCACTGCGGCGCAGCCGGCGCGGAACCGGCAGAATACGAACGCCGCGTGATCGGCTGGTTTGACGGCCATTCGGTGGCTGGGCGATAGGAAACAGTAGCAGGGGTTGTGCTTTCCCGGGTCCCCAAATGCGAGGGACCCGGGGCACCCGGAAGCGGAAAGTCCAATCTCTGCCGGGAACGTCCAGGCAGTTGCCCAGTTCTGGCGCGAAGCGCAGTGGCCCCACCGCAGGTGGCGCAGGTGGCGGCGAGGTACACTTGAAATTGACCTATGTTTGAAAACCTTACAGACAAACTCCAGCGCGCCTTCAAATCCCTCCGCGGCCAGGGCACTCTCACGGAAGAGAACATCGGCGATGCCCTGCGCGAAATCCGCGTAGCCCTGCTCGAAGCCGATGTGAACCTGAACGTGGCCACCGACCTGATCGAACTGATCCGCGTCAAAGCCATTGGCACCGAGGTGCTTACCGCCCTTTCGCCCTCCGAGCAGGTCATCAAGATCGTCCGCGATGAGCTGATCACGCTGCTGGGCAAAGACACGGCCCGCTTCAAGTTCTCTTCGCAGCCTCCCTCGGTCATTCTGATGGCCGGTTTGCAGGGCTCGGGCAAAACCACCACCAGCGGCAAGCTGGCCGCATGGCTCAAGAAGGGCGGGCACCGCCCCATGCTGGTGTCGGTGGACGTTTATCGCCCGGCCGCGCGCGAACAGCTCAAGGTGGTGGCCAAATCGATTGAGGCCAAGCTCTACGAGGGTGACCAGAAGGGCGAAAGGCCCGGGTCGGCGCTGGTGGAGCGGCTGGCCAAGGAGGCCCTGCGCGAGGCCAAGATCATGGGCTGCGACACGCTCATCGTCGATACCGCCGGTCGCCTGCACGTGGACGAAGAGCTGATGGGCGAGATGGAGCGGCTGAAGAAGCTGCTGAACCCGTCGGAGATTCTGTTTATCGCCGACGCCATGACCGGCCAGGACGCGGTCAACTCCGCCGCCGACTTCCACAAGCGGCTCGGACTGACCG
>CAZLMY010000059.1:0-32201 GCA_964560845.1 uncultured Occallatibacter sp. | reverse complement strand
TTGACGTGAACAAGCGTGCCGAATCTGAAATCCAGGGAGTGTCGCGAAAAATGGGTATGCTTGACCAAAAGATGGACGATATCGCGGACTTGCTTCGCAAGAACGCCTCGGACGGCCACCCAGCCGGATAGTAGAAACGCTGCGCATCCACTCGTCGCCCCGAAGCTGCACTTCGGGTCATCTGTGCCGGGACGGGGCTCATCCACGAGTTCATCCAACCGCTGATCCAAATAGCGCTGCCGCCACTTGCCAAAAGTATGAAGAGTCACAGATAGCTGCCGAAAGATCTCGGTGTTGCTACGTCCCTCCGCAACCAGCAGGACAACACGGGAACGTATGGCCAGTGCCTGAGCAGTTCGTGCATCAGCGGCTGGCGCTCGGTCTCGGACATCTGGCTGAGCACATAGCAGGAGGCATCGGTGAGGGCGGCTCCGAAGCCCAGAATCTTCTGACGCTTCGCGCCGGGGTCAAGGATAATGGCGTCGGCTGCACTCTCGGCACCGTGCTTCCATGCCAGCGGTGTGGCCTCTCTGTGGCGCTGATTGCGGAAGGTGCCCCAGACCTTTACCTGCTCAGAGTCCGGCTCGAGGCCTTCGGGAGAGATTCGACCTGAAATCGCGATTGCGGCGAGTCGGCAGACGCCGCATTCAAAAAGACATTGCGGGACGCGTGCGACATACGTGATTCTGGAATTGCGGGATGGATTGCGGAGGGAATGATAGCAGTGGCGGCGAAGCGGCGACTAAACTGCTTCAAGGGCTGCCAGGATCTGCGGAGCGAGCTGGCTCACGCTGCCCGCGCCCAGGGTCAGAATCAGGTCACCTTTGGAGACACCGGCGGCAACCATGCGGACTGCAGTCGCGAATTCAGGGGCATATTGCACCGCAGGGCCTTCAATGCGCAAGACCAGCTTCTCCGCGGTAATGCCGGGAATGGGTTCCTCGCTGGCCGCGTAGATGGGCAGTACGATAACCGTGTCCGCATCGCGGAAGGCGCCGCCGAACTCTTCGAGAAGGTCGCGGGTGCGGGAATAACGGTGGGGCTGAAAGACCACGTGGATCTTCTTGTGTCCGCATTCACGGGCAGCCGCCAGGGTGGCACGAATCTCGGTAGGGTGATGGCCGTAGTCGTCCACCACGGTCACTCCTCCAGCCTGACCGCGATGCTGAAAGCGCCGATCAACGCCGCGGAAGTGGCTCAGCCCTTCGGCAATCTTTCCGGCTGGGACGTCGAGTTGGCGGGCGATAGCGACGGCGGCCGTGGCGTTGAGCACGTTGTGGCGTCCGGGCACATGCAACTCGAAGGGGCCCAGCGGGCCATCGGCGGCATGCACCAGGAAGCGGGCGAACCGGCCCTCGACCGCCTCGAGAAATTGCAGGCGGAAATCGGCCTTCTCGGCTTCGCCGTAGGTGAAAACACGGCGGCGAGCGCGGGGCAGAATGGCAGCCAACTGCGGGTTGTCGAGACAGGCGGTGACCGCTCCGTAAAACGGCACCTTGTCCATGAAGTCCAGGTAGGCCTGTTCGACGTCGGCCATGTCGCGGTAGCAATCCATATGCTCGCGATCGAGGTTGGTCACCACGGCGAGAATCGGGGAAAGCTTCAGGAACGAACGATCGCTCTCGTCGGCCTCGGCCACCAGGTATTGAGTGGTTCCCAGGCGCGCGTTGGAGCCCAGCGCATCGACCCGGCCGCCGACCACCACCGTGGGGTCAAGCCCGCCGGCCGCAAGTACGCTGGCCACCATAGAAGTCGTCGTGGTCTTGCCGTGCATGCCGGCGATGGCGATGCCGTACTTGAGGCGCATCAACTCCGCCAGCATTTCGGCTCGCGGAATCACCGGAATCTTGCGGGCGTGGGCTTCGAGCACTTCGGGATTCAAGGCGCCGACGGCGGAACTTGTTACGACTACCGTGGCCGCAGAGACATTGGCCGCCGCATGGCCCTCGTAAATGGTGGCGCCGAGGGTGGCCAGGCGATCAGTGACCGGACCGCGGCGCAGGTCGGAACCCGAGACTTTCATACCCAGACTGAGTAAAATCTCCGCGATGCCGCTCATGCCGATGCCGCCGATACCGATGAAGTGCGCGTGCTGGGAGGTGGTATACATGAGAGCGAATCTCAACTTTAACACTCGCAGCTGGAGGGACTTCCCAACGCCCGGAACCGGCGCCATAAACCCCACTTTTTCATAAAGTTGCGGAAGTTTATTTTCGGCACGCCCCGCAACCTTTTCTTCTCCCCGCTGTTGAATACCTACATAACCGGCAGGCTGAAGCGGCAGAAACAGAAGCCTCAACAGAAACCAAGCTGGTTTTGGCCTGGAAATTGCAGGGCGAATGGAGGAGAGATGACGACCATGAAGAACTGGATGCTCGGCGCGGCAGTGGTGGCTGGTGGATTGGGCATGAGTGCAGCAAGGGCGCAGGCAGACGAATTCGGCGTGTATGCGCGCGGTCCGGTAGCTTACGTTCCGCCCTGCCCCGGCCCCGGATATGTCTGGATGGCTGGATATCAGGCGGAGGGCTATTGGATTCCGGGCCGCTGGAATTTCGTTGGCGAGCGGCGTGGCGAGGCTTTCGGGCGCTTTGAGGGCGACCGGGACCGGGCAGCCTACGGCCGTTTTGGGCGAGATCGGGACCGGCATGAAGATCGGAGCCATGAGGGTGACCGCAGATAGCTCATGAATGCTTACATGGAAGACCAAGGCCTCTCCGTTCAGGAGGGGCCTTTCTGTTCGGCGGGCGCCGTAGTCGAGGCGGCGCACTGAGTGGTTGGCAATTCGATGCCTCTGTTTCGTTGAAGCGGCAAGAATCTTTTGACACGAGCACAACTAAAATGCGGAAATGCTGTTTGAATGAACAGAAGCCAGCTTGGAAGTGGGAAAACCACAGGCGGGCAAGGTGCTGAAAGCGGAGGTCGCCTCCGAATCCCGGTGTCCGAGTCGAACAGGCAGGACAGGGCAGCACAAGGAGGATGTCATGCGGAGATTTCGCCTGGTTCTGTTGGCAATGCTGGTTGCGGCTGGTTTGGCGGCAACTGCAAGCGCTCAAGTTGGAGTCGGAGTAGGGGTTGGAGTTGGCCCGGAAGTCGCCGTGGCGCCTGAGGCCTATGGTCCGCCCGTCTGCTCATGGGGCTATTACCCCTATTATCCCTATGCGTGTGCCCCGTATGGGTACTACGGTCCGGCCTGGTTTTCCGGCGGCCTATTCATCGGCGCGGGTCCCTGGTACGGCTGGGGATGGCGGCACGGATACGGCTATGGCTACAGAGCCGGATACGGCTATAGAGGCGGATACGGTGGATATGGCCGGGTCGGCAATCTTCCGGGTCGTACGCCGAACGGCTTTGCGGGACGCACACCTTATGCCGGATCCCGAGGCTTCGTAGGCAGCCCGAGTGGCCGGGTCGGCGGCTTTGCCGGCGGCGGCCGTGGCTTTAGTGGTGGCGGTGGTGGGCACTTTGGCGGCGGTAGCGGCGCGCACTTTGGTGGCGGCGGGCACGGCGGCGGCGGACACCGGTAAGTTCTCCGGGTAAGCGGAAAAAAAAGGCTCATTTGGTTTCCAGATGAGCCTTTTTTAGGGTCTGTGGAACTCCGAGTTCGTTGAGACGACGGCGATAACGGTTCGCAAGAGCTGCTGGGATGGCTTTGGTTGAAGGGAAAGGGCTTGACAGGCTGCGGAAAAAGGCCATGCTTCGGAGGAGAATCTCCTCAGAGCTTCCCTGCGGGGCTGAAGCCCCGTTTATTCTGTTGGCTTTATGCTCCCCGTTTCTTCTGCGTCCCCGAGCGCCTCTTGCGCCCCTGGGGCGCGCGATGCCGACTCGAATCGCCTGCAAAGGAAGCCAATTGCCGCGAAGCCGCCGGCCTGGCTGCGTGCCTGTGTGCCACAGCGGGGCGAAGGAGGGCGCCGACTCGCTGCTCCGCTTCGCGCGGTCCATCCGGGTACTGCGGATCGAGCATGGCAATGACTGAAACCGCCCGGACACGATAAAGGCGAGCCCATTGGCTTTGGGTCAGCGTTTGCTGCACCTTACGCCAGTACTCCGAATCCGCGGGCAGGGCATCACCCAAGAAGTTGGAGCCGCCGGCATTGCCGCCCTGGGCGCCAAATCCTGCGCTTGTTTCAGCCTCGTTGTTGATCAGTTCCAAGAACCGGGTGAACTCTTGAAGATTGACCCCCATCTGGAACACCAGTTGGCTCAGGGCCATCTGCTGCGAAGCCGTGAGCGTGTCGAATTCCCGACAGTACCCCTTGGCGTTATAGATGGCCTGGATCACCGAGACGCGCAGCAAGCGCTCGGCATCGTCGCCGGTAATATCGGGCGTGAGCGTTTTGATTCTTTTGCGAAATCCCTTTTTGGCCCACTTTGCGAGCCGGGAGTCGAATTGATCCAGAATCGCGTGGAGACGATCCGGATCGAGCCCTGCGGCCTGCCAAAGCTCGGCCGAAGACGGTTCGATAAAGGGATGGGGATTCAGGGGGTCGGTTTGAAGGTGTACCCTGGCCGGCAAATCCAGACTCACCCCGGCTCCAATGAGAGCCTGAGCCGTCTTGGGGTCGGGATAGGCGGTCAAGACCCAACCTTCGTGACGCCCGTCGCGCAAAACCCTCATCAAGTCGCGCAGGTTGAACTTCACATCCGTTTCATGGAATTCCAGCAACTGCTCCACGGCGTAGGACTTAGCCGCAGGCACGAACACGTCTATTTCCGCCTGCGGCGTTCCCGGACTGGACAGTTGCACTGGGTCCTGGTGGTTCTGGATGTTTAGAGTCGAAACCGGCGCGGTTTGGCCGGAAGCCAACAGTGCCAGCACCGAGGCTAGAATCGCGCTGTTCAAATATAGGGTTCCGATTCGCATGGATTGATGCGCTTTCGCGCTGGTCACTTCCACAATGGACGAAAGGCCAGCCTGGCGCAATAACCAGAAAGGTGCAATGGAGTCAAAAGGGTAATTGACGGCCCCTCATCGGACTCACCTTCGGTCCGATTTCTGTTGCCTGCACACTCACAGCCTCAACCGTGCCGGGCCCTCGGCACTTCGTTTGTGCTGGTACCCTGCCACTGGGTTGCGCAATCCCTCTCAACAGGACGAGGCAGATTCATCCCACCCGAAAACCATGGAGTCCGTGGCCATGTCCATTCCTCTCGCCCCCCCCGCGATGCGGACGTTTGGCGGCCAGACCTGGCTCTGTTTTTTATCGATAGCATGTGCTCCCATGCATCCAAAGAGTGTCTGAAAAGTCCTCCCATTGACCCAAATAACCTGCCGTACATCTCGAAAGTCAAAACAAATGGCAGTGTATTACGCAGGTTGACGCGCATTGGCACTTTCGCCAGAAACAGTAGAGGCTTACTCTGGATCCCATAGAACAACGGATGACAGCAGGCTAGTTTCCAGTCGACATTCCGGACAGCAGAGCCGTCCTGGATGAGACATATTCTCTTGCATGTCACAGGAAATGGCAAGTTGATGGCAGCTTCCATCAACCGAGTTCCAACGCCTGATCCAGCTCCGATTTCACGAGTTCTTAGTACGACAGGTTTGCTAACTTGGCATGGCGGAGCCTTGCCCAAATGGCCGCGATAGGATGAGCGCTGAATCAACGGAAGTCTGCGGGTGACCATGGAAGCCTTACGGGACGAACACAAGAGAGGTCTTGGCGCGGATTGTGGGATCGCAGACATAGACACCGGCCGGAAGTGGTACGCGGTATTCACTTATCCAAAACACGAAAAGTCAGTTTCAAGACATCTTGCGCAACGAGATGTCGAGTCGTTTCTTCCAACTTACGAAGACACCCGTGTCTGGAAGAACAGACAAAGGATGAAGGTAATCCTTCCCTTGTTTCCGAGTTACTTGTTTATTCGCATCGGCAATGCGGAAAGGATCAAGGCCCTGCAATCGCCAGGAGTGATTCAGATTGTCGGTAACAGTCAAGGGCCACTGGCACTCCCGACTTCCGAAATCGAGTTTCTGCGCTCTGCACTGGTTGGAAGAAAGGTTGAGCCCTTTCGCGAATTGGTAGTTGGCCAGAGAGTTTGCATCAAGACAGGGGTCATGCAGGGGGTTCAGGGGACTCTGGTGAGAAAGAGCAAGTCTATGCGCTTTGTGCTGACGCTTGAACTGATTAATCAGCACGCATCGATTGAAATCGATGCGGAAGACCTGATGCCGATCGCTTGTTGAACCGGACATGTTTCAGCGCTGTGTAGAAAACGGCTGGGTTGGACGGGCACTCGGAAGCCAACAAACCTCAAGAAAACCTCGCCGCCAGGACACACGCGGATGGGCCCGACACAGTTCTGCCTCACCCATTGAATCATGAAGGCCGCTTCAGTTGGATCGTCGGTGACTGCCGCCTACTCGACGTTTGGATGTACGTAACCACTGCCTGGGAGCCGTTTGCCCAATGTCCTCTTCCACCAAGAACTCAGAATGCACAGAGAAGCTAGTCCTGGCGGCGACGCAACTCTTCTCTCGCCAGGGGTATAGCGGAACCACGACGCGCGAAATCGCCCGATTGGCAGACGTCAGCGAGAATACGCTCTTCCGGCATTTCGATCACAAAGAGGATCTTTTTTGGGCGGCGCTTCGATCCCATTCCGCCTGGGTGAAGCGCTGCACGCAATCGCTCGACGGAATAGCGCTCATGGAAGCCCCGGAAGTGGTACTGCCCAAGATTCTGGAATTGCTGAACGATACGGTAAAATACAAACCCGAGTTACTGCGTTTGACTGCAGTTGCATTTATTGAATTACATTGGAAAGCCGACGCATTCTGTCAGGAGCAGTTCGCACCCTTTTGCGCAACGATCCGACAATATATGGCCTTGAGCGTAAAGAACGGCCGAGTGCGGGACTGTGAGCCCACCATTGTTACGGCCGCGTTGCTGACCGCCGTACTGATGCATCCCGCGCTCTCGCGGCTCATCGATGGCGAGAATCCAAGTTACTCCGACAGCCGGGAAGCGGCGAAGGCACACGCAAAGTTCTGGCTTGATATGCTGGCGCCGACAGCGCAACTCTATCCCGCTGAAGTGTAGCTTGTGGCGGGGAAACACTTCATTCGATCAATGGAGCGCATACAGGGCGGTTGGTTGCTGCATCGCAATTGCGAACTCGCGCAGACAACTGCTCCAGGCGCCTGACCGCTGTATCATCCCACCGGCGTGCCTTCAATACAACACACACCCTGCAAAGATACAAGGATGAACAAACCGTGCTGAATAACCATAGAAAGCCCGACACCCGGCAGCGACAGAAAGGCTCCACTCTACCTCATTTTGTCTTCGTTGCGATAGTCTCCTTTTGCTTCCTCACTTCTTCAAACGGCAGTCAGGCACAAGCAACAAGGGCATCGGGCAGTGTCGAGGAACAGGATCAAACATTCTCGTCGAGTAACAACGCGCAAAACCCATCGAGCACTAACACGCAAAGCCCATCTGCATCGGATACCGACGCAATGCCGCCCTCGCCGAGTGGCGACCTTCGTCCCGCGCCGACTCAGAGTGGACAGCCTCAAAGGCCGATCCAAAACCAAAGCAAGAGCGCTCAGACAAAGAATACGCAGATCCCGGCACAGGCAGAACCGAATGCCGACACTCATCAGGACGAGCCCAGAGAGATTCAAAGGCATGATCCTTACGACGACTTACCGTCTCTGCACGATCTCTACACGCAGATTCCATCCGCTGGCGGTACATTGCGGCGCTTCGGGAGCGACGCCTTTGTGCTTGGCACGGGGAATGCAAATGAATTGCCCATGGATCTGCCTGTAGGTCCCGACTATGTTGTCGGCGCGGGCGACAGTCTGGTTGTGAATATGTGGGGTGGCCGCTCCGACCGACTCACAGTCCTGGTTGACCGGCAAGGGCAGATCGCATTGCCTGAAGCGGGGACCATCGCGATTGACGGACTTACGATCGCGCAAGCGCAGAGCGCCATACAAAAGGTGCTCAGTTCCCAGTTTCAGGCTGAGCATGTCGAGATCTCATTGGGCCGGCTCCGCACCGTGCGGGTGTACGTGGTTGGCGATGTCCAGCGGCCCGGCGCCTACGACGTCAGTTCCCTATCAACGCCGTTGAGCGCTTTGTATGCGGCCGGTGGCCCGACCAGCCGCGGGTCTCTCCGCATCCTGCGGCAATTTCGCGGAAAACAGTTAGTTCGTGAGATCGACCTTTATGACTTCCTCTTGCACGGTGTCCGCTCAAACGCCGACAGGCTGCTTCCCGGCGACACAATTCTGGTGCCACCCGTTGGAGCGAAAGTATCGGTGGAAGGAATGGTGCACCGCCCTGCAATCTACGAGTTGAACGGTGAGCAAGACTTGAACCAGGTACTCGATCTTGCCGGTGGAGTATTGTCTTCGGCCAGTTTGAGACAGATTAATGTCGAGCGGGTTGAAGCCCATCAACGCCGCACCATGCTAAGTCTGCAACTGACGGACAATGCCGAAAGTGTGAAGCAAAAACTGGCCGGCTTTGGGGTTCAAGACGGGGACGACGTTGTGATTTCGCAGATTCTCCCGTACAACGAGCAGGCCATTTATCTTGAGGGACATGTGTTTCGACCCGGCAAGTATTCTTACCGGGAAGGGATGACGGTCACGGATCTGTTGCGCTCCTACCAAGACATCATGCCGGAACCAGCCGACCATGCAGAGCTGGTCCGGCTGCAACCGCCGGACTTCCGGCCCGAGGCCATAATCTTCAATTTGCCGGACGTTCTTATCGGGAACGCTTCCATTAGACTTCAGCCATTCGATCTGATCCGCATCTTCAGCCGCTATGAGATCGATGCGCCATCGGTTTCAATCCAGGGCGAAGTCCTTCGGCCAGGCGTTTTTCCGATGTCTCAGGGCATGACGCTGGCTGGATTGGTGCGCATGGCGGGAGGGTTCAAGCGCAGTGCTTACCGGGATGAAGCGGATCTTTCGAGCTACGTGGTTCAGAACGGGCAGAATGTGCTGGTCAGCCATAGCGTAGTCGCAGTCGAGAGGGCACTAAATGGCGACAAGGGAGCGGATGTCCTCTTGCAGCCCGGCGACGTAGTCAGCATCCGCCAATTAGCCGGTTGGCAGGACATTGGGGCCTCAATCACCATCAATGGCGAAGTCGAACACGCCGGCAGCTACGGGATTGCAACAGGAGAGCGCCTAAGCTCAGTTATTCAACGTGCAGGGGGATTCAGGGAGAGTAGCTACCCGGCCGGGGCAGTGTTGGAGCGCGCGCAAGTGCGGGAACTCGGTGAGCGCGCGCGCCAGGAGATGATCCGGCGAATCGAAACAACCCCTATTAGTTTCACCCCGGGGGTCCTATCCAGCCAGGATCAGACCGAACAGCAGCATGAGGCTCAACAGCAGCGCGATCAGACTCTCACTGCACTTCGCAACCATCCAGCCAGCGGACGCCTAGTGATCAAGATCTCTTCCGACATCCGCGAATGGGCAAACACGGCGGCCGATATCGAACTGAGGGCTGGGGACACGCTGTTCATCCCCAAACGCGAGAATTTCGTCTCGGTCAGCGGCCAGGTTTACAATGCCACCGCCATCAGCTACGTACCCGGGAAAGATGCGGCCTGGTATTTGCAACAAGCGGGGGGAGCAACGCGATCGGGCGACAAAGGGGAAATATTTGTGGTGCGTGCCAATGGCTCGGTGGTTGGGCGCGGGAGAGGTTGGCGGGGGGTTCTGAGTACTCCGATGAACCCTGGTGACGCGATCATCGTCCCGGAGAAGGCTATCGGTTCGCAAGTCTGGAAGAACCTGATCTCCGCGGCGCAGATCATGTCGTCGGTTGCCATCACTGGGGCAGTCGCTGGAGTTTTCTAACTCCGACCCCGCGACAGGAAGCAGCGCGAAATGGATCAGCAAGGGAACTGAAAGCAAGGGAACTGAAATTGAAATATACAGATCAGACGGAATCGAGAATGAACGCGGCTCCCTACTCAATCCCACTGCTGCGGCAACTGTTCGAGAAGCGAGCCTTTGTTCTCAAAGTTTGCCTCTGCGGAATCGCACTTTCGGTTGTTGTCGCGTTCTTGATTCCGAAGCGTTACGAGGCTACGGCGATGATGTCGCCACCCACCGGGGAGTCTGCGCTTACTGGATTGATGTCCTCGGTTGGCGGCGCCGCGGGGCAGTTCGGGATGAGCATGCTGCGCACGCCGGGCGGCTATTATGCCAAGCTCGCGGGCACCGATGCCGTTGAGAACCGATTGATCGATCGCTTCGATTTGCGCAAGATTTACGGAGCGCCGCTTTATCTCAAAGCGCGCAAGAAGCTGACCTCCCGGACTGCGGTCGTCGAAGACACCAAGAGCGGTGTAATCTCGATTCGAGTTACAGACTCGGAGGCATGGCGCGCGGCCGCGCTGGCGAATGGATATGTGGAGGAAGTCAACCATTCCCTCGAATCGCTGAACACTTCCTCAGCCCACCGCGAACGAGAATTTCTCGAGGATCGGCTTCGCCAAGCCAAAGCCGACCTCGATGCGTCCTCAGCCAAGCTGGCGGAATTCTCGAGTTCTACCGGAACCCTGGATGTCAAGGCGCAAGGTACGGGCCTCGTGGAATCCGGCACAAAGCTCGAGGCGGAATTGGTGGCCAGGCAAGCCGAGTTGAAGGGCCTCGAGGAGGTCTATTCGGCGGATAACATGCGAGTGCGCGCCGCCAAAGCGAGGCTGGGAGAGCTGGAGCGGAGCTTCCAACAGCTTGAAAACCAGAAGGCTCCGGCCGGGGATCTGCCTTTCAACATGCGGCAACTGCCTGCGCTCGGGCTTCAATACGCGAGTCTTTATCGTCAGAACGAAGTCGATGTGAAGGTATACGAGGAGCTGACGCGCCAATACGAAATGGCGAAGATTCAGGAAGTCAAAGAACTTCCCGTGGTGCAGTTGGTCGATCCAGCGCTCGTCCCGGAGCGCCACTCCTTTCCGCCAAGGGCGCTCGTCATCTTGCTGGGAGCGTTCTTTTCCTTTGTGCTGAGTATTTTGTGGGTCATCGCGGTCCAGCTATGGCGGGATGCCGGGGACGACAACCCGCGCAAGCAGGCCGTACTGGCGATCCTCAACAGCTTCTCGTCGAGGAACGACTGCCACGCCGCGGCATTGAGCGCGACCGATCTCGAATATCAGGAGAAATAAGTGACATCAGCTACAGGCGTATCGCGTGGAGATCTCATTCTAGTTACCGGTGGCGCCGGTTTCATTGGGTCGCATACGGTCGATTTGCTTCTGGAGCGGGGCTACCGGGTCCGCATTGTCGACAGCCTCCAGGAGCGTGTTCATCCCCACGGCAAGCCGTCGTGGATTCCGGCCGAAGCCGAGTTCCGGAAGGCGGATGTCGCTGACCCAGTGGAGATGGCGAAAGCGCTGGAAGGGGTCGACGGCGTGGTTCACCTGGCTGCCTACCAGGACTACATGCCGGAGTTCAGCAAATTCGTACATACGAACGCCGAGAGCTCCGCACTGCTGTTTGAAATTGCCATCCGCGATCGCGAGCGCTACCCGGTACGAAAGATCGTCTTTGCCTCGTCGCAGTCCGTGTGCGGAGAAGGATGCTACTACTGTCAGAACGAGGCAGACACCGGTGAGCAAGTCCGGCTCACGTCAGCTGTGCCGGGTCGCGAGGCCATGGAATTCGCGGCCAGCGATAACGGGAAAAGGATCGTACGGCCTGGGCCTCGCTCTCTGGAACAGCTCCTGCGGGGCGAGTGGGAAGTGAAGTGCCCGCATTGCGGCGGGCCGTTGGAGCCGCTGCTCATCGATGAAGAGACCGCGACGCCGCACACCACTTATGCCATCTCAAAGCTGGCGATCGAGTTGCTGGCAGACCGGCTCGGGCGGCGGTACGGTATCCCAACCGCGTGCATGCGTTATACCTACGTCCAGGGCCCGCGAAATTCTTTCTATAACGCCTACTCCGGTATCGCCAGGCGCTTTGCCATGCGCATCATGCACGGTCTGCCGCCCACTGTTTACGAAGACGGCGGGCAGCTTCGCGACTACGTGAATGTGCGCGACGTGGCGCTGGCCAATGTTCTCGCTCTGGAAAAGCCAGAGGCCGACTTCGGGGTCTTCAATGTCGGCGGCGGAAGAGCGATTACGGTTCTCCAGTTCGCGCACATGATGCTGAAGGAGTTCAACAGCCGCATGGAACCGGAGGTCTCCGGCGACTTCCGCGTCGGCGACACGAGGCACACGATCTCCGACATCACCAGGATGCGCAGATTGGGCTGGGAGCCTGTGACTCCGGTTGAGCAGAACATCCACCAGTACGTGGAATGGATCCGCACACAGTCTGTATCCAAAGAGTTCCTGCTCGAAGCCGACAAGGTCATGAAGCAGAGCGGCGTCGTGCGGCGAGCGCAGACCGTGGAATGCGTCTAGTGGTAGGTCTCACTCATTCGATCAGTTTTGATTGACCAGGGGGAGTTGGCAGGTTTGAGTGGGGTTTCCCCAGGGACTAAATCCCCACCTATTTTGGGTGCCTTTTCGGCACGACTGAAGTCGTGCCCTGACGCACAATGACTTCTGAAGGCGTTTTTCAGAAGCCTGGAACACCTTGGCCTCGACACCAATAATCGACCATCTGCTTGAGACATACCACTAGCTAGATGCCGTCGGTCACTCTGTGTCACCGAGTGGCAGCAATCGAATGGAGGAGCGAATATGTTGCGTGAGCTATCGTATAACCCCCATGTGAGGCGGATCATAAAGTCCAGTGGCATGCAGCGGTTAGCACAAGATCTCTATTACCGCTTTACCGGACCGGACGATGGGGTCACCACATTGGGCTGCCTGGGTATTGCTGCGTCCTTTTCCGCGGCCAATGTCGGCGAGCTGCGCCGCGTCGAAGCCGCCACCATTACCGAACATTCAACGATGGATGGCCTTCTTTCCCATCTTTCGGAAGGCGACTGCTTCATGGATGTAGGGAGCGAATACGGGGTTTACGCAATCCTTGCCGCCAAACTGGTTGGCCCGGCTGGCTTGTCGATCGCGATCGAGCCATATTCCCCATCGTATGCGATTCTGAAGAAGAATGTCGAAATGAACGAGCTGCAGAACGTGCTGCTCTTTCCGTTAGCACTTGGCGACTGCGAGACATCGATCGGCATGGCAGATATGCGGGATGGGGAAGTTGCCTGCGCTACGCCCTGTGGGTCCGGATCAATAGCTGCAATGAGGGGCGACGAACTCATTCGGCAGAATGGTCTGCCGGTTCCCAATGTGGTGAAGATGGATATTGAGGGGTATGAGTACAAGGCTCTGCTGGGGTTGCAGGAGACGCTGAAGTCGCCCGTGTGCCGAATCTTATGCTGCGAAATCCACCCCATGCTGCTGCCGGACCGACTTGAGCCAGATGTCGTCATCGATCTGATCCGAGAATACGGCTTCACAACGATGAATGTGGCGAAACGTGGGCCGGAGATTCATGTGCTTGCAGAAAAGGGTTAGGCAATTGCCGCGCCACGCGTTTCCTTTCCGGGGTTCCTCCTGCGCGGATCCAGTTTGGCTATGCTGCCGATTCCTTGAGAGCATCCGACTTTGCGATTGAGAGATAAAGTAGCGATCGTTACCGGCGCCGGCCGGGGCATAGGGCGCGCCATCGCCATGGGTTTGGCCGGAGAGGGCGCCAACCTGGTGCTGGTCTCGCGGACACCGGCGCAGCTCGATGAGACCCGCGCACTGATCGCGTCGCTCGGCAGGGACTGCTTATGCCTGACCAAGGACGTTGCTTCAGAAGCCGATAGCGTTGGCATGGCGAAGGCGGCCATCGAAACTTACGGCAAGATCGATATCCTGGTGAACAACGCGGGCATCCAAGGACCGATCGGGCCTGCGGTCGACAACGATCCTATCTTCTGGATGGAGACGCTGCGCGTCAATGTGATGGGAACCTACCTTTGCTGCCGTGCTGTTTTGCCTCACATGACGGCCCGTCGCCAGGGAAAGATCGTCAATCTGTCGGGCGGAGGATCGACGGGGCCGCGCCCCAACTTCAGTGCGTATGCGGCCTCCAAAGCGGCGGTAGTCCGCTTTACCGAGACGCTCGCGCAGGAAGTTCGCGAGTTCGGAATTCAGGTCAACGCTATCGCGCCAGGCGCGGTAAACACGCGCATGTTGACGGAAGTGCTTGAGGCCGGCGAGTTGGCCGGCGGCGAACTTGAGGCCGCCCGTCAGCGCGAATGCCAAGGCGGCACGCCGCCCGAGTTACCGGCAGCCCTGGCAGTCTTCCTGGCCTCCAG
Organism: uncultured Occallatibacter sp.; assembly: GCA_964560845.1. GTDB lineage: Bacteria > Acidobacteriota > Terriglobia > Terriglobales > Acidobacteriaceae > Telmatobacter. The sequence goes on along the minus strand of CAZLMY010000059.1, from coordinate 17,946 downwards.
CGCATCGGGTCTTCTGACCGGAAAGCTGATTTCCGCACCCCACGACAGTTGGGCATCCTGGGGGCCGGAGAAGATCGACGAGCTGAATGCCTCGTCATGGTTCACGCTTAGGCGTCTTGATGAATTCACGGTGGCTCACCTTGCAAACAAGCCCTAGTTCGATGGAGAAACGAAATATGGGTCCATATATCATGCGCGTCATCGGCCGCCACTTTCGTACATCGCGAATGATGGATTTTATTCGCTTGCTCGGTATCACCCCCGATACAACAGTGCTGGACATCGGCGGCATGGAATCCACGTGGACGCAACTCCCGTTTCTGCCCCGGGTCACACTGGCGAATCTGACCGTCGACCGCGCTCAGAGCGGAAAGCTGCCTGTGGTAGTGGCCGACGGTCGCAGTTTGCCGTATCCGGACGGCTATTTCGATGTGGTATTCAGTAACTCGGTTATCGAGCACGTTGGGGCTCTTTCCGATCAGGAACGCTTCGCATCCGAGGTAATGCGCGTGGGGCGAAAGTATTGGGTTCAAACACCCAACCGGAATTTTCCGGTCGAAGCGCACACGTTTACGCCGCTGTTCCAGTTTTTGCCTACAAGGCTGCAAAGAGCGATTGTGCGCCGCGGAACCGTGAGAGGGTGGATGGAGAAGTTAGCCGATTGGCAGTGCCAGGAACTGCTCGATGTCAAACTGCTCGGGCCCACTGAGATGCGGAAGCTCTTCCCGGGCCTTATTCACGAGGAACGATTGCTTGGATTGACTAAATCGCTCATTGCAGTGCGCTACTAAATGGGAATTCCCGCCACAAGAACAGCCTTGCTTCAGCCAGTTGGGACGCCGTCGCCGCCAGCGTTCGGGAGCAGTAGTGTCTTGGCCGCCGGTGCCGCAGCCTGCGGGCTTTCTCTACTGACAGTTTGCACCGGGATCTCCTCGCTGTTGGCCACAGTGCTTTTCCTCGGTGCTTTTCTATTAGCTCTACGCAGCAGCCCGCGCCAGCAGGTCGTCCTGCTTATCGTCGCTCTGCAATTGAATGTCTTCAGCATCGAATTTGGCGATCGTCTGTACGATCCGGAGCACTTTTATTCCTTGCGCCCAGCGTTGCCAGTAGCGGTCATGCTGGTCGCGCTGCTTATCTGGCGGGTTCTAACAGACAGGGAGAAACTCGGCAAGCCGCCTTTGGTGCGGGTGCTTGTCGCGCTCGATCTGATCTACTGGTTTACAACGCTGATCCATCGCGACTCTCCCTACTTCTTCCGAGGCTTGGTCAGTTGCACGCTGCTGGCGGTCAATGTCGGAATCTTTCTGATCTTTATTCGGCCGCTTCTGACCGAGCCCGGCCTGATCGACCGCGCATGCCGGCTGCTCATCACGCTCTACACGATCTACGTCCTGGTGTGCATTGGTATGCTGGCGATTAATCTCGCCGGGCTCGATCCTCAGAACTACCTGGTGGAGATCGATACCATGGGCAACTGGACCATGGCGGAGGAGGGCTCGAACACTCCCGTTCCCCGGCCATTATCGTTTGAGCCCAATAGCGGATCGCAGATGGCTGCCATTTGTCTGTTAGCCCTGGCCAAGTCATTCCAGCGTGAGGAAAAGCATCGCTACCGCTATCTCTTCTGCGCAGGGGCCTTGTTTATCGGCGTTGCTCTGACCTTCGCCCGAGGCGCATGGGTGGGTCTCGGCGCCGGACTGATCGCCAGTCTGTTCATCCTCGGGTTTGCTGCGCGGCAACATCGAGAAAAGGCTCGCACACGCAGCATCCGTCCCCTTGCGACCGCGATATCGGTAGTCGTCATCAGTTGCATCTTGATCGCCTGGATGTTCCCGTTCATCGGCAATGTTCTCGTCGCCCGCTTGTTCACGCTTAGTGCGGGAAACTGGCAGCGCGGCACGATGTTTGAACGCTTTCTGGCGTGGTCAATGTTCATCCAGGAGGGAATCCAAAGTCCCATCCTGGGCCACGGCGCCGACAGCTACAGGCGCCTGATAGCACCGCCGCGCGTGTCGGAGAACTTCATCATCGAGAGCTTTCACGTAGCGGGAATCTGGGGCCCATTGTTGATTGGCTGGATACATGTTGTGCTACTGCAGAGAGCATGGAGGGCCATCCGGGGCAACTATCATCTTCAGCAGCATTGGCTGCTCCCACTCCTTTGCGGCTATAGCGCGATGATTGTCGCGGCCCAGATGAATCCGAGCATGTGGGGCGGTTTCTATTGGATGCTACTAGCCATCCTCACCGCCGCGATCTTCAGTTTTCAAACGCAACCCGAGCGCGCTGCTGCGATGCGCAGCTTTGCGAAAGCCGAAGGTCAATAGGAATGGCGGGCAGAAAGCATCAACTGGCTCTGGTAGCCGGCAGGGGACACGTTGAGCCGGCATCCAAGCCCAAAGTGGCCAGGGCTCAACTTTTCCGTTCTTCGGCGCTGGTGGGTGTCCTTCAAACGATTTGTGTGCTTGCGGCCTACCTACGCGAAATGGTCGTGGCGCACAGCTTTGGGACACAGGTTCAAGTCGACCGCTATTACGTGGCATTTACGATTGCTTGCCTGGTACCAACGCTTGCGCAAACGCTGTTATGGGCGGTGTTCGTTCCCATCTTCATTCGCCGCTTCATGCAGGACGAAAGGGGTGTCTGGAGATTCTCCAACATCACACTGAGTTGGCTCTTTCTGACTTTGATCGTCAGCACGGCCGGTTTGGTATTTCATGCCCACCAGTGGATCCGCTATTTGGCGCCTGGCTTTGACCTCGAAGCTGTTTCTTCGACATCCCGTCTGCTGTATGTGCTCGCCCCTGTGCTTGCTCTGATGGGAATCAACATCCAGCTCATGGCGATTCTTAACGCGATGAAGGTCTTTGGCGTAGCCACGGTGAGCCAGACCCTGCCCTCGCTGGTCAGCCTGGTCGCGATTCTAATGCTGGGCGGCAGGATGGGCATCGCTTCCGTCGCGTGGGGTTGGACGCTCGGAAGCTTTCTACAGACTTTCGTGCTGGGATGGTACTGCCGCCGCGCGGGATACCGTTACCGCTTTCAACTTTTCCCTCTCTCCTGCGTCAAAGAGCTTGCCAGCACAGGTGCCTTATATCTGGTGCCAACTGTCAGCGTCTTGTTTGTCACTTTGGTAGACCGCTCTTATGCCTCGCTGCTGGGTATCGGCAACATCGCTACGCTCAACTACGGCGACAAGCTCTTCCGCATCCCCATGACCGTGCTTACCACTTCTCTTTTCACGGTCTCTCTCTCCTACCTAGCGGAATCCGCGGCCAAGCGCGACATGGACCATTTTCGCGAAACCGCATCTCTTGCTCTAAGGTTTGCGGCCTTCTTGCTGTTCCCTGCCGCCGCTATTTTTTATATCTGCCGTGAACCCATCACGAGCCTTGCCTATCAAAGAGGAGCCTTCTCGACGAACGATACGCGCATCGTGGCCGCCACCATGCTCTTCTTCGCTCCGCACGTCGTCGTGCATGGGCTGTGGTGTACCGTGGAACGATCCCTCATCGCTTTGGGGAAATTCGGCACTCTCACGGTCTCCTCGCTGGTAATGGTCGCCGTCAAGCTTACTGCCGCATCGCTGTTGTATCGTCCTCTCGGTCTTCCGGGCATCGTGCTCTCAACGCTGCTTTGCTTCCTGGCCGGCCTGGCGATCAATTATGCAGTGATGATCCGAGAGGTTGGTATGAGGAGTCTTCGCAACGATGCGACAGCGATTGGGCGGGTGGCTCTTGCCACGATTGTTGCCGGTGCGGCATCGCTGGCTACCGACAGCCTCTTGGTCAGATACCTGAGCCTCGAATCGCTCTTGCCGATTAACGCAGCCCGCGTGCTCGCCGCCTGTGGAGTTGGCGGCGCAATGTACCTGCTCGTTTCCAGGTGGCTTGCAATTCCGGAAGCAGCGTCTCTTCAGTGTTGGGCCCAAAGAAGGTTCAACCATCACCGTTTGACCCTGATGGAACAACGATGAAGATTGCGATTGATACTCTTTTCGAGCATGCCACTGCGCCCAGCAGCGCGATGGATTACCTGATTAACTTGTGCACTTACATGCCCGAGATGGCTCCCGAGCATGAATTCTACATCCTGGTAAGCACGCAGTCTGCTCCGAGGTTTAAGTCTCTGTGCCGCAGCAACGTTCAACTGGTGAACTGTTTCGCCTCCAACGACCGCCGCACGCTGCGCATTCTGGCCGTGCAGACCGTCGTCCCGTGGAGGATGCGACAGCACAAGATCGATCTCCTGTTCTCGGCAGGCAATGTCTGTCCCTGGCTTGGGAATTTCTGCCGCGTGGTGAAGATCAATACGATGCATCATCTACGCACGCCGGCCATGATCGGGCGGATACGCAGTCTCTATCGCCGCTTCGCATTCAAGGCCTCGGCCAGGATCGCCGACGCGGTGCTGGCGAACTCATCCGTGACTCAGAGCGATATTTGCGAGCTTCTGGGGATCAATGAAGATAAGGTAATCGTGGTCTGGGAGGCCGTGGATGAATGCTTTGTCCCTGCTGAAGGCAAAGCCCAAGAGCGAGTCTGTGCTCACTTCGGGCTCAAGAGACCGTTCTTCCTGTTTTCTTCGACCCTGTGGCCCTACAAGAATGCTCATACACTCATCCGGGCATTTGGGAGCTTATGTCGCAAGACAGGGTTCGACGGCGAACTCGTGTTCGCCGGGCGCAGTGACAATGCCTCGTACCAGAAGGAATTGGATGAGCTCGTTCTCGCCGAGAATGTTGCGGGCAAGGTCCGCTTCCTGGGATTTGTCCCGAATCGAGAGATGCCGCCGCTTTACAGCGCCGCTGCGGTGTTTGTCTATCCATCGCTATCGGAAACCTTTGGCAAGCCTTTGGTGGAAGCCATGCGCTGCGGCGTGCCGGTGATCGCTTCCAATACATCCTGTATTCCGGAAATTGCCGGCGACGGCGCGCTGCTGGTTGACACGTCGGATGCGGAGGAACTTGCGTCCGCGATGGGACGGGTTCTGGCCGACGAGAGTCTGCGAGCCGAACTCGTTCAACGCGGGAAACAACGCAGCGCTTGGTTCTCCTGGCGCACCAGCGCCCTGCAGACTCTGGACCTGTTCAACAACACACTCGCTCACTGGCACAAGTAACGCGGTTTGGGCTCTCTCGCGTGCCCCGTATCTGGCTAACTGATTGTGACGCGCCCGCGCAACTGCCGGTTCTCACCGAGAGGCAATTCGCTTTCGACGCAAATGACTTTCGAAATCCGAGGTAAGGGATGGCTAGCGTGCTCGAAAAGGCAAACATGTCAAACGGCACAGGTATTGCGAGTCAAAGCGGTCATGAGAGCGGTGCCTGTGCGAATATCCTTGGCGTAAAGGTTGACGCCATCGATACAGCCGCGGCTCTTGCCAGCATCGAATCCGCTCTGGAACAAGGGCGCAAAGGCTACATCTGCGCGCCCGACGCCAGCAATATCCTTCGTGCGCAGGACGATGAATCGCACCGGCGCATTTTGAACGGATCCCTTCTTACGATCGCCGACAGCCGTGCGGTCGTATGGACAGCATGGATGCAGGGAGTGCACGATCTGCATCAAATTGGGGGCCCGGAGTTAATGCTGGAGATGTGTCGGCTATCGCAGTCGCGAGGGTATCGCCATTTTCTGTACGGCGGCGATGAAGGAGTTGCGGACCAGCTGAAGCCGATTCTTGAGCAGAGATTTCAGGGTATCAAGATCGTTGGCACTTACTGCCCACCGTTTCGGCCACTGAACGAGTCGGAGCGGAAAGCGCTGATCGAGCAGGTTTCGCGCACAAAGCCGGATCTGTTCTGGGTGGGAATCGGCAGCCCCAAACAGGAACGTTTCATGGCCGAGTACCTTCCCCTGCTCGATACGAAGATCATGTTCGGGGTAGGGGCAGCATTCAACTTTCATTCCGGGCGGGTGCATTTCTCGCCGCGGTGGATGCAGCTTGTTGGGTTGTCGTGGCTGTTCCGTCTTGCGCAAGAACCAAGAAGACTCTGGAAACGGTATCTGCTTTCCATTCCGAGATTCACCTGGTCGATCCTGCTTCAACTCCTTAGACTGCATCATTACTCGCTTGATTGAATGCCATCGCCGCCCCGCAGTCTGAAACTGTGGTCTTCGGTCCGTGTGCTTTAGCGGAGCTGGGCGAATCTCCCTGAGATTTACTAACTTGAGTGAAGGCGTAAGAAGATGGAAGACGCTGGAGTGCATGTGCGGGCGATTTCCCTCGAACAGTCGTACCGGCGAAAGGCCCTGTTCGTCGGAAACCTGACAGCGCTCAGCCTTTCCCTTTGCATCGGCGCATTGGTCGCCCGGTCACACTGGTCGATGGGCCTTGCGCGAATTGCCTTCTTGGCTGGCGGCTCTATCTCCTTCGCGGCGCTCCAAGTTATGCTGTCCCGCGCGAGCTTATTCAGCAGCCGGAACCACCTGGCTCGCAAGATTGCGTTGGCCCAGCTTTTGGTGGCGGCGATCACGACCGTGCCGCTGCTCCTGCTTGACCCCTCGTTTCGCTGGCTGATCGCCTTTTACACCGCACTCGCATTGGGCTCTTGGCTGGTTCTGGCATTTAGAAGACTGCTTGCGTCCCTCTCATTGCCTCACTGCCTGTTTACGCTGCGGCCGATCAATCTGGTGATCTGGGGCACGAGCAAGAACGCGAAGTTTCTGGTTCGGCACTTCTCGACGCTTGACCGTTACTGCCGGGTGGTCGGATGCCAACTTGGCGCGGCGTACCGGACCCACTCTCACGGTTCGGTTTGCAGCGAGTTGGGCACGGTGGAACAAGCCCGGGATTTTCTTTTCCGCAATCCGGTGGACATGGTGATTACAGCGGACCACGACGCCGACAAAAACGAGGTTTACGAGATTGCTCAGAGCGCCCTGGAATTGGGAGTGCGCTTTGCGGCCTTCGATCACCAATATGACTTTCCCATCGTGAACGGGTTCCAGGTGTGGAGCGAAACTTCGCGATTCCTCGACATCCCGCTCATCGTCTACTCGAGCGTGCCCTGGCGCAGAGGTTACCTGGTGGTCAAGCGATGCGTCGATATTCTGGCAGCTTCGATCGCGCTCGTTTGCCTCTCGCCACTTCTGTTGCTGATTACCGTTCTCATCAAGATCACTTCTCCGGGAGGGCCGGTTCTTTTTCGTTTACTCCAGGCCGGTCTCAATCGCCGCCCGATTGTGTGCTACAAATTCCGCACGATGGTGCCGAATGCGGAGGCTCTGCAAAAAGAGTTAATGAGCCAGAACGAAATGCAAGGACCTGTCTTCAAGATCCGTGACGACCCGCGCATTACCCGCTTGGGAAGGCTGCTTCGCAGGTCTAGCCTGGACGAACTTCCTCAGATCTTCTCGGTCCTGAAGGGGGACTTGAGCATCGTTGGTCCGCGGGCGCCTCTGCGCACGGAGGTAGACAAGTTTGCGTACTGGCACCGCTGTAAGCTTGCCGTCAAGCCCGGTCTAACATGCTTCTGGCAGATCGGCGGTCGCAGCAGGATTACGAACTTCGACGAGTGGATTCTGCTGGATTTGAAGTATATCCAGAGAGCCTCTCTTTACACCGACCTGAAGATCCTGATGAAAACCATACCTGTGGTTCTATTCGGAGTAGGTGCCTACTAGAGCATTTTCGATTCCCATGTTGCCATTCTAAGGTCGTGCGAGGTGGCTTTTACTTGAGGAAAAAGCCACTCTGCATCGTGTTTTCTGTAAGTATTCGAGTCGAGAACGCTGTAATGGAGTCTGTATGAGCAGCCAGAGAACAAAAGAACTGAACGTGGCCATTATCGGAGCAGGGCGAATGGGATCGATTCGAGCAACCTCGATCGCAAACGATCATGCCTCCCGATTGATTCAAGTTGTGGACAACTGCGAAGAAAGAGCACAGGCGCTAGCCAGTACATTCGCGTGCGCCTTCAGCACGAATTGGGAAGACCTGCTTGTTCGTGAAGATATCGACACGTTCGTGGTTTCGGCCACCCACAATCTGCTCAGCACCATCTCGACCGCGGCCCTCAGGGCGGGCAAGAATGTCTTCTGCGAAAAGCCCATGGCGCGCACAGTTCCCGAGGCTCAAGCGGTCGTCGACGCAACGCGCGAGAGCGGTCAGAGAAGACCACCGGTGTTCCGTCTCGGATGCACATTGCGACACCATCCAGCGATCCGACAAGCTCGAATGGAAGTGCACAACGGGACGATCGGCCAGCCACTTTACATCCGAGCCCACTACGGCCACGGCGGGCGGCCGCTGTACGACCAGGAGTGGCGCATGGTGCCGGAACTAGGCGGCGGAGGCGAATTGCTCGATCAAGGCATTCACCTCATCGACCTGAGCCGCTGGTTTCTTGGGGACTTATCTGAGATCTCGGGTATGGTCTCGACTTATTACTGGACGGGATCCGCACACCTGGATCCGCCGATAAAGGAGCGATTCAATTGCGCGCCGGGAGTGACCGTCGACGACAACGCTTTTCTTCTCTTGCGAAACAGGATCGGGCAAACGGCTTCTCTGCACGCCAGTTGGACGCAATGGAAAAACAGCTTCAGCTTCGAGATATTCGGGCACGACGGATCCCTGGTCATCGATGGACTGGGCGGAAGTTACGGAGAAGAGAAGCTTATCCATGCTCGCCGCCGGGCTGAAGGCGGAATTCCCGAGACGACCGTATTGCTTACCGCTTCGACCGACGGTGTTTGGGACCGGGAATGGAATGCCTTTTCGCGGGCGGTCACGGGAGCGGATGAGGAGACGGGCGCCGAGGCGACGGGAGAATCGGCAACTGCGGAAGATGGTTTGGAAGCCATTCGCATTGTTCGCAGCGTCTACGACGCCGCCCGTTCAGCGACTCGCGGATGAACCGAGGAGGCCGACGGGCGCGTATCTCTGGAAGACTCGAAGGGGTCGTAACTGCAAACTAGAGCTTTTGATTTTTGAAAGGTGGCCAAGGATGAATTCGAATTTCGATTTGACAGTCAAGCTGTTTGCCGACGGGGCCGACCTGAAAGGCATTCGCGAAATGAGTGAACTGGGATACATCAAAGGCTTCACAACCAATCCCACATTGATGCGGAAAGCGGGCGTGGAGGATTACGCGCACTTTGCACAGGACGTCTTGAAGATAGTTCACGATAGACCGGTTTCCTTTGAGGTCTTCGCAGACGATTTCGAGACCATGGAAGCGCAGGCGCTGCAAATCGCCTCCTGGGCTCCAAACGTCAATGTCAAGATTCCTGTGACCAACACCAAAGGGGAGAGTTGCGAGCGCCTTATCGCGCGTCTCGCCAAAGCCGGAGTGCAGGTGAACGTCACGGCCCTGATGACCCTGGAGCAGGTGAAGACGGTCGCTGCTTGCCTTGAGAATGGCCCCAGTTCTTTCATTTCCGTCTTTGCCGGCCGCGTCGCCGATACCGGCGTCGATCCCCTGCCGATGATGTCCACAGCCGTCGAGTTTCTGAGCGACTATCCCAACTTGGAACTCATCTGGGCCAGCCCAAGAGAGTTACTGAATGTCTTCCAAGCCGACGCCATCGGGTGCCATGTCATTACCGTCACCAACGATGTGCTCAAGAAGCTCTCGCTGGTTGGTAAGAACCTCGATGAGTATTCTCTGGACACGGTCAGAATGTTCTACGCCGACGCCACGGCTGCGGGATACCGATTGGACGTTCCCGAAGCAATGCTGATCGCCTGACCAGGCTGCTCCCATTCAGGCTGCAACGATCAGGGCGATCCCGTCGCGATAACACGGATGGGACCGTCCACATTGCTCCGCGGCATTTACCGATGCTTCCTCACCAAAGCAGGGTATTTTGCCGCCGGTCAAAGCAAAAGAACAGGAGATGTAACCATGATCGTAACGCGCACTCCCTTCCGTATCACGTTAGGCGGAGGCGGCACGGACTTGCCCTCCTTTTACCGGAAACATGGGGGCTTCATTCTTGCTGTCGGTATTGACAAGTACATGTATCTCAATGTGAACACGCCAATCGTTGACGATGTTATCCGCATTAAGTACAGCGCCAACGAATTAGTCAAGCACGTGGACGAGGTGAAGCACGATCTTGCGCGCGAGGCGATGAAGGCTTGCGGAATCGAAACCGGCCTGGAGATCATCTCGCTGGCCGACATTCCAGCCGGAACCGGTCTTGGCTCTTCCAGCTGCTATCTGGTCGGACTGCTGAATGCGCTTCATGCGCTTACGCAGAATCCAATCGGAACGCAGGAGTTGGCCGAGGAAGCTTGTCAAATCGAATTGGAGATCCTCAAGAAGCCAATCGGCAAGCAAGACCAATACATGGCCGCTTTTGGGGGAATGACTCAGCTTGATATCGATCCGGACGGAACGGTAAAGGTAACCCGCATCAAGCTGCCTTTCAGAATCATCGAGGAGCTCGAAAACAACACCCTTCTTTTTTACACGGGCACGATTCGCGACGCCCAGGCAATTCTGCAGGGGCAGGATAGCGCAACCAAGAGGAATGATTCGGAGGTCGTCACCAGCCTGCTTGAAATCAAGGACATGGGCATCGAGATCAGGGACTGCATTCTGCGAGGGGAGCTCAGGCGATTTGGTGAACTGATGGATCTGCACTGGCAGGCGAAGAAGCGCCTTGCGAAAGGCGTCAGCAATCCCAAGATCGACGAATGGTATGAGTTGGCGAAGCGCAATGGCGCCGTGGGAGGCAAGATTACCGGGGCCGGTGGCGGCGGATTTCTCACACTATATTGCGATGGAGACAAGTCTTCCCTTCGGCAAGCGATGCGCGGCGCCGGGCTTAGAGAATTGAATTTCCGGCTTGATTTCGAGGGCACAAAGGTTGTCTTCGACATTGTATCCCGCGACGCCCGGTTTGCCTATTTGCATCGGGCATGGTCCAGCAGAAGCAGGCTGGATCTGGAATCCGACTTATTAGCACAAGTGTAACAACCGGTGATTCGATTGTTGCACGTTCTACAAGTAACGGCGATCACCGCAGAAAGGCTGAACGCAAATGGGCAAAAGAGCGATATTCCTTGACCGGGACGGAGTTATCAACTCCTACGCATATAACTCCGACTTCGGCACGGTCGATTCGCCGAGTACCCCAGACGAGTTTCAGCTGCTCCTGGGCGTCCCGGAGGCGATTCGCGCTTTTAGGAGCCTCGGATTCGTTGTGGTGGTCGTATCGAACCAGCCTGGGATAGCGAAGGGCAAGTTCAGTCTGGAACTGTTGCAGGCGACGACAGACAAGATGGTAGACGCCTGTTGGGGCAATATCGAGGCGATCTATTATTGCCTGCACCATCCCAACGCCGTGTTGGCCAAGTACCGCGCCGATTGCGCCTGCCGCAAGCCGAAGCCTGGTCTGCTTCTGCAGGCGGCGAAGGATCTCGATCTGGATCTTGGGGAATCGGTGATGATTGGCGATGGGCTCACCGACATCATGGCAGGCCGAAGTGCCGGCGCCCGTACCATCCTGGTGAACCCGCGCAAATGCTATCTTTGCGATGCTTTGGCCGCCAAGAATGTCATGCCCGACTTTATAGTTGCCAACTTGGCGGAGGCAGTTCCCATCGTCGAACTGATCGGCAGTCGTCACGACCCGAGGCTCTCGAATCCGTTGGCGGAGGGGGGTGAGTTCGATTCGTTCGTCGCGAGCAACTTCAGAACACAGCCATTGCAACAACCCGATATGCGGCCGGAATGAGCAGAGACTATACGGCGATCGGAGAATCCCGCATCGTGCGGATTCGGGTTCGTCGCAACTTTCAAATTATGAAGTCTCCACGAGAAAGATCGAATGGGGATTTCTCAATCGATCAAACGATCTCAAGGGGGCGGAGCAGTATGAGTTACACATCGGACTATATACGCGAGGCGACCGCGATTCTGGACACGTTGGACGGAGAAGCGATCGAGCGAATGGTGCAGCTTCTCCTGGAGACGCGCCAAGCCCATGGACGGATTTTCTTTCTTGGGGTGGGTGGAGGCGCCGGCCACGCTTCGCATGCGGTCTGCGATTTTCGCAAGATTGCGCAGATCGAATCCTATTCACCCTCGGATAATGTGTCGGAGCTGACTGCCAGGGTCAACGACGACGGTTGGGATACTGTCTACTCCAGTTGGCTTAGGGGCAGCCAACTTCGTTCCAATGACCTGGTCTTCGTGTTCTCTGTCGGCGGCGGCGATTTGGAAAAGAACATCAGCTCGAATTTAGTTCGTGCGCTTCAATATGCCAAGGAAGTTGGCGCGAAGGTTGCAGGCGTGGTCGGCCGCGACGGTGGATATACCGCCCGTGTCGCCGACGCCTGCCTTGTGGTCAAGGTTCCCAACCCAAGCACAGTCACGCCGCACACGGAGTCCTTCCAGGCGCTGGCCTGGCATCTGATGGCATCCCACCCTTTGCTGAAAGCGTCGGAGATGAAATGGGAGTCGGTCAAGTAGCCAACCCGCAGGTTCGCAAAGCGGTCATCCCGATTGCCGGTTTCGGCACGCGCTTATTGCCCGCCACCAAGGTCGTCCGCAAGGAGATGCTGCCGGTAGGCACCAAGCCGCTGATCCAGCACGCCGTCGAAGAAGCCCGCTCAAGCCGAATCGAACACATCATCTTCGTGTGCCGCCCCGGCGATGTCTCCCCCCTTGCGCATTTCCAGCCCAATACCGAACTCGACCAGTTGCTTCGTTCACGGAACCGTGTCAAAGAAGCGGAACAACTGGCGGAGATCGGGGCTGGGTTGCGCTTTAGTGTGGCATGGCAACCGCACCCGCTAGGGCTGGCCGACGCCATTCGCAGTGCCCGAGCGGAAGTGGACGGCCAGCCATTTGGCGTCATTCTCCCCGATGCCCTGATCCTCGGGGCTCAGGCATGTCTTGAGCAATTAATTCGCTGCTTCATGCGACACGGTACGCCGGTCGTCGCTACTCGTCCCGTCGCGCCGGATGAAACCCGTCGCTACGGCATCCTCGATATCGATCGATCCTGGACCGACCCAGACAATGCCGCTGTCCGCGCTCGTGGGCTTGTCGAGAAACCGGATCCCGAACGGGCACCTTCGCTCTATGGAGTCTACGGGCGCTACGTCCTTCCGGCCACAATTTTCGAATTCATCGATCGTACTCCGCCTGACAAATCCGGTGAGATTCAGATCACCGACGCTCTCAATCTATATTGCGAATCCGATCCGGTCTACGGAGCGTTCTTTGCCGGCAATCATTACGATACCGGGAACTGGAAAGGATACGCCGAGGCTACGATGGCCTGTTTCGCAAATGAACTCGGCATCGAGCAAAATAGCCCTCTACAGTCGTACCACTAAAAAGGTGCTATAACTCGGTAACGGCTCTGCGCAAGCCTCACGGCGCCTACGTATTCGCTTGAAGTCATAACTCCATAGACCGAACGACACTCGCATGCCAGAGTCGCGGCGCCACGCTGCCCCTTCCCCAAAGGATAGCCACGATATGGATACACCTCGCACACGAGCGATAGGAGCGGCACTTATTGTCAGCGTTCTTTCCACACTTCTATTTCTATTTCGTTCACTGCACGATGTAGTCACTTGGCCGTTTGTGCATGACGCGCCGCTACTGCATTACGCCGTTTATCTCTCCCATCATGGCTTCAGGTTCTATCAAGACATCCATGACATGAACATGCCGGGCGCTTACTTGACCGAAGACATCGTCATGCGAACGTTGGGCTCCGGAAGGGTCGGATGGATTCTATGGGACTTCATCCTTTCCGGCTTGCTGGTCGCATACTGCATTCAACTGTTCGGCAAGAAGAGGATTGCATACGGGTGGATAGCCGGAGTAATTGCCGTCCTAGCGCACTATGCCGATGGCGCGGCATACCTCGGAGAAAGGGATTGGATGGTAGCTGTCTTCCTTGTAGGGGCAGCGCTTTCTGTATTACGATGGATAGAACACTCCGGACCCGTTTGCCTGCTTCTGGCTTCATTGCAGATCTCATTCGCCGCATGGGTTAAGCCAACTGCACTCTTGTGTTTTGTCCTCGTTTTCTGGGGTATTTACCACAACAGAAAGCAGGCACAATCGAGCCGGGTCTTTATTGCTCTAGGCGTCGGTTTCGTCGTGCCTGCGTTTGTCATTGGCACGTATCTTTGGACCTACGGGACGCGGGATGGTTTTATCGACTTGATCCTGCGTTTACTGCCATACTATGCTTCCGTAGGGAATGCGGTTCACTTAGAAAAGCCTGCATTGATCCTGTGCTTGATAGTCGCGGCGCGGTTTTTCAGTCCGCAATCTGCTGTCAACAGGCCTCGTCTGATTCTTCTGCAACTGCTCTCAGCCGTCGGATTACTTTCCTTTTACCTGCAGGGAAAGGGCTTTGTCTATCATCGCTATATCCTCCTCACGGGCGTTTGCCTCCTGCTAAGTACGTTAATAATGGAATGGATCGACAGCGGAGGAATTAGGACCTCCGTTGGAATTGTGGTCCTCCTTCTTCTTGCCGTCCTGGTACCATCTCGGCTGATTACTCTACAATTGAAGCGAGCTTATCCCACCGGAACCATTACGGCGCTGGAGCAGGATCTTGGTCACTTCAGCCACCACGGGTTAGAGCACTCGATCCAGTGTCTTGATATGATCCACGGCGGCTGCATCAACGTTCTATACCGGATGCATGCAATCCAGACTACGGGGTTTATTCACGATTACTACCTCTTTCCTGCCCGGCAGACGTCAATTACAAGCGAATACCAGGAAACGTTCCTACGAGCACTTACCGACGCTCCACCGCGGGTTCTTGTCGTGAGCGAACAGGACTGGCCGGCCAACATGGGATACTCCAAGCTCGAGCGTTGGCCGGCATTCGTGTATTTCCTTAATGCACATTACGACCTGAAGATCACTCACACACAAGGTCCGCACGACTTTGCCGGATACAGAGTCTATGTAATAAAGGCATGAGAGCACCGCTAGCCTCCTATCATCCCCGAGACATGACGTCATCTATAGGCCGGGTTTCTGGCAGACACTCTTTCGGTCAAGCGACGAAGAAGCGCAACGCAGATACAATGCCGGCGCATCCGCCATTTATCCCGGCCTTGGATGGAATAAGAGCATTTGCCGTGATGGCGGTGGTGGTCTATCATCGGCGCGTTTGCTTCGACAACACCTGGTTTGCCCCGATCTCGCATTGCGGCTGGGTTGGAGTGGACGTCTTCTTTGTTCTGTCGGGCTTCCTGATTACGCGCAATCTGTTTAGCACAAAAGCGCGGTCTAACTACTTTAGTTCCTTCTATCTGAAGAGGATGCTGCGCATTCAGCCTCTCTATTTGATTCTAGTGGTGTGCGCTTTCCTAGGCTACGCTATCTCGAATCGGCCAAGCCCGGACCCCTGGTGGCCTTACCTGGTTATGATTCAGGGCACCTTTTTTTTATTCCGATTCGCATTACCGTGTTAGGAGTTAGCTGGAGCCTGTCGGTTGAAGAGCAATATTATCTAATCTGGCCGCTCTTTGCCTATATATTCAATCGGAGATATCTCGCTGGAACCTGCATTCTGGGATTATCCGCAGAACCACTTCTTCGATTCCTTTAGCTTCCTAAGATGGGATTTGGGTTCATTTGTTTCCGTTCCATTACGCATCTCGATGGCATTATCGCAGGGAGCCTTCTCGCCCTCTATCTAGCTTCTGAGGGTCCCATAACGAGGTTTCGAGTTGTCGTGCTCTGGGCCTGCCTGTGTGTGGGAGCGCTAGGCGTGTTCATGACGATCGCGTCAACCGCAGTGATTGACCAGACCTCGATCTGGCTCTTCAGCTGGATTTCCGCAGCGGCCTTCGGACTTGTTGGACTTTGCTCAGTAGGCAAGTTCCCTTTGAAATGGGTATTCGAGTTGTTATGGGTGCGATATGTAGGGAAGATCAGTTACGGAATCTATCTGCTTCATATGTGCGTTGTCCTCGCAGCAAGGCACCTGTTCCCCCGGGTTGCCGATACCTGTTTGTTTTGTGTTTCGATCGAGTTTCCTGCGATATTGATTGTCGCGTCAATCTCCTGGTGTTTCTTTGAGTCGCGCATTATCGCGTGGGGGAAAGCAATCGTGCGGGGGAACTCAGCATAGACGGGTACTGAGGTCACGTTGGCGCCTGCGATGGCCCCGGGGCCCGTTATGAACTTTCGCCCAGGCGGTCCGTGGGAAAGTTGATAGAGGCTGCAGCCAATGAATGTCCGTCCACAACGCATTGACATGCGAGGATCGCGACTGAATTTCCTCCTACGCTCACAGCAGACCTTCGAAGCGTCGTATGACGAATCTATGAAATACCTTGTGGGGTTGAATTTCCGCGAACAGCTTTCTTGGCTGTCAGTGGTTCTGTTTTATGCGATAGTGGCAAACGTGCCTTACTGGGCAGCGTCTCACGCGTTTGGTTTCTACAAGCAACTTGGCATATTCTGCGTTGAGTACGCTATCGTTGGCGCGATCGCCTGTTTCGTTCCGCGCATTGTGAGTGCGGGGATACTTTTGATTGTCATTCTTTGCGATCTCTTGTGTTCGGTATGTTTGTCCTATAGCCTTCCGATTCGACAATGCGTCGACAATGTTGGCGGCGCCGTCCAAGGGCTCACTGCCGAGCGATTTGTCTATGCAACATCGATTCTATCGCTGTTGCTATTGACAAGCGCGGCAGCGGGCTCGCTTCGCGCGAATGCGTTGGCGTTCCGTTTTCGCCTGCGGGCGGCATTGTGCCTCTCATGCTTCGCTGCGACGATTGTCGTCATTGACTTGTCTGCAATTTATCTTTCCGTGCATCGCGCGACCGGCGATCTTCCTACGTTGTTTGGCACTCGTCCCGTAGGGGATGGGAGCGATCCTGAATTCTCCGGAACGCCGCGGCTTGCTCGCGTTCAATCGGAGCGTCTCATTCGCATGGTGGTCTTGCACCGCTTTGTCGGTGCGTTTGAAAAGCATGGCAAAGCATCGGATTTTCCAGTTCCAAGCGCGACGGGTGCGGCAGTGGGTCCTGAGGGACTTATGGCTCGGCAAAGCTCTGCCACTTTGCCAAATATAGTACTTGTGTTGGTTGAGTCGTGGGGATTAGCTGGTGACTTGCAACTCCGAAATGCACTGGTTCGTCCTTATCTCCAGCCAGCAGTGACGAATGGTTACCATGTAGTGCAAGGGGATGTCGCATTTCATGGGTCGACGGTGCCTGGCGAGGCACGCGAACTCTGCGCAAGCGGTATCGGCTATTATGTGACGATAGCTCCTCGCTCCGATCTTGGGACTTGTTTGCCAGCACAATTAGTATCTGCCGGCTACTACAACATAGCACTGCACGGCATGAACGGCTTAATGTTCAATCGGACAAGCTGGTGGAGCAGGATAGGATTCCAGGAGATGTGGTTCAATGAGGAATTGAAACGGCAGGGCATGCCGGATTGCATCGGAGCGCATCGTGGCACTTGCGATGCGAATATCGCTGGGTGGATTGGTCATCGTCTGGCACAGGATAACTCCAAGCCCCTGTTCGTGTACTGGGTGACACTGAACTCTCATCTGCCCGTTCCAGTGCCGACCACTCTCGCGGATCCTGCGCCCTGCGCTGCTTCGATCTCTCTGGTTCCCCGCACCGCTCTTTGTTCGTGGTACCAATTGGTTTCAAAGGTTCACGAATCGGTTGCGCTGGCGGCTATGAGCAAGACATCGAGGCCCACAGTTTTCATTGTTGTTGGCGATCATACACCGCCGTTTTCCACGCAGACATTGCGCGATGGCTTCTCGCAAACCGAAGTGCCTTATGTGTTGCTCTTGCCGAAAGCCATGGCTGGAGACAATTCGTCCTATCGTTGAGTTCCCTCCACCGTGACAATAGCGGTTCCACCGTTGCTGTATTCCTCGGCGATTCCGACAGCTCAAGAAAGTTGTTGGTCCAGTAGTGTCCGGCTAAAACCGGGTCGCTCGCTGTAACGATCACATATTACAC
>CAZLMY010000058.1:0-32271 GCA_964560845.1 uncultured Occallatibacter sp. | reverse complement strand
GCCCACAGAAGCAAACCACAAAATCACGCCCGGTTATCTCCGACAGACTCCTAGTAGCCCAACTCCTTCAGCCTGGGATTCGGCTTACTGCAGACCATCGCAGACAATGGTCACAGCGAAGCTGCCATCTTCGAAACTGTAGGTGTGGTGCAGTTGGAACTCGGGGGACTGCACATGCAGGTTGTAATCCCGACCAGTGATCACCGCCGGCACCGACAGTCCGCAGTTGGCGGCAAGGTCCGGGACCTTCGCCTTCCACGCACCGGCCAACATGTTGCAGATTTCGCCGATGCCGTCCTTGACGGTATCGTCCACCTCTGTAAACTCCATGCCGGTCATGTGCGCGGCGATCTTCATGGCTGCATTGGTTCCGCTGCGGAACACACACGCCCCACTGAGCAGGCCGCCAAAACCAACCACCGCCGTCACCGACCCGGGTTCGACTTCCGCAGGCGCCGAATCACGCTCGCAATTCACGCCCAGCATGAGCTGAAAAACCTCTTCCACACTCGCATCCAGGTTCCGCGGATCGGAGACCAGTTGCACGGATTCACGCAACGATACCGCCATCTTACGCTCCCCTTCATCCTTGCCGGCTTGTCGCGCTCGCAATAGAGCAGCCGTACGAACACCATTTAAAAGCACGTTGATCCCTCCGGCTACGCCGCATCCAACAGCGGCAGCACCCGCTCCTTGACCTGCTCAGCCGTAAACGGCTTGCGAATGTATCCTTGTGCCCCGGCCAGAATGGCCTGCTTCACATGCTCCTCGCTGGACTCCGTGGTAATCATCACCACCGGTACACCGGGGGCCAGGTTCTGCAAGCGGATCTGGCGCAGAAACTCCAGACCGTCCATCGATGGCATGTTGATATCGGACAGAATCAGATCAACCTGCTTGGCCTTCAAGAGGTCCAGCCCCTCGGTGCCGCTGCAAGCCTCGTGGACTACCGACAGACTCAGACCGGCTTGACGGAGCGCCCGCTCCACAATCTTCCGCATCACTGAGGAATCGTCGACGATCAGCGTTCGAATTTCACTCATTCCAGGCTCCCATGCGCCACTACGTATCGGCTGCTAACCCCTATATCGGCTTCCCAACCAAATCCATGAGAGAAACTTTGCGCCTCCGGCGCCGCCCTTCCTGGATCAATGGGCACCGATCGAACAGATCAAATCTTGCACCGAACCGACCTCCGGCAGTGCGCTGGTCTGAGGCCGCAACCACATCCTGAGCCACAAACAGTCGTGGGCCCGCACCAGCCGCGATTCGGCCGGTCGCACACGTTCGATGGCCTTTGCCAGGCATTGCACCAAGGCCGGCTCCGAGCTGGCTTCAATCAGTTCCACAGAGGGAAACTTGGAGCTCAGCATTCGGGTATGGGCCGGGCCAAACAACGAGCCCTGCACCAGACCGCTTTCGACGCGCAACCCCGTCATCCGCTCAATGGCCAACGCCAACACGGAATCCAGCCGGTCTTCAAACCCCAGATAGAGCAGCTTGCCCGCCGCCACCCGCAAAGGCAACGCCCCGAATGCATCCACGAACAGGCGAGGCACCAAAGTGGTTAACGCTTCGGCGTCGTGAAATTCCAACGGCAGCACAGGACAGCTCCATTGCAGCCCCAGCGCCCGAGTTACGAGTTGTTCGTTCACGCCCTGCTGCCGCACCAGCCAATGACCCAAACGGCCGCCACCGGAGGCCTTCTGCGACTCCAGTGCCTTGCGCAACTGAACCGAGCTGATCCAGCCCTGCTCCAGCATCACCAGCCCCAGCGGTATCCGATGACGATGCGTGTCCTGCGAGCTGCCCCGGCCCTCCAGTTCCCGCCGCAACGCGGTCTGCACCCGGGCCGCCGTGCATGCCGCCGAGCAGTTCCATCCGCCCTCGAACACCGGCGCCGAGCGGCTGCGCAGCAAATGCAGCCAGCCCGAACCGCAACCCGGGTTGGCACAGGTTTCAAACAGTCCGAGCTTGGTTCCGGGAAGGCCACGAACAGCCTTTGCCCGCTCGGATTCACGCAATTCCTGCTCCGACGGAAAACGGCCGTCTTGTAACGCTGCGCGGGCTGCATTGCGTGCCGCCATCACTTTATCCACGGTCTCTTTGGCTAAAATAGGCATCGAATGCTCTCCAACCGCTTCCTGGGCGCGGCCACTTCCGTCACGCGCAAGCCGAAGTTGCCGTTCACCAGCACTACCTCGCCCCGTGCCACAATCTTGTCGCCAACAATCAGATCCACGGGGTCGGCCACGTGGCGATCCAGTTGCACCACATCGCCCGGTCCGAGATCCAGAATTTCGCCCAGCGGCATCTCCCTGCAACCGAATCGCAAGGTGGCCTCAAGCTCGATATCGAGCAGCAGTTCGATCCCCGGGCTCATGGCCGGCGCCACAGATTGAGCCGCTGCTGCTGTCGGCCGGGGCTTCTCCGGTTCAGCCGCCGGCTTGGGTGCGCGCACGTCGTCGCGCACCAGAACCGTCCAGGCGCGATCGGCCGACTTCAACTGAAAGGCATGCGAGCATTTGCTTTCGCCCGCTGTCTCTTCGAATTTCGTGACCCGGCACTTCTTGCCTGACTTGGCCAGCAGCTCACCGGCAGCAGCATCGGCCACTTCACGCAGCAGCTCACCCCAACCGGCGCGTTGGTCGACGCCCTCGCCGACCAGCGGTGAACCGAGAATCTCGCCGTCCAGCACCACGGCGAAGCGGCCTTCGACGTCCCCGGTAACCGTTGCAGCGAAGCCGAACGAACCGCCCACCAAGGGCTTGGGCAACGACTCGACCAAAGCCGGTTCGCCGGCCAAAGCCTGGGAGAAAAGAGCTTCGGCAACGCTGATCCAACAATCGAAATAGGTCTTGATCACGCTTCAACCTCCCGGGGCGCTTCTTCGATCCGGGCAGCCCGGTGCGGGCCCTGGCGAATAGCCTGCGCCAACGAAAGCGCCTGGCCTCCGACACGCCACTCCGGCGCGGTATTGGCGGGAATATCCAGGCGAAGCACCATGCCCGGCTCCAGATTCTCAAGCATGCTGGCTGGCACTCTCACCGTGGGAAGCTGCAGCGAGCCACCCATGCGGATCCTCCGCGCAGTGGTTTCCATCCGGTCGCGGATATCGCTCGAATGGCGGCGGCGGCGGCCCCAATCGGAGGTCAACCGGCGCAGGATGGTGTTGGCCACCACCGCGGGGAAGGCCAGGTTCAACAGGCCCGAACTGTGCGGCATGCGAATTTCAAAGCTCAGGCACAGTGTCTTTTCCGTCACCGACATGATGCGGGCCACCTGGGTCTGCATCTGCCGGCGCTCAAAGTTGAAGCTGAGACCCACCGGTTGCCAGGCCGCTGTCAGCTCGCGGCAGATGATCTCCACCACGCTGGCCAGAATGGCCTCTTCGATGTCGGTCAATTCGCGCAACGGGCCGTCCTTGCCCTCGCCGCCCAGCAGCAGATCGACAATGGGAGGCGCCAAGGCCAAGTCCAGCTGCAGAATGGCCAGGGCGCCCAGAGGCTCCAGGCGTACCGAAGCTACATAGCTGATTTCCGGGATGCGCAGCACGAACTCGTTGAACTGGATCTGCTCGGCCGAGACCAGGTTGACCTGAAATCGAGTGCGCAGCCAGGCCGCCAGATTATGGGTCAGGTTGCGGGCGAACAGATCGTTCAACATGCTGATGGCGCGCAACTGGTCGGTCGAGATCTGACCGGCGGAAGAAAAGTTGTAGGGCACTACGCGGGCCCTTACCTCTTGCCGGGGCGTCTCCGGCGTCGAGCTCCGGGCAGCCTGAAACAGGGCATCGATCTCATCCTGTTTGAGCGTTTTTTCCATCATGGGGCGAGTTCCTCAGCTTTCCGCAATCCCGTCTCTCTTGCTGCCTACCCTTACATTCCAACAAATCCTACGATTTCTTCGCCCGGATGCGGTCGAATGCCCCGCGCGCGGCCAGATCCTTGAGCGCGGCTCGCAGATGCGCCACTGCCGAGGCATGCACCTGGGAGACCCGCGACTCCACCACCCCCAACGCCAACCCGATCTCGCGCATGGTCATCTCCTCGTAGTAGTAGAGGGTCATGACCAACCGCTCGCGGTCGGGCAGATTGGCGATAGCGTCCGCCAAGCGGTCTTCCAGTTCGCCCCGCAGGCAGCGAAAGAGTGGATCGTCTTCCGGCCGGCCGGGCACATAGGCCAGTTCCTCGTCCCCGGAATCCTCGTTGCGCTCCATGTGCAAAGTGCCGATCTCCAGCCCCTTGAGATCGCCCAGCAGCTGCTGGTATTCCTCCAGACCCAGTCCCATTTCCCCGGCCACATCGGCTTCTCCCGGCGCATGTCCCATGCGGGATGTAAGCACGCGAATGGCCTCTTCAACGGCACGGCCCTTGCGGCGCAGTTCCCGCGGACTCCAGTCCAGGGTGCGCAAGCTGTCCAGGATCGCGCCCCGAATGCGGAACTGTGCATAGCTGCGGAACTGCACTTTCTTAGTAGGATCAAATTTTGCGAAGGCATCCATCAGCCCCACCACTCCGGCGGAGACCAGATCTTCGATGTCCACGTGCTGGGGCAGCCGCTCGTGGATGCGGCGGGCTAGAAAGCGCACGATCGGCAAGTGTTCGAGCAGCACCCGCTCCTGCTCGCCGCTCAGCACCGGAACCGCGCCCGCAGCGGGTGGATACCCGCCTCCGCCACGGCGTTGCGATCCCTGGTTCCCCGCCATTCCTGCTGTCTCCATACCCATCTTCAACCCCCCTCGCTCAATCGCTGCCCTGAAATCCTGTCATCCTTGCCAAAGAAACAAAACCTTCATCACTTCCGAGTCCTTCGATCCCCACTTCCGTCCCAATCCCTCAACGCACTGTCCCCACCGGCCTCAATCGAATCTCCGGAGGAATCTCCCCGGCAGAGACTACCGCCAACCGCGGCAACACCGGCTCCAACCACCGCCGCACGTGATAACGGGCCGGACTCGGACAAAGGAGCACGGGAAGGGCCGCTGCGGAGTTGGCGCCAATAAGTTGCCTCAAAGAATCGGAAAGACGCCGCACCAACGGGACTCCCGGATTCGCCGAAGCGGCCAACATGCGTTGCCCGGTGTCCGGAGACAAGGTGTTCAGGATCTCCTCTTCCAGAGCCGCATCCAGAAGCAGGATCGGCAATTGACCTTCGCCATCCAGCAACGGCCGCACTAGCCGCCGTCCCAGGGCCTGGCGCGCGGCCTCCACCAGGGCCACCACATTCTTGTTCACCGGAGCTGTTTCCAGGAGCGCCTCAAGTACCGAACCCAGGTCCCGAATTGAGACCCGCTCCCGTAGAAGCTGTTCCAGCACCCGGCCCACCTCGCCCAGGGTCAACAACTTGGGCACCAATTCTTCCAAAAGTTTGGGATGACTCTCGTTCAACGTATCCATCAAACGTTTGGTCTCGGCCCGGCCCAGCAACTCGAAGGCATGCTGGCGGATCAGTTCTCCCAGGTGGGTGGTTATCACGGTCACCGAATCGACCACGGAATAACCCGAGGCGATGGCCTGGTCTTCCAGTTGCGGAGCGATCCAGATGGCGGGCACACCGAAGGCCGGCTCGCGCGCCTCCTTGCCCTGCAGCGGCCGGCGGCCCGGGTCCCCGGAAACGGCCAGCAACTGCGTGCCTTCGGTCTGCCAGCGGCCAATCTCCAAACCGCGCAGCGAAAACACATACTCCCTCGGCCGCAACCGCAGGTTGTCCGAGATGTGCACGGCCGGCACCAGGAATCCCATCTCCGCCGACAAGTGGCGGCGCAAGGAGCGCACACGGTTCAGTAACTGGCCGCCCTGCTTCTCGTCCACTAGCGGAATGAGTTGGAAGCCGATCTCGAGGGTCAGTTCTTCCAACCGCAATAGGGCCGCCAGATCGGAACCCTGGGCTTCTGCCGCCTTCTTCTTTTCCACCGTCCCCAGTTCCGGCGGCGGAGCCACCTGCACCCGCGTCTCCACCTTCCGCCCGCCCCAGAACAGGGCCGCCGACACGGTCAGAAAAGCGATCTTGGGTAGTCCTGGAATCAGGCACATGGCTGCCGAAACCACCGCTGCGATATAAAGCGTGGAGGGACGGTTGAGCAATTGCTGACGGATTTCCCCGCCGAGCATTCCGGCGGAGTTGGCCCGGGTCAGCGTGATGCCGCCGGCAATCGATACCAGCAGCGACGGTATCAGCGTAACCAGCCCATCGCCCACGGTCAGCACGGTATAGGTCCGCGCCGCCTCGCCCAGTTCAACGCCCTGCTGCAAGGTTCCAATCAACAACCCCGCAACGATGTTGATGGCGGTGATCAGAATCGTGGCCATCGAATCCCGCTGGTTGAAGCGGGCGGCGCCGTCCATGGCTCCGTAGAACTCCGCCTCGCGCGCGATTCCCTGGCGGCGGCGGCGAGCCTCGGCCTCGTCGATCAGGCCGGCATTCATGTCCGCGTCAATCGCCATCTGCTTTCCCGGCAAGGCGTCCAAGGTGAATCGCGCCGTGACTTCGGCGGTGCGCACGGCGCCGTGCGAGATGACCAGGAACTGAATGGCAATCAGGGCCAGGAAGAGCACAAAGCCCACTACGTAATTGCCCCCGACCACGAACTGCCCGAAGGCCTCAATGACCTTACCGGCGGCGGCGGTGCCTTCGGAGCCGTGCAGCAGAATTCGGCGGCTGGAAGCGATGTTCAAAGCCAGACGGAACAGGGTCAACAACAGCAGCAGGGTGGGAAAGACCGACAGTTCGACGGCGCGGCGGATCTGGATAGCCGAGAGAAAGACAATGATCGAGGCGGCCATGGACATGGCCAGCAAGAAATCCAGGGCGGCAGCCGGCAGCGGCACGATCATGACGAAGATCACGCTGATGGCAATCATCGGCAGCGCGTAATCGCGCAGCCGTTGAAGGATGGTTACAGCGGGCAAGGGGCCGGCGGCCATCGCGGTGGTGCTCATCGTTTGCCTCCTTCCGGTTTACCGGGCAATGCGCTTCCCAACTGAACCCCCGCCTTGGGCTGAGGCCGTGCCTGACTGCGGGCATAGGCCTCGCGCTGCTTGCGCACCCGCATCTCTTCTTCTACTCTCTGGCGATAGAGATAGGCCAGGATAGCCGCCACCGCCGCGTACAGATCCACAGGAATCGACTGGCCCACCTCCACCGAGCGATAGAGCGAACGGGCCAGCGGCGGGTTCTCGATGATGGGAACACCGGACCAGCGCGCCTCGGCCTTGATCTCCTCGGCCAGCAGGTTCCTGCCCTTGGCGAGTACTTTGGGAGCTTCCATGGTACCAAAATCGAAGCCCAAAGCGACGGCGTAGTGTGTGGGGTTGGTCAGCACCACGGCGGCCTTCGACACATCGGCCTTCACCCGTTTGCGCCGCATCTGCCGCTGCAGGTTGCGAATGCGCCCCTTGATTTGCGGGCTGCCTTCGGTCTGCTTCATTTCGTCGCGCATATCCTGTTTGCTCATCTTCAGGCGCGACTCGCGGCTCTGCCACTCCACCAGGTAGTCGATGAACGACCAGCCGAACAACAGCCAGGAAGCAGCCAGCAGCAGGCCGTAGACATCGGAACCCAGGATCTCGAGGCGGGTGAGCGAGAAAGGCGGAATGGTAAGTTGCTTGGCCACGCGCTGTACCGCAAATACCGCTAGAAAGCTCGCCGGTATCAGCGACTTCGCCAGCCTGGATGCCGAGCGCAGCGAGAATAAATTCGTAAGATTGCTGACCGGGTTGAGGCGGTCCATCTTGAAGCCTATGGCTGAGACGTTGAAGCTGACGCCGCCAATCTGCACGATTCCCGACAACAGGGCGGCCACGGCCACCGCCGTCATGACGATCCCCGGTACTCCCAGAATCGATAGGGACAAGGTGCGAATGGTCGTCAGTGTTGGCTGAATCTGGGCAGGCTCCCAGTGGGCGGGGGCGCCCAGGTCGAGGAAGGAGACGAAGGTTCCCTTGAGAGTCATCAGAACGCGGCTACCCAGCGCGCCCAGCGTCATCACCCCGGCCAGGGTTCCGGCGGCTGCCGAGAGTTCCTTGCTATGGAGGAGATCTCCTTCCTTTTTGGCTTGATCGCGTCGGTGCTGCGTTGCCTGTTCTGTTTTTTCACCGGCCATGGCTACCCTCCCACACCGTGGCCGGGCGCGGCGATCAGCCGCTCAGCCATGTCCAGGAGCCCTGCGAAGCGCGCTTCAATGAAGCGCGGCCAGAGAGCCAGAGAGCCCATCAGTATCCCGAAACCGGTCAGCGTTTTGAGGGGCACGGTCAAGGTCATGACCGGGAGCTGCGGACTCAGCTTGCCCATCAGCGACACTGCGAACTCCACCAGCATGGTGGCCGCAAGCACCGGCGCCGCCAATTCCACCGCGGCTAGAAAGATGCCTCCGGCAGCCCGAACGATGGCCATCCCGGTGGTCGGGGCAAATGCAAAGGTTCCGAGTGGCGCGGCATGGAAACTGCGTACCATCGAGGCCAGCAGAATACGATCGAGGCCGGAGGTGATCACCACCAGCGTTCCCATCAGCTGAAACAGATCGCCCAGGAGGGGCGTCTGGATGTTCGAGGTCGGATCGAGCAGGTTAACCATTGAAAAGCTAAACTGCGCGCCCAGAATCTGGCCGGCAAACAGCATCATTTCGTTGAGAAGCGTGAGCATGAGCCCATAAACCAGACCAACCGACACTTCGCCCAGCAGACTGGAAAAGGACACCGACACCTGGGCGTTGGGAAGGGTGGAGACCAGGGGCGCCAGCAGGAAAGCGAATGCACCGACAAAAACCGCCTTGGTCCGGATGGGCAGAGCGTTCGAGCTGAAGAAGGGGGCAAATGCCACCATTCCGCTTACCCGAACCAGCGTCAGAGTCATCGCACTCAGAAAATGGGTCCAATCCGGCACTTCGGTCATATTGGTTCAGCCTCTGGCTGTCAGCTACTAGCTTCGAGCTCCGAACGGCCCGCCCGTAGGCTTCCCAGGCGGTCCATCCAAGTCAATCCACAAACGGCTTGCAGCTAGAAGCTAAAAGCTAGAAGCTGAAAGCTGCCTTTTCAGCCCAGGTAACGGTGCAAATCGGTCAGCAGCACGCGGGTGTAAGTGGCCATTCGGGCTAGAAACCACGGCATCCCGACCAGCAGGATCATGGCTACTGCCGCCAAACGAGGCACGGTGGTCAGCGATTGCTCCTGCAGGCTGGTCAGAGTCTGGATCAGACTTAGCACGAAGCTCAACAGCATGGCCGCGATCAGCAGCGGAGCCGCCAGGATCACGGCCTCCTTCATCAACTGGCGCAACAACTCGGCAACCATGTCAGGCGTCATCGGACTCCCTTCAGAAGCTCTTCAACAGCGAACTGGCCAACAGATTCCAGCCGTCGATCATCACAAACAGCAGGATTTTCAGCGGGGTGGACACTACCACAGGGGGTAGTTGGAACATTCCGATCGAGGTGGTGATGGCGGCAGTCACCATGTCGATCAAAAGAAAGGGCAGGAACAGCACCGCACCGATGGCAAAGCCGGCCTTGAGCTCAGACAGGATGTAGGCGGGCACCACCACCCGCATCGGCAAGTCGTCCGGGCTGTTGGGACGGGCAATCTGTCCCGCGGCCGTAAACAGGGCCAAGTCCTTCTCGCGAGCGTATTTCAGCAGAAAATGCTTGATCGGGATGGTTCCCCGCTCGATGGCCTCCATACCCGTCAACTGACCGGCGCGAAAAGGTTCCACCGCCTGCTGATCCACCTGGTTCAAAACCGGAGTCATCAGAAACCAAGTCATCATCAGCGCCAGCCCCAACAAGGTCGGATTGGACGGCGCCGTCTGCGTGCCCAGCGCCTGGCGCAGAAAGTGAAACACCACAAGCAGGCGAACCAGCGGCGTCATGGCCATCAAAATGGCCGGCAGCAGGGTGATGAGCGTCAGGACAAAGAGGATGGTCCACGGTGTGGAATCCGAGGGATGCAACTTTGCATTGAGATCGGGCAGCAGAGGCACCTGTGCCGCGACCGCCGCCCGGCTCAGGGCGAAAACCGCTACCATGAGATCCTCGCAGCCCGTGGCGACGCGGAACGAACGCGTGCCGCCGGAGGACGGCCCCAAACGGGTTGTTTCGCCTGCTCGTCCAGAGGATAGAAAGTCGGGCCGCCTTCCGGCGATGTGGCGACCAGGAAGCGCCGCCCCTCAGCCTCCACCAGCGCCAGAGACTGCCGCGGGGCCAACGCAATCCGCTCCAGAAGAGCCAGCCGAGGCTGGGAGCGTCGCGAGGAGGAGCGCAGTTTATCGAGCAGCCAGCCTGCCAGCCCGCTTCCCGAACCATTTGCGGCACTTGTTCTCTCGTTCCCCATGTTTACTCCCAACCTCTCTGCTTTGGTTTGTGTAAGGATGTTCGGCCAGTTCAAGCCAGCCGGGTAATGCGCACAGCCAATTGGTTTTCGACCACTTCGAACTCGCTCCAGGCCAGTTGTACATCGCCAGCAGCCAAGGGCATATCCTCGCCATGGGCCCACTCGGTCTCGATGATCTGGCCCGCTTCAAGCGCCAGCAGATTGCGCACCCGGAAGTCTCGCACCGGGACCGCGACGTCCAACTCCACCGGCAAACGCGACACCGGCCCAGCCAGCGTCTGAGGGATCTCGTCCTCAAGCGACGGCTGCGATAACGGGACAAGGGAGTGCTCGGCTGCACGCTCAGTTGAGCCGGGTGCCTGAGGTAGGTTCGAGGGCCCGGCCCCGTGGGGGGGAATTGGTTGCGCAGTCGCCATGCTTAAGAACCATGCAGAAATGTGACCAGATGTGAGACAGAACCATTAGAAAACTCTCATCAAACTCTCGCCCTTTTCCCCGCCCTGCCCTCGATCAACCCGCCCACCGCATCGCTGCTACACTTGAAGTTGATTACGACATTCGGTCGTCCCGGCCTTCGAGGCTCGAACCCATCTGGATATGAGGTTGAACAACATGCTTGATAGAGATGAAAACAAGAGTTTTAGCGGCACCAGCCTGCGCCTGAAAGTGGGCTTGGCTGAAATGCTCAAGGGCGGGGTCATCATGGACGTGATGAACGTGCAACAGGCCCGCATCGCCGAAGAGGCCGGCGCAACCTCGGTGATGGCCCTGGAACGCGTACCGGCGATGATTCGCGCCGAGGGCGGCGTGGCCCGCATGGCCAAGCCCAGCCTGATCAAACAGATCATCCAGGCCGTCTCCATCCCGGTCATGGCCAAGGCCCGCATCGGCCACTTCGCCGAGGCTCAGATTCTGCAGGAACTCGGCGTCGACTTCATCGACGAGAGCGAGGTCCTGACCCCCGCCGACGAGGCCCACCACATCGACAAGCACGCCTTCACCACGCCCTTCGTCTGCGGAGCTCGCAACCTGGGCGAAGCGCTGCGCCGCATCGCCGAAGGCGCGGCCATGATTCGCACTAAAGGCGAAGCCGGAACCGGCGACGTGGTCCATGCCGTTCAGCATATGCGCCAGATCACCCGCGAAATGCGTGCCTTAACCGTCCTGAGCGAGCAGGAGCTCTACGCCGCAGCCAAAGACCACCAGGCTCCCTACGAGTTGATCCGCATGGTCGCCCTCACCGGCAAGCTCCCGGTGCCCAACTTCTCCGCCGGCGGCATCGCCACACCGGCCGACGCGTCCCTCATGATGCAACTCGGCGCAGAGGCGGTCTTCGTCGGTTCAGGCATCTTCATGAAGGGCACGTGCACTCCTCTGGACGTCGAGAACGACCCCAAGGAACGCGAAGAGGCTGTCTCGCGCGCCAAGGCCATCGTCATCGCCACCACCCACTTCAACGACCCCAAGATCCTGGCAGAAGTCTCCGAACAGGTCACCGGAACCATGAAGGGCCTGGCAGCCGCAGGCCTCGAACAGTCCCAGCTCCTCCAAACCCGCGGCTGGTAGCCTCTGCAGCCTACCGCGGTGGGGCAACTGCTCGCTTTCCGCCCGCTTGAACTTTGTGCCGCCCCATCCTTGCGCTCAAAAACGCGCAAGGATGGGGCGGTCTACCCAGAGTCCAATCTGCTACGAATGAAGACGATATGGCAACAAACGCTTCGCTATTCCGATCCCCTATTTGTTCTTGAGAGACTAATTACTCGACTCAACTTGCACGCGATTGCTTCGGCGCCGCACCGCCGTGAATGAGGATGACGATGGGATGAAGGCCGCAGCCCGCAGGAGCGTAATAATCCATGGTCAATGCCTGGCCGTCGGCGGTCCCGTAGACGAGGCCCTCCTGGGTAGGTGTTGGGGGCTGGGCTGTGAGAACTGCCGCTGAGACCACCACCAGTAAAAGCAAAAAGGGTAGAAACGCGTCCGATGAGAGCTTCACCATCCGTATGCTCATACTGCCTTTAATAGTACGGCCCGCTGCATGTCCGTCTCCTACACCGCACCGAATTCATGTTGTTGAGGCTCGCAGAAGAACCGGCAACTGGATTTAGGCGCGAGAGGCCAGAAACGGCTGGTCGGGTGAAGAACCGATCGTGGCATGCGAGAAGCTATCGTTTGCCCCCTCGATTTTGCCCGCGATCAGGATCGCGGCAGCCTTCTCTGGATTGACGGGCCTGGAAAAGAAATAGCCTTGGATGATATCGCAGCCGAGGTGGCTCAGCGTGGCCAGTTGCTCTGCCGTCTCTACCCCTTCGGCCACGACGCGCAACCCAAGGGTGTGCGCCATGGAGAGAACAGCTTCCACAATGGGGCGGGTACCATCAGGCTCATTGAGGGTCTCCATGAAAGAGCGATCGATCTTCAGCACATCGATGGGCAGACGATGGAGATAGCTGAGCGAAGAGTAGCCGGTACCGAAGTCGTCGATGGCGATGCGCATGCCGATCTGTTTCAGGCGCTCCATTTGGCGGGCGGACTCGGCAAAGTCGTGCATCACGATGCTCTCCGTCAGTTCCAGCACCAGCTTCGCCCCTGTTTGACCTGTCTCCTCGAGAATTGCCGCTACCGTATCGGCAAAATCGTCGCGAGCGAATTGCAATGCGGAGATATTCACCGCGATAGAGGCGACGGGAAATCCTGCCAACTGCCATTCTCGATTCTGACGGCAAACCTCGCGCAGTACCCACTCCCCGATAGGAACAATCAGCTGGGCCTCCTCGGCGATGGGGATGAATTGGGAGGGCGGGATGTTGCCAAGTCGGGGCGAAGAGAAGCGTAAAAGAGCCTCGAAGCCACCAAGATCGCCGTTGGGTAGACACAATGGCTGATAGGCGAGCGTAAATCCACCAGTTTCAAGGGCGTTGCTCAACTCTGCTTCCAGTTCGCGGCGTTCCGCAGGTTCCCGATCCATGGCCGGGGAGAACGACATCAGACCGCAGCAACCAAACTTGGCCGCATACATGGCCTGATCGGCATGCTGTGCCAGGCTGTCGACAGTCTTTCCATCCTGTGGATAGATGGAAATACCGATGCTCGCCGTGATCGTCAACTGCATCTCTCCAATTTGCATGGGCCGGGCCAGAATTTCGAGCAAGTCGGAGGCAGTAGCTTCCGCATCCTCAGTACCCCACACATCCTCAAGGATGGCCATGAACTCGTCGCCGCCCATTCGAGCCAGCACGTCGCTCGAGCGTAGCCTTCCTGAGAGCCGCTGCGCCGTTTGTTGCAGCACCGCGTCTCCCACTGGATGTCCATACTGGTCGTTGATCTGTTTGAAGCGGTCCAGGTCGATCCAGAGCACCGCCATCTGGTTTCCGGCCCGGGCAGCACGCGCGGCAGCGGTGGAGAGCCGATCCCTGCCCAAGCGGCGATTCGGCAGCCCTGTCAAGCTGTCGTGGTAGGCATGATCGATCAGTTGGGCCTGAAGGCTGCTCCGCTCCAGCACCAGGGCAGCCATATGGCAGGCCATCTCAAGCATCTCAAGATCGGCGGTTGAAGGCTCCCATTTCAGCAGGGTGTACACGGTGAGTGTACCTAGGGCGCCGGCTTTCGGCGCGAAGAAGGGAGAGGACCAGACCGACAAGAGGCCATTGGCGCGCAGCAATTCGCTCCAAGGCTTGCGCTCCTGACCCAGATCGAGAATGACATGCGGCCTGCCGGTTGCGATGGCTACGCTTTCAGGTGCTCCAGCGAAATCCATGGAGATACGCCGAAAGTGTGGCATCAGCTTGTCGTTGATTCCGCTACTGGCAACCAGTCTCAGCAAGTTGCCTTCGACGGAATGGAAAACACAGATCCAGGTCGAGCGGTATTCGGCAACCGTATTAGCCAAGGCCTGAAGCGTGTTGGCGGTGGACTCATTACGCGCCAGCAGTTCCAAGGTTCGATTGCGCCCGCGGTTCAACCGCTCGGCACGCTGCCGCTCCTGGGCCTCGGCCTCTAGAGCAGACGTCCGGGCCTGAACCCGCTTTTCCAACGCGGAACGCTCTGCCGCCAGTTCCGATTCGATGGAGTGGCGAGCGCGCTCTTCCCTGCGTAGGCGATGATAGAGCTGCAGGGCATAACCCAGGGCTACCAAAATGAGCAGTCCATTGAGCGCTCCCAACCAAAGCACTGCTTCCCTGGCTTGCTGGGGCGCTTCGAAGTTGCTGAAGTTTTCGTCCTCGAGCCGGTCGGTGCCAGAACGCAAAGCGTCCACACTGTGCCACAGTTCAGCGGTAGCCTGGGAAAGTCCGGTTGCAAGTTTCGGCTCGCGCCGGACACCTTGACCCTTTTCTGCATTTCGAGCCTGTGCGAACGCCTCGACAGCTTTTTGAAGGCTGGCGGTTTCCGCAGGGAGTTCGGAACCGGCATCGAGCAAAAGTCGCGATGAGCCAGGACCTGAACTCAATTCAGAAACAAGGCGGTCGGCCTGGTCCTGCCCTTCAGGCGATCCCAGACCTGCTTGGGAGAGTTTGGTAAGTTGATCGGTGACTTCATCGATCTGCTGCCGAATGCCGGCCAAACGCACGTGGCGCTCGACAAATCTGAAATTGACGCTGAAAATCTGGTGAGCGTTGGCCAGGAAAAGACTCACGACCATCAACTGCAAAACGAGCAACGCGAGGAAGCGGCCGCTCGCAAGCGAAGTGGACGGCGGCAGCCGATCGGAATTGGGCGGATTCCACAATCAGGTTATCTCGGGGTTGCTGTCTCTCTTTATCGACTATGAATGTGACTGAGAGATGAATGCCACAAGACCGGCTCAAACCATTCGACTTGTCTTCTACAGACTGCGGTCGCTTGTCCAAAAAGAGCACACTGCACAGTAGTTGAAGGCAAAACGGCCGGCTCCAGGCATGTCTTGAATTCAAAAATCCGCGAGCCCTTCTCAGGACTAAGCGAATCCAAATCTAGCAGGAGACGGAATCACCAATGGCTCAGAGAATTGCCTTCATTACCGGCGGAAACCGGGGACTCGGTTTCCAGACAGCGCTCGACCTGAAACACGACGGCGTCAAGGTCGTCATCGGATCGCGTGATTTGAAGCAGGGCGAACAGGCAGTTGAAAAACTGCGCGCGGCAGGTGTGGACGCCGACGTGATCAAGTTCGACGTCACCGATCCGGCCGATCACCAGGCTGCGCACGATTATTTCGAATCAACGTACGGACGGCTCGACATCCTCGTGAACAACGCAGGCGTAGCCGGCGGCACGTTCCCAGGAACAGGTCCCGAACACTCGGCGGGCGAGGTTCCGGTGGACCTCTTGCACCGAGTCTTTGAAACCAACTTCTTTGCCCCTGTGGCGTTGACCAAGGCGCTACTGCCGTTGTTGAAGAAGAGCCCCGCCGGGAGAATCGTGAACCTATCCAGCATCTTGGGGTCCCTTACACTGCATGCCGACCCCCAATCGCCCATCTACAACGCCAAGTCGTTTGCATACGACGCCTCGAAGACGGCGCTGAACGCCTTCACCATCCACCTGGCGTGGGAGCTCCGAGACACCGGAATCAAGGTCAACTCGGCGCATCCAGGCTGGGTGAAAACCGATATGGGCGGAGAGCACGCGACCATGGAACTGAGCGAGGGAGGAAAAACCAGCGCAGCCCTTGCGACTTTGCCCGACGATGGGCCCAGCGGAGGCTATTTCCACCAGGGAAAGCAACTCCCCTGGTGACACTCGGCATGCGACTGCGCGTAGCGGGCGGCTGATCAGTCGTTCGAATTCAAACTAGTTCGGGCGGAAAGACCGGACTGCTAGGCCCGGTCTTTACAGGCTGCGGAAAAACTTGATACGGAGGGAGGCGGGGGTTTCAACTGTTCAGCAGGGGCTAAAACCAGCCTTTTTTCAAGCATTTGCGGCACGACTGAGGTCGTGCCCTGGTACAAAGCGCAAGCCGTAGGCCATGCCAAGCCTTGCTTATGGTGCTCCGAAGGCTCTCAACCGCAGTCTCCAGGATAATCCGCGCCTCGCGCCTTCTCTTCGGAGTCCAGTGCGTCTAAGGTATCCTTGCAAGAGGGAATCTGCCCGATTTACATCTGGTTCCACTCACAAGGCGCCTGTCTGTTCAGGCGTTCAATAGAATAGAGACCATGGCCACCACAACCGATCGAAAGCTCTTCGGGACCGACGGCATTCGCGGCATTGCCGGCGAAGCCCCGCTCGACCCAACCACCATCTTTGCCTGCGGTCTTGCTCTTGGCCATTCCCTGCGGAAGATCAGTGTGCAGCCCAGGGTGCTGCTGGGGCGGGATACGCGCGAGTCCAGTTCCTGGATTGCGGCCACGCTGGCGGCCGGAGTGCGCCGAACAGGCGCACGTGTCGAGAGCGCAGGCGTCGTACCGACTCCGGCAGTTGCCTTTTTAGCCCGTGCCCACGGATTCCACGCCGGTGTCGTTATCTCGGCCTCGCATAATCCCTGGCGCGACAACGGCATCAAGCTGTTCGGCGCCGACGGTTTCAAGCTTCCCGACCTGGTGGAACTGGCCATGGAAGAAGAGATTGTCCATCACGCCTTCAGCATTCACGAGGCCCCCAATCCGGCCAGCCTGCCGCCGGTCGAAGACAATACAGAACTGCAAGCCGAATACATCCAATTCCTCCTCGAAGCGGTCCCAGGACTGTCATTGGCAGGATTGCGCATTGTGGCCGATTGCGCCAACGGCGCGGCTGCGACCATTGCCCCGGAGCTATTCCACCGTCTGGGCGGAAAAGTTGTCCTGCTGCACGTGAACCCCGATGGGCGCAACATCAACGACGGCTGTGGCGCGTTGCATCCCGCCCATGTGGCCGCTGAGGTGATCGCCCGCTCGGCAAACCTGGGTCTGACCTTTGACGGCGATGCGGACCGCTGCATGTTGACCGGAAGCCACAACAACATCGTGAATGGCGACGCCATCCTGCTGATGGTGGCTCGCGACCTGAAAGCGCGGAAGCTGCTGACCGGAGATCTGGTTGTGGCCACCACCATGTCGAACATGGGCCTGGAGGCGGCTCTCAAGCGGTCGGGGATTACCATGCTCCGTGCTCCTGTGGGCGACCGCTATGTTCTTGAGCAGATGTTGAGAACCAACGCAGCCTTGGGCGGAGAGCAGTCCGGCCACATCCTGCTTCCCCACCTGGCAACCACCGGCGATGGCCTGTTGACCTCGCTCGTAGTCCTGGACCTGATCGCGCGCTCCGGCAGATCCATTGAGGAACTAACCGCGGACCTGAAGGTGTTTCCGCAGGTAATCGTGAACGTGAAGGTGCGGGAACGAGTGCCCTTGGAGTCGATTCCGTCGGTTGCCGCAACCATCAAGGCGGCCGAGTTGGACCTGAAGGACAGCGGTCGCGTGGTAATCCGCTATAGCGGCACCGAGACCTTGGCGCGAGTCATGATCGAGGCCGAGAGCGAAGAAGCGATGCGGTTCCACTCCGCCGCCATCGCGGACGCCATCCGCACCGAACTTGGCGTGTAATGTTATCTCCGCATGGCCGTCGAAGCGCGGTACAATCTTGGGGAATCGCGTAGGAACAAAACCCGGGTTCATACATTCATGATGGCGGCATAACTCCTGCAATCCAGCTGGGTGGTGGCAAATTGTACGCTGACCGAGTTTGCAAGCCCTATTCCACCCGGTTGCATGAGCTTTTCCTATTTTCTTACAGCAGCGGCAGGGACCTTTTCATTCTTGCCGCTCTCAGTTTATCGATGACGCAGTTCGCGAACTCCCAATGAGTCGAAGCACCGTCGCAGAACTTGCCTCAGGCCAGGCAGGCCGTAGAGGACAAATCATCTTTGAAGGATTGGCCTTCTGTGGCAATTACAGAATCTTTGCCACCGATGACATGTCGGAGACATACACCAGCGGACTGGATAAGACCGCCATTCCTGGGGCTACCACCGGCATGCGCGGATGGACTACGTAGCGGAAGTTCTGCCCTTCGTTCTTTTCAATGAACCCGCTGACAGTCGATTTGCATCCACGGTCCTACCGTCTA
Organism: uncultured Occallatibacter sp.; assembly: GCA_964560845.1. Taxonomy (GTDB): domain Bacteria; phylum Acidobacteriota; class Terriglobia; order Terriglobales; family Acidobacteriaceae; genus Telmatobacter. The sequence goes on along the minus strand of CAZLMY010000058.1, from coordinate 13,924 downwards.
GCGGTTAGTCCGCATGAATTGGTAATTCATCTTGGACAAGCGCGGAAGAGGACGTCCGCGCTACAGCCGGCCGTTAGCACATCATGCGGTCGCGGCACTCGAATTGCCCGACTAAGCCGCTGGAGATGCGGCCGAAATTGGTGGGCATGCCGGGGAGCCCGTATAGAACTGGAATCGTGCAGGGGCTTGCTGTTGGGAATGAAGTGCAAACGGAAGGCACAGCAGAACGACCAGCGGAAAGTAACGATAAGGCATTCCTGGCCTCGCATGGTTGAGACCCTCCATCTTAGCTGGTTGCCCGGCGGTTGGGCATCGGCAGGAATGAAATATGGGATCAAACAGCGAGTGAAGTGGGAGACTTTAAATCTCCAATAAGAGTTTGTCTTGGCGAGAAACAGAAGCTGAATTCGACGGTATGATTGAATCCACTCCAAATCGGGTAAACCGGTGTGGAGATTCTCGGTCGGCTTGGGAGGCTTTGGTGGCCCCTCTGAGACTTGCCCCTGCGGTCAGAAGTCTGCGCTCTCTTGAGCGCCGCTTTCGACAGGCGCGCATGATTGCCCGCGTGATCCAATCGCGTCGCTTCCCAATCCTTGCCCATATCATTCCTACCCGGCGGTGCAATCTCTCCTGTGCATACTGCAATGAATACGACAAGGTATCCGCGCCTGTGCCAACCGCGGATATGCTGCGTCGCATCGATCTTCTGGCCTCTCTCGGCACCGGAATCATAACCTTCAGCGGCGGCGAACCATTGCTGCATCCGGACCTGGATGAAATGATCCGCCGCATCCGGTCGCATGGCATCATCGCGACCCTCATCACCAACGGGTATTTGCTTTCCAGAGAGCGGATCGCACGGCTGAACCGCGCCGGGCTTGAGCAGTTGCAAATCAGCATCGACAATGTGGCGCCCGACGACATTTCGAAGAAAAGCCTGAAGGTCCTCGACAAGAAGCTTCAATGGCTGGCCGAGTTTGCCGAGTTCGAGGTGAACATCAATACCGTGATCGGCGCAGGGATCGAGAATCCAGAAGATGCGCGGACGATCGCGCGGCGCGCGCTGGAGCTTGGATTCGATACCACCGTCGGCATTGTTCATGACCAAGGCGGCCAGGTACGGCCTTTGCGAGACGAGGAGAGAGCTGTTTACGACCAGATCCAAAGCGAGAAAAAGCCTGGCTTCATGGCATTCGCCTACGATAACTTATTCCATAAAAACCTGGCGATGGGCCAGCCGAACGAGTGGCACTGCCGCGCGGGGAGCCGCTATCTCTACATTTGCGAGGACGGCCTTGTTCACTATTGCAGCCAGCGGCGAGGATACCCCGCCATCCCGTTGGAGCACTACGGGAGCGAGGAACTGGAGCGCGAGTATTGGACCCAAAAGGCGTGCGCGCCCTATTGCACCATTTCCTGTGTGCACCGGGTAGCGATGATCGATCTGGTCAAGGAAAAGCCGCGGGAGGCGTTGACCAAATTCTTTCCTCCCGCGGCAGTCGGCGAACCCGCAAAGCTTCCCTTGGGAATCCGTTTTCTCTCTCAGGTGTTTCTTCCTCCGCAGGACGGCAAGCCTCAAGGACCGGTGGTAAAGGCAGTGGCGGGCGGGGTCAGAAGGCTGCTGGGAATCAAGTGAGCGCCCCAGGCGGCGAGCACGATCAATGCCACCGCCGCTCCGAGCCATACATCGATGGCATAGTGGTATCCCCCGACGATAGCGGCGACGCCGATCCAGATGGCGATGGCAAGAAAGACGATACCCGCGACCGGGACATAATGCAACAACACAAACGAGATGGCCAGAGCGCAGGCCACGTGGGCGCTGGGAAACGAGATCGCCTGGATGCTTGCATGCTGCAGAATCCATAGGTTGAAGACGCGGCTCTTGGTTCGTGGTTCGCCGGTCTTCAGTTTCCCGGAAATGCTCCGCGGCGGCAACGCAGGCACAAGGGGCGTGAGCGCATAGCAGAGATAGGTTGGTAGAAGAACGATTGGCCAGTATGTAGTGGCATAGCGCCTCAACCCTGCCGCGTAAAGAACCGCAAGCCCAACAAGGGGCAGCGGGTAGCACAACATGTAAGCCCACTCCATCGAGAGGCGTGTGTAGCGGCCAAACGCCAGAACGTCGGGATGCAGGAGCCTAGCCAAGCGGCGGTCTGACTCCAGGAGCCAACTCTGGATCTTGCCGCTCGGCCCCATGAAGAACTGCCCTGTTTGCCAATATGGCACAGGCATGAGAGCCAAGGGCAGCCAGTCCCGCAGGATCGAGGCTTGGCGCAGAGAGAGGACGTTGACCGAAAGCCGGCCAAACAGGACAGCCAGGATCGCGTAGGCCGCGAGAATGGCGATAACAGTTCGGCGTCTCGGTGGGAGCCGACAAATCCACGCCGCCAAGACGAGGATGAGGGCGAAGCCTGCCTGAATCCATTCGGAAGTTCGCATTGACGGCCTGTGTCCATCCTTGATCGAGTCTCATAGCACACGAGGTCCCGCCTTGACTGTAGACGACGAAGATTTCGATTCCGAGAAGGCAGCATGTAAAGACGAATAATCGAGATTCAATTTGGTCCTACTGTCGACGCTATCGCTCTCGGACGGAGGTATTGAACTGGACGATCGACGATTTGTGGAATTTGGCGGGTTCGCCGCTATTCGGCCAACCGAGAGCTGTTCTCGACACTGATGCAGGTCACGGTCGCGAGTCACCGAAATAGGCGAAAATACTAGATGATGGCAACAAGACCCTTACCTTGGATTCGATTGGCACAAGCAGTTCTGCAACTGGCTTTGGCAGGCGGGTTTTGCTGCGGAGTGGCCGGCGCGCAGATTCCAGGCAGCGTCGGATTGCCCGGCGCTATTTCCGTCCCGAAGCAAATCCCCGACAGGCCGTCCGTTCGATCGTCGCTACCTCCCGAGTTCGCGATTCCGGTAGAGCGTCTGGGCTTCTCCGCGCCAGGTCCCATTTATCTGGGGCAGCGTTATCGCTTTGCTTCGCTGGATTTTCTGGACGAAAATCGCCTTTTGTTCACTTTTCGTGTCCCCGGGTTGATTCGCCGGGAGTTTGGAGACAGCGGCGACAGTGACGAACACAAGATTCGCGCCGTGGTGTTGTCGCTGCCGGAGGGAACGGTGCAGGCTGAGGCGCTGTGGACCCTGCACGACCGCTTGCGCTACTTATGGATGCTCAAGGATGGCCACTTTTTATTGCGAGACGGGAGAGGTCTTCAATTGGGAAACAGCGGGCTGGATTTGAAGCCGTTTCTGTCGTTTCCCGGGCCGTTGTTGTCATTGGAGATGGATCCGGCACAGCAGTTTCTGGTGACCAACTCGCGCGAGCCGATTCCAGCAGATGCCAATGCCGGTGGGTCGCAAGGGCCGGCGACTTCTTCGTCCGCGGGGGGGCCAGACGATCCGGCAAAGGCGGGAAAGGCGGAAATTGCGGTGCGCGTCCTGCGCCGGGATAGCGGCAAAGTGATGCTGGTGAGCCGGGTCCGTACTCCTGTGCATCTGCCCATCAACGCGGAGGGATATCTGGAGAGTCTGCGGTCGCGGGGCTCTGAGTGGCTTGTGAACCTGAACTACTTCACCGGAGGATCCACCGAAGTGGGGCGGGTTGAATCGTCCTGCACTCCGGACTTCGAGTTTGTTTCGCAGCGTGAGGTACTTGGGAGCGTTTGCAACGACATGGGTTCTGCGGGCTTGGTGGCGTTGACTGCCGGCGGCCGGCGTCTGTGGCGGGTTCCTGACCCACCCAGGCAGATTTGGCCCATGCAGGTGATGGGGTCGAATGGAACGCGGTTTGTGCGGGAGACGCTTTTTGTCGCTCATTCGATTGATGCCTACTCGCCTTTGGACCAGGAGGATGTGAAAGGGCAAGTGGTGACCGTTCAGGATTCAGCCGACGGCAAGGTCGAGTTGTTGGCCGAAGCGAGTCCGGTGTTGGATGCGGGAGGGAATGTTGCCATTTCTCCTTCCGGCAGGCGTGTGGCCGTGCTGGACGCGGGCGCCATCCAGATCTACACGTTGCCGGAGCCCCCGCCTTTGCAGGACGGGGAAACCAAGGCGGGACGTTAAGGGCAAGATAGATCCCGGCGCGGGGCCGCGGCGCATGCCGCCCGATCTTGCATGTTCTCGAAAGGGAACGGCTTCCCTGAACGAAACGAATCGGGGACAGGCAATGATGGTTTTGGCAGCGAAGGAGGGTTTTCCCGTGCCTTGGTATCGTCAACCCGTGTAAACTGAGCAGCGGGAGATTCCTCTTGGCAACGGCTGTCCTTCACTACGCGGCTGCTGCGGTTTCTGACCGCGGCCGCAAGCGACCCTCCAACGAAGATGCGTTTGGCTTCTCGGTTGAGCACGGAGTTTACGTGGTTTGCGACGGCATGGGCGGTGCCGCGGCTGGAGAAATCGCCAGTTCATTGGCCGTGGACGAGATGCTGCGGCTGTTGACCGGCCGCACCGGCGAGTTTGCAGCGTTGACTCAGCGCGAAGTCGAAGGGGCCATTGCGGTCGCCAACGAATCGATTTTCTCTCGCTCCCAGAGAAACCACAAGCTTAGCGGAATGGGTACGACCCTGGTGGGCTTGGTGACGGCCGAGAATCGAGTATGGGTTCTCAACGTCGGCGACAGTCGATGCTACCGGATGCGGAATCGCCAGTTGCAGCAAGTCACCCTGGACCACTCGCTGGTGGAAGAGCAGGTCCGGATGGGGCGCATGACACCGGCCGAGGCGTTGCGCTCGCCCTTGCGCAACGTGATTACTCGCGCACTGGGAACCCAGAGCCAAATCACTCCGGACATTTTCACGCTGGAAGCGGAGGCAGGCGACCTGTTCCTGCTCTGTTCCGATGGCTTGACGCGCGAACTCTCCGACTTGGAGATGGCATCGATGCTCAATGTCGATTTGCCGCTTGACGAGATGTGCAACCGGCTGGTGGAAGCCGCAAACAAAGCCGGGGGACAAGACAACATCACCTGCCTGCTGGTGCGCGCCGAAGGCTAGACCTTTTTAGCCCGCTTGAAGAGCACGATCAAGGGTATGCACAGCAGCGACAGAAACGCCAGCGTTCTGAAGTTGTCGGCGTAAGCCAGAAGAGATGCTTGCTGCTGAACCAGCCGGTAAGCGCCTGCCAGCGCCTTTTGCTGGGAAGTGAAGTTGTCAACGCCCGCGGCAAACATCTTGGCATGAAGACCCTTCACCAAGCCGCCCACGACCGGATTCCCCACCCCGGCGTCGGCCGACAGGTAGTTCTGGTGGACCTGCGAGCCGCGCACCAATAGAGTCGTGACGGTAGCAATGCCAATGCTGCCACCAATATTCCGCATCAGGTTGTAGATCCCTGCGGCATTGCCCATCTCTTGCTTGCGCAACTGGCTCAGCGCCAATGTCGTCAGCGGAACAAAGATAAATCCCATGGCGAAGCCATTGATGATGTTGGGCATGACCACGGAAGCCATGCCGATGTCGAGACTGATATGGCTCAGCATCCAGGTTGAGACGGCAAGCAGGGAAAAGCCGAACACCATCAGCAAACGCCCATCAATGTAACGGACCAGTATTCCAACCGCCATCATCGATGCCATGGCGCCGACGCCGCGTGGGGTAACCGACAACCCGCTTTGCAGTGCTGAGTAGCCCATCATGGTTTGCAGAAACAAAGGCAGCATGGCTGTGGCGCCGTAGAGAATGAATCCGTAGATACAGGTGATCAACGTTCCCACGGCGAAGTTGCGGTTGAGGAGGATCTGCAGGTGGACGATCGGTTCGCGATCGGTCAATTCACGGGCGATGAAGCAAATCAGCGCCAGTGTGGAGAGGACACAGGTCCAGCAAATCCAAGGAGCCGCGAACCAATCTGCTTCCTGTCCCTTGTCCAGGACCAGTTGCAGAGCGCCGAGCCACGCGGCCATGAGGCCGAAGCCGAGATAGTCGATAGCGCCCTTGAACGCCTTGCGCAGGTAAGGGGGGTCTTCGACGTACAGATTCACCATGAACAGGGCGAGCAAGCCAATGGGCAGGTTGATGTAGAAGATCCATCGCCAGGAATAGCTGTCGGTGATCCATCCGCCCAGGGTGGGCCCAACAATCGGTGCGACCACAACGCCGACGCCATAGACTGCCATCGCCGTACCGTGTTGATGCGGAGGAAAGCTCTCAAGCAGGATGGATTGAGCTAGCGGTTGCATGCCGCCACCGCCAACCCCTTGCAGAACGCGAGCCAATATCAACATGGGCATGTTCATGGCCATTCCGCACAGCAGCGAGGCCAAGGTGAAGATCAGGATCGAAATCAGCAACAAGCGCTTGCGCCCGATGCGGCGCGAGATCCAGCCTGCGGCGGGAAGCATGATGGCGTTCGATACCAGATAGCTGGTCAGAACCCAGGTCGACTCGTCGGTCGACGCGGAGAGATTGCCTGCAATGTGCGGCAAGGCAACGTTGGCCACAGAGGAGTCCAGGACCACCATGAAAGTGGCTAGCATCACAGAGGCCGCGATCATCCATGGGTTGGTCGCCGGGGCAATCTCGATGCGTGCCGTCGGCACACTGGGCAGAGTTGCGCCGATTGTGCTCATGCGCCACGATCCCCAGTTGTCCATCGTCCAACGCTGGATTGATTCGGAATGACCATGCAGTCAGTTCAGTATACTATGAGGTCAGCCTGGTCGCACATGTCTGGAAAGCGGCCATCGCGAGGTCATTGCATTGATCAAGAACAAACAGCAGGTAGTTGCCGAGTTTCGCCGCACTGAGATACTTGACGCCGCGCGATCGGTTTTTGCACGCAAGGGTTTTGTGCACGGAATCATGGATGCAATCGCCAAAGAGGCGGGTATCGCCAAAGGAACCGTGTATCTCTACTTCCGCTCGAAACCCGAGATCTACAAGGCGGTTCTCGATCACGACATGAAGGCTCTGAAGAAGAGCACGCTGGAACGAATCGATGCGGCTGCGACGTTGCGAGGAAAGATAGAGGCCTTCGCGCTTGCACGGCTGGAAAACGCCGAGACCAAGAAGGAGTTCTTTCGGATCATGGACTCTGCGGCAGGCGAGTTTTCGTTCACGCGGAGTCAATATCGCGATTGGCTTGCCGAACCGGTGTTGCGGCTCGCCGCAGCGATCGAAGAGGCATCCAAGCGGGAAGAAATCCGCCTCGTTCCCTCGGAAAAAGTGGCATGGATGGCCGCCGACATGATTCGAGGCACGATTCAACGAAGGCTGCTCGGGCAAAATAGTTTGACACCTGCACAGGAGTCCGCGTTTCTGAGCAGCTTTCTCTGGGAGTCGATTGTCAGACGGACGGACCTTTCGCAAGGCTGAGAATGCGCAGTGCGCTCATCTGCGCATTGAGGACGCGCGAACCACCAGCTTCGGGACAATCAACTCAGTCCTTGGACGCAGCGGCTTCCTGGCGCCGACCAGCGACAGAGCTAAGTCGGCAGCGAGTCTGCCGATGGCGGAACTGTCCTGATCGATGGAAGTGAGCGGCACGCGTAAAAAATCCGAGTAGAGCACGTTGCCGCAACCCACCACGGCGATGTCCTCGGGAATGCGCAAGCCGTCATCGAGAATGGCCCGCATGGCGCCGAGGGCGATGGGGTCGTTGAAGCAGAAGATTCCGTCCGGTCTTGGTTTCGAATCGAGCAGTTTCTTCGCCGCTTCATACCCGCCCGGCTCTCCACGGTCGTCACTGGAGCTTCCGATGGGGACGATGTGTTCCGGCATTGCCGAAAGGCCGTGTTGGGCGAGCGCTCGCTTGAACCCTTCCACACGGCCCAGGGCGGTGCTCGTTTCCGGGCCGCGAATGTGCGCGATGGAGCAACAGCCCTGCTTGACCAGGTGCTCGGTTGCAAGCATCCCGATTGCCTCGTCGTCGACCCCCACAAAATTGGCAGGCAATCCGGCAAACTTGCGATCGATCAAGACATAGGGGGTTCTCCGCTCTTCGATGCGGCGGAAGCTCTCCACGGTCCACTGCGCCGACGCGACGATCATGACATCGACGCGCCGGGCCAGCAGTTGCTCAATTTCCTGCTGCTCCAGTTCCGCGTCTTCCTCCGACGAAGTGATGATCAGCCCATATCCATGTCCGCGAATCTGCGCCGAGATGGCCTTGGCGATCTGTGCAAAGAACGGATGCAGCAGGTCCGGGACGATCAGTCCCACAGTCCAGGTTCGCCCCGTGATGAGGGCGCGCGCCGCCAGGTTGGGCTGATAGTTCAGCTCCTGCATTCGTTTCAGGACGCGCTTGCGGGTTTCTTCGCCGATGTCCGAGTGGCCGCGCAGGACCTTGGAGATGGTCACTGTCGACAGACCGAGATCGCGGGCGATGTCTTTCATTCGGACCGCCGTGGTTCTGCCTGTCCTTCGGGGTTCTTGCTCAGATTTTGTCATTATCCCTGCTCTGGCTCCCCTTGAAGCCGATAGACCGGGCGCGACCCGCCCAGCACGACTAGGATCTCCGCCATCTCACCTTAATCGATAAAATTGCTGGTCGGCAAGCACTTCAATATTGACATTCAGGAGCAGAGGTGGCTATTCTTCGTTTGTCGTAGTTACCGATAACTTCGCTTGCGCTGGGAGCGGAAATGCACAACAGCAACGAGAACGGGCTGGATTCCGTCGATCCACACTCCATTCCCCAAAGAATGTTGTCAACCGGGGCCACGATGCCGGCCGTCGGATTGGGAACTTTCGGGTCAGACCACGTAACCGCGGCGCAGGTTGCCGGAGCGGTCAAGGGAGCGGCGGCGGTCGGATACCGGCACTTCGATTGTGCCTCTGTCTATGAAAACGAGAACGCCGTAGGTGCCTCATTCGAGGAGATCTTGCGCACAGGTGTCCAGCGCGAGGAACTCTGGATTACTTCGAAGCTTTGGAACGACAAGCACGGCGAAGACGACGTGATCGCATCCTGCCGCAAGTCGCTTTCCGACCTTCGCTTGGACTATCTCGACCTGTATCTGGTGCATTGGCCGTTTCCGAATTTCCACCCGCCCGGCTGCGACGTCAGTTCGCGAAGCGCCGACGCCAAGTCCTACATTCACGCCAACTATATGAAGACATGGCGCAAGATGGAGCAGCTTGTGGACCTGGGTCTGGTGCGGCATATCGGCACCTCCAACATGACCATCCCCAAACTGGAGTTGGTGTTGCGCGATGCGCGTATCAAGCCCGCGGTGAACGAGATGGAACTGCATCCGCACTTTCAACAACCGGAACTGTTCAAGTTTGTGGTGGATAGCGGCATCCAGCCAATCGGCTATTGCCCCATCGGTTCGCCTGGGCGCCCGGAACGCGATCGCACCCCGGAAGACACCGCACCTACGGAAGATCCCGTGATTGTGAAGATTGCAAAGGACCACGGCGTTCATCCCGCAGTGGTTTGCATCAAGTGGGCCGTGCAGCGCGGGCAGACGCCGATTCCCTTTTCCGTGAATCCGCGCAACTACTTTGCCAATCTCCAGGGCGCTACCATCGATCCGCTGACCGACGAGGAGATCCGCCAGATTGGGGGCATCGATCGCGACTGCCGTTTGATCAAAGGCCAGGTCTTTCTCTGGAAGGATGGACAAACATGGGAAGATCTCTGGGACCTCAGCGGAGAGATTACTCCCGCGTGAACGCAGCGAATGACACAGGAGAGCAATGAAATGAAAGACACAATGAGCGCGGCGTTCCTGCCCGGAAACAGTACCGTCGAAATCCGCGCCGTGCCCGTCCCTGTGCCGGGCCATGGCGAAGTCTTGTTGCGGGTCAAGGCTTCCACCATCTGCGGTTCGGATATTCGTTGCATCTATCACGAGCATCTGGGCAAGGGACCGGAAGGCTATCAAGGAGTGATTGCGGGCCACGAGCCGTGCGGCCAGATCGTTGCCGAGGGAGAGGGTTGCCGGCGCTTCAAGACCGGTGACCGCGTCATCGTCTATCACATCTCAGGTTGCGGCGTGTGCAATGATTGCCGGCGCGGCTACATGATCTCGTGCACCAGCGAGAAATATCGCCGTGCATACGGATGGCAGCGCGACGGCGGCATGGCCGAGTTCATGGTGGCAGAAGAAAAAGACCTTATTGCGCTGCCCGGTGAGCTTTCGTTTGCCGATGGGGCACAGGTAGCGTGCGGCTTCGGCACCGTCTACGAGGGTCTTGAGAAAATCGGAATCAACGGCAATCACGCGGTGCTGATCACCGGCCTGGGACCGGTGGGGCTGGCAACAGGCGCGTTGTGCCGCAAGCTCGGAGCCGAGAAAATCATCGGCATCGACGTGGTGGCCGAGCGCATGAAAATTGCCATCGACCTTGGCCTGTGCGATGCGGTTCTGGCATCGGGCCCTGACAATGTTGCTCAGGTCAAGGAACTTACAGGCGGCTTTGGTGTGGAGCGCGCCGTGGATTGCTCGGGTCACCCAGCGGCCAGGGCGACTGCGATCCGCGCAACGCGCAAGTGGGGCAAGATTGTTTTCATCGGCGAGGGCGGGAAGGTGGAGATGAATCCATCGCCCGATATGATTCACGATCAGAAGACGCTGTACGGATCGTGGGTCACTTCGACCTGGTTGATGGAAGAGCTTGTTGAGCGACTGGTGCGCTGGAATCTTCATCCTGCCGACATCGTTACGCACAGATTCCCTCTGCAGCGCGCCGCCGATGCCTATGCGTTGATGGCTTCCGGCAAATGCGGCAAGGTTGCCGTTTGCGCAGACGAGGAACTGGTGTAGAGGCTGTAGCGAGGAGAGGAGGACAACATGACCGCGCCTGACCTACCCGATTGGGAAAAAAGATTCTGCACGCTGATGCCGCTGTTCGGGCATCGTAATTGGATTGTGGTTGCCGATGCGGCCTATCCGGCGCAATCGAAGCCGGGCATCGAGACGATCGTCGCCTCTGAAGACCAGATTCATGCGGTCCGCAAAGTCTTTGACGCGATTACAGCTCACAACCACGTGCGGGCAAAGGTGTACGTAGACAAAGAGCTTGCCTTTGTTGCGGAATACGACGCGCCGGGTATTACCGAATATCGCCGGCAACTGCAAGATGTCTTGTACGGGGCATCTGTCGATCGGTTGGCTCATGAACAGATCATTGCAAAACTCGATCGGTCCGCCGAAATCTTCCGCATCTTGATTGTCAAGACAGAGATGACGATTCCGTACACATCGGTGTTCTTCGAACTCGATTGCGGCTACTGGAACGCGGGGGCCGAGGAGCGTTTGCGCGAGGCCATTGAGATGGCAGAGCTGAAATAGGCCTTCCGTTCGATCGTGAACCCGGCTCGGGTGCAAAGACGGGAACTCGGTTCACGATTCTTGCGCGCTTTTGCACAATCAGGGGACTGGGACATTTCCTCAGGGCAGGGATGTACGATGAACAGAGACGCCATGAAGGAAATTAAGAACCTCTCCCCTGAAATCCTCCTGCACATCGCTCAAACACTCAATCTGCCCATGCGCGGTTTGGTGTCGGTCATTGAACTTCTCGACGACGGCGGAACTGTGCCATTCATCGCGCGTTATCGCAAAGAGGCCACCGGCAACCTGGACGAAGTGCAGATTCGCGACATCGAAGAAAAGCTCGCCTATTTCCGCGATCTGATGGAGCGCCGCGAGACCATCCTGGCCTCGATCGCCGAACAAGGCAAGTTGACCGATGAGCTCAAGGCCAGGATTGACGCCACGCTGGACAAAAGCGAGCTCGAAGATCTGTATTTGCCATACAAGCCGAAGCGCCGCACCAAAGCCACCATCGCACGCGAAAAAGGTCTCGAGCCGCTGGCGCAATATCTGTGGACTCAACAGATTTCCGGCGAGCCTCTGGAGAAGTTTGCTGCAGGTTTTGTGAATGTGGAACTCGGTGTCGCATCGGTCGACGAAGCACTCGAAGGCGCGCGCCACATTGTTGCCGAATGGATCAGCGAAGATGCGGATCTGCGCAAGGCGCTGCGTACGCTGGTATTTGACGAAGGCATTTTGCTCAGCCGCAAAGTGACCGATGCGGTCGACGAGCAAGAAAAATTCAAGATGTACTACGAGTACAAGGAACCGGTCAAGGCCATCCCTTCGCACCGCATGTTAGCCATCCGGCGTGGTGAAGGCGAGAACGTTCTTTACTTCCTGATTGAAGTGGAACCGGAACGGGCAATCGGGATCATGCAGAGGCATGTGCTGCGCCAGCAGGGCGATTGGACACGCCAACTTGAGCTGGCCATCGACGACGCGTGGAAGCGGTTGCTCAATTCATCCATCCAGGGAGAGATTCGTCTGGAGTTGAAGCGCCGCTCGGATACCGAAGCCATCAAAGTATTTCGCGACAATCTTTATAACTTGTTGCTGGCTCCTCCGGCTGGGCAGATCTCTGTGCTTGGCATCGATCCCGGATTGCGCACCGGCTGCAAGGTTGCGGTTGTCGATCAGACCGGCAAGTTGCTTGCGCACGATGTGCTGTACCTGCACACCTCGAAGCACGGCAACGCCGAATCTACGCCAAAGCTTGAAGCATTGATCAGGAAGCACAATGTGCGCGCCATCGCGATTGGGAACGGCACAGCGTCAAGAGAGACAGATGCGTATGTGAGAGAGTTCTTGCGCGATAAGGGCATCCAGGACGTCTTCTCCGCGACCGTGAGCGAATCGGGCGCAAGTGTCTATTCTGCTTCTGCGGTTGCGCGGCAAGAGTTTCCCGATCTCGATCTCACTGTACGTGGCGCCATTTCCATCGCGCGCCGGTTACAAGACCCGCTCTCCGAGTTGGTGAAGGTCGATCCGAAATCGATCGGCGTAGGCCAGTATCAGCACGATGTTGACCAGCGGCAGTTGCAGGAGTCGCTGGAGATGGTGATCGAGAGCTGCGTGAACAAGGTCGGCGTGGATTTGAACACCTCCTCGTGGACACTGCTGCGCTTTGTTGCCGGGATCACGGAGCGTACCGCTCTCAACATTGTGAGCTATCGCGACGAGAAGGGCAGTTTCCGCTCGCGGAAGGAGGTTCTTGAAGTCGCCGGCATTGGCCCCAAGACCTACGAGCAGGCAGCCGGATTCCTGCGCATTCGCAATGGAGATAATCCGCTCGACATGACTGCAGTTCACCCCGAATCGTATCCCGTCGTAGAGCAGATCGCGGGACTTTTGCATGCTTCGGTAGAACAGATCATTCATCAGCCGCAATTGCTTGAGCAGGTCGATCGCAAGCAACTCACCGCAGGCGCTTTTACGGTGAACGATATTCTTGCCGAATTGCGCAAGCCTGGCCGCGATCCGCGCGACACGTTTGTCGCACCCAGCTTTCGCGAAGAGGTGCGCGAGTTGGCCGACGTGCAACCGGGAATGATCTTGGAAGGCGTGGTCACGAACGTGACGAAGTTCGGTGCCTTCGTCGATATCGGCGTTCACCAGGATGGACTGGTTCACATCAGCGAATTGTCGAATCGCTTTATCAAGGAACCGTCGGAGGCCGTAAAGACTGGCCAGATTGTGAAGGTCAAGGTGCTGAGCGTTGACGCCAAGGCGAAACGCATTGCTCTCTCAATCAAGCAATTGACAACGCCTGCCGCGGGCCCAGGAGGCAAGTCCGCGGCGCGGCCGGAGAAGCCGGCACCCAAGCCCCAGCAGTCGATGGATGAGAAGCTCGCCGCACTGTCAAACAAGTGGAAAGTCCGCTAGGAGTCTGTCGGAGATAACCGGGCGTGATTTTGTGGTTTGCTTCTGTGGGCATCGGCTTCTGGTCGATGTTCACGGAGGCAGACACCAAGTAGTCAGCCGTGGGGCTTCTTCCGCAGCCAAGAACTGGCTTTTGACCGCCATTGCTTTCTCTTGCATTCCTCAGCACGCTTCAAGCACGTAGCCTGACCGGAACAGCTTCAGCAGATTGTGCGTTAGAGCGGTTCTAATTTAAGTATTTACATCTATGCGATAATATTCCTGCCGGAT
>CAZLMY010000057.1:0-32593 GCA_964560845.1 uncultured Occallatibacter sp. | reverse complement strand
CGACGCCCACCACGCACTCGTCGATGTTGGCGCGGGCTACGCGCTCAGCCTGCTCGTTGGCCGCCTTCACAGCCTTGGCCGCCGGAGCCAGTTCGCCGATCAACCCCTTGCGCATGCCTGCCGATTCCACCACCCCATGGCCGCGATAGCGAATGGCGCCTTCGTTGACGTCGGCGGCCAGCACGCGGGTCCACGCGCTGCCGACATCCAGCACCACAATCAGGTTGTCCTGTTTCTGGCTCATCCTGTTCACTCGCCTTGCGCTGTTACCGCCGAATGGGTTGGTGAGGCAGGCTTGCGCTTGCTCAGGTTCAATGTCACACGCTTGGCTGCCGCGTGTTTCTTCTTTTCGCGGGCCGCTTTGGCCTTGGCCGCAACGGTCTGCCGATCGGACGAAGCTTTCTCGCCGGCTTTCGGGTTTTTGGCCGCCGGAGCCTTCCGATTGTCTCCCGTGGTTTCGATTCCGGTCTGGGCGGCGAGGCCTGCGTTGGGCTTGGGCGCTGCTGCTGTCGGAGGCGAACTCTCCTGGTTTGTGTTGGATGCGCTGGTGTCGCTCCCCGTGGCCTGGGTCACGGTAGCGCCCTGATTCATCTCCAGGACCATATCCTGGGCGTAGCGCAAATCGACCGCGGCCAGTTTGGGATACCTCTGCCTTAGCTCGCCGATGTTGTCTTTGTAGCGCTGATAACGCAACAGAAACTGGTCTTCGCCAAAATGGGCCAGGATGTCGGCGCCCTGCTCCGGCATGGTGACCCGGGCATCTTCCGGATCGGTCAGATCGATCTCCGAGATCTGTTCGGAGAAGTGCTGGTTGTTGGCGTCCAGTTCTGCCATCAAGCGCGCATAGACGGCCATGCGGGCTTTGCGGGCGGGCGCCGGGTCGCGCGGGTCGATGCCGGTCACCACCGGGAACGAGTAATGATGCTGCGCCATCATGGCCGGGGGCATGCTCAGCAAGACTCCGTTGGCATCGACAAGCCCGATCTGCTGCCCTTGGCGGGTGAACGCTACGGGCTGGCGCTCGACCACCGTGACGCGAATCTGGTCGGGAAGAATCCGCATGACCGTCGCGTGCTCCACCCAGGGAATCTCCTCCAACTGCCTGCGCCGCTCGTCCAGATGGACAAAGAAGATGTTCTTTCCGATGTCAGCGCCGAAGACCGGAAGCATTTCCGCACGGCTCACCTCGGTCAGGCCGGTAGCCTGAATGTTTTCAAGCCCGGCGATGCGAAAACGTGCGTCGCGGCTGAGGCAGGTCTTGAGGAAGTAACCTGAAACGCCAATTCCGCCCAGCACAATCAGCACACCCAAGCCAAGGAGCACGCGGCCCACTTTGCTGGCTGGCCGCCACCAGGCCTTCCCCGAACCAAAGCGCGGAATGTCCTCGGCTTCCCGATCGCCTGTTTCCTGCGGCATGCCGGGCAACGCACGCCCCGTCAGGGGCACACTCGGCTGCACACGGCGGACAGGAGCATCCTCGGGCGCTTCGTCTCCCCATGTCTGGGGTCGGGTTTTGAAAGTGCTTATGGTCACGGCCTGAGCAAGGTCGTGAGAATCGCCAGCTTTTAATATACCGCGTGCGGGCAAAACCGATGCGACGGACGCGGCGCGGGGGAACCTGTACCGTTACGGGGCAGAGCCATCGAAGGCCTTGAATGGCACCGTGGCGGGCTTAACAGCAATTTGCCCGCCTCCGCGACAGAGCGAGCCATTGGCCATCGCTTTCACCGGCGAGATTTACCCGGCAATGCCCCCGTGACCCAGCCAGCAGCGCAGATAGGCGACCTGACCTATATGGTAGGTCTCGTGGTGGGCAAGGAAGTTGACCACACCGCTGACCTTGCGGTCGGCGCTCGGGATCCCCTGCGGGGAGGGCTTGTCCAGAACCTCGTCCGGCGCGCCTTCCATGGCGGCGGTGAGCAGCTCAGAGGTCTCTTGCCAGGCGAGCATGGCTTCTTCCGGTGTGGGATATGCCGCCGCCTCATCCAGCTTTGCGCCACGGGCGAAGAGAGACAGCCACGGCCTGGTCCACGAAGTCCCGAGAAAGTTCAGGAGAACGCTTCGCGTCCAGACCACATGACCCACTATCCACAGCATGTGGTTGGATGAATCGTTGGGCCGCAGCCTCCATTCCTCGGCGGTCAACCCGTCAATTCCCTTCTTCAGAAGGGCGTTGTTGCGCTGGTAATCCTGGGCGGCAATGGCAATTTGGGACGATATCGGCATGGAATGAATCTCCTTTGCGCTTTCTGGATGGTTCGACCTGAATTCTACGCGTAGAGGGCCGCCGGCCGGGCAGAAAAAGCGGCGCAATCCCGTCAGGGTCGCGCCGCATTTTTGATCGATTGGGAAGGTCTGGTTTGCCGTTTCGGTGGCAACTGCTTAAAGTTTAGGCGCGGCTCATGTAGGTGCCTTCGCTGGTGTCCACCCGGATCTTTTCGCCTTCGTTGATGAAGGAGGGTACCTGCACCACCAGGCCGGTTTCGGTCTTGGCGGGCTTGGTGACGCTGGAAGCGGTGGCCGACTTCAGGCCCGGCTCGGTCTCGATAACCGTCAACTCGACGTTGGTGGGCAGTTCGATGCCGACGGCCGTGCCGTCGTGGTAGCTGACCTCGATGCGCAGGTTGGGCGTGAGGTACTCGACGGCGTCGCCGAGAGTAGATCCCTTGAGAACGGTCTGCTCGTAGTCCACGGGGTTCATGAAGTAGTAGTCGTCGCCGTCGTTGTAGAGGTACTCCATGGTGACCTCGTCGACGACGACCTTTTCAATGGCATCGGCGGAGCGGAAGCGCTCCTCGAACATGGCGCCAGTGCGCAGATTGCGCAGCTTGGCCTGGATGAAGGCGCGCAGGTTGCCAGGGGTGCGATGCTCAACCTTGAAGACCAGATGCAGTTGGTCTTTGTGCTTGATGATCATGCCGGGACGCATTTGTGTGGCGGGAATCGCCATAAAATTTGAAGCTCCTTGCTCTGCTTGCGCTCAGTGCGCAAAGAATTCTGGCCTTGGCCCATCTTTGATTGTAACTGAGGCGCGGAAACCCTCGGAGCAACGGATGAAATAGACCTTGGGGATGAGCTCCTCTCATTTGCTCTCGCGGCTGGCCGCATCGGCTGGAAGGAAGAACCGGAAGACAGTCCCGGACTGCGGGCGGCTGCGCACCGCGACTCGGGCCTGGTGCTTGTCGAGTATGCCCTTGGAGACCCACAGCCCCAGGCCGGTTCCGCGATCGCCCTTGGTGGTGGCGAATGGATGGAACAGGCGATCGAGCATGGCGCGGTCCATGCCGCTGCCGGTGTCGGCCACTGTCACGGCCACACCTTTTCGCGAATTCCAGTCGGTTGCGGGCCGCACAGCCACCACCAGGCGACCGCGCGAAGCCACTGCATCCAGGGCATTGCGGATCAGGTTCGTCAGAACCTGTTGGATCTCACCGGGGTGACACAAGATGGGCGGTGTGGTCCTGTAGCGGCGCTCCAACTCAATCTCCCTGGTGTGGACTTCGGTCTCGTGGAAGAAAAGCACCGACTCGATCAGTTCGTCGACGGATGTGAGAACCGGCGCAGTGCGCTGACGATAGAACTTGAGGCTGCGGGCGGTGATGTGCGACAGCCGCTGCAACTCCTTGTCGGCCATTTCAAGCAGGGCTCGGGTTCCCTCGGGCACCGCCTTGTCGAGATTGGCCAAAAACAGCAGATTGGTGACGGCCTCCAGCGGGTTATTGATCTCGTGGGCGATGCTGGCTGCCAGCCTTCCCGCGGCGGCCAGTTGTTCCGACCTGCGCAGCGCCTCTTCAGTCTTCCGTTCTTCCGTGCTGTCGCGCGCATACAGGATGATGCCTTCGTCGGGCAGCGGGTAAACGTGGTACTGGAACCAGGTATTCAGCGGCTCATAGAAGAACTCGAATTCGGTGGGAACCCTCTCGCTCATGGCACGGCGAAAATTGGTTTCCACGATGGTGCCTTTGAGATCGGGAAGCAGATCCCAAAGCGGCTCTCCCAAGAGCTTTACGTTCAAGCGGGACTCGATCTCCGCGCCGGCCGCGTTCATATAAGTGAAGCGGAAGTCGCGGTCGAAGGTGAAGAACACGTCGGGGATATGCTCCAGGGCCTCCCAGGCAAAGAGCTTGGCTTTCTGGATCTCGCCTTTGAGCGCGGCCTCCTGCTCCACAGCCTCTTTGCGCATGCGCACCATCTTCAACTGCGCTTCAACGCGGGCCACCAGTTCGCGGGCGCTGAATGGCTTGGTCAGGTAGTCGTCGGCTCCCGCATCGATGCCCTCGATGCGCGCTTCTTCTCCTGCCCTTGCCGAAAGCACGATTACGGGAATCCCGCGCGTTGCCGGGTCGCGCCGCAGGGCGGCCAGCAGTGCGAAGCCATCCATCTCCGGCATCATCACGTCGGTCAGAATCAGGTCCGGCCTGTGCCGAGCGGTTTCGGCCAGCGCCAGTTTGCCATTCTCGGCCAAGACCACATGGAATCGCCATCCCAGCAAATCCTGCACATAGTCGCGCATGTCGGCGTTGTCGTCCACCACCAGGATGGTCGATTGACCGCTCGCCGGGGTTGCTGAATCGGCACTTTGGGGCCCGTCGCCGCCGGTCGTGACTTCTCCTTTGAGCCGGTCCCGGCGGCCCGGCAGCCAACCTAGCGCTTCCTGCACATAGGCCATGGAGGCCCCTTGACGGGTGATAGGCGATACTTCGTCTCCCATCACCCGTCCGCGCGTCAGGTGCGCTTGCCCGAATGGCAAGCTGACGGTGAAGACGGTCCCTGCGCCCATCTTGCTTTCGACGCGAATCGAGCCGCCATGCATCTCCACCAGCTCCTGCACCAGCGCCAATCCAATGCCGCTGCCTTCATGGCTGCGCCTCCGGGCGCCGTCGATGCGCCGGAAACGCTGAAACAGGTGTGGCAGCTCCTCTTGATGAATGCCGGTTCCAGTGTCGGCGATGGAAAGTTGAGCCATGCCGTCGTGGGCGCGAAGCGTGACTCGAATCTCCCCTTCGAACGTGGACTTGAAGGCATTGGAAAGCAGGTTGAGAACGATCTTCTCCCACATGTCCCGGTCGACATACACCGGTTCGGGCAGCGGCGGACAGTCCACCACCAGGCGCAGCCCTGCTCGCTCCACCGCCGAGCGGAACACGCTGCCAAACTGGGCGGTTAACAAGGCCAAATCTGTAGGTTCATAGGTCGCCCGCAGCCGCCCCACCTCGATACGCACAAAATCCAGCAGCCCGTTGACCAGCTTCAGCAGCCGCAGCGCGTTGCGGTGAAGCATCTCCATGGATTCGGCAGAAGGAGGCGTCCTGCTGGTCAGCGCATCCTCAATGGGCCCCAGAATCAGCGTGAGCGGAGTGCGCAGCTCGTGGCTTACGTTACTGAAGAAAGCGGTCTTGGCGCGGTCGAGCTCGGCCAGGCCTTCGGCGCGCTTGCGTTCTTCTTCATAGGCTCGGGCGTTGGTGAGGCTGGCGGCGATTTGCCCCGCCACCAGGTCAAGAAAGCCCGCATAGCTGGCGTCGAGCGCGCGATAGGGATTCAGCGCGGCGATGAACACGCCCACTGGCTTTTCCTGCCCGGTTCTGACAATGGGCACCAGGCGCGCGCGAGCCGGTGGCCTGTCCCAGCATCCCGGCGGCAAGTCGGGAAAGTACTCGGCCAAGTCCTCGACCGTGACGGCTCGATTGGCCTCCAGCAGCAGGTGAATGGGCCAGGGCGCAGCCTTGGAATCCGTGCTGATGATGAGGCATGCGGCTGGATGGTCGGAGCCGATGCCAGTCTTGGAAGCCAGGTTGAGCTGCTTTTCGCTCTTGTCGAACAGGTAAGTCAGCGTGCACGGCATGTCTTTCTGGCCTGTCACTCCCTGCTCGATGGCCGCATACACGTCCTTCTCGGTAATAGCGCCGGCCAGCGCGCCCGCCAAGGTGCTGAGGGCTGAAAGCTGGCGCTCGCCGATCACTCTCACCGTGTCTTCGATCACAACGCAGAGCATGCCGACAATCTTGTCGTCGGGTCCCACCAGAGGGCTGTAGGAAAAGGTATGATACGTCTCTTCCGGGTACCCGTTGCGCTCCAGGATCAGTTGCAGCGCCTCTTCCCAACAGCTCTCGCCGGTCTCCATCACGCGGCGGATCAGCGGACCGATATCCTTCCAGATCTCAGACCAGACTTCCGGCGCTGGCCTGCCCAGCGCCCAGGGATGCTTGCGGCCCAGTGTGGTGCGGGCGTAAGCATCGTTATACAGGATCGTAAGATCCGGACCCCAGGCCATCCACATCGGGAAGCCGGAGGTGAGCAGAATCCGCACCACTGCCTTGAGGCTGTCAGGCCAGGCAGCCGACGGCCCCAGGGGCGTTGCTGCCCAGTCGAACCGGGAGACCAGTTCGCCCATATTCCGAGGCGCACCCCGCGATTCGAATGCGGGTATATCGGGAGGGTTTGATCCAGCGATCTGCTCCTGCATGGTCACCTTGGTATTCAATCCCTCCACAATGCACCCGACAACGATTCCGCTGCAGTCCTACGGGGTAAGCGATCGCCCGCTGAAGGTACTGCGGAGTTGGGAACGGTTCGAAATGCGCTCTTGGTTTTATCGGGTATGCAGGGAAAGCGAATCGATAGAATAGGATGCGCAGCCGTTTAAAACCGTTGCCTTGGATCTTAGCGGAGTCCCGCTGTGGTTCCAGTGCGGGCACACGCCAGGGGCTGTTCTGTTGCCTTGAGTGGAGCACAGCTCTGAGAGCCGTGTATTCTCAACACCATGCACAAGGACGCCTCCTCTGCTGACACAAAGAGCCAGAACCTGCTGGAACATGCAGCATCCTCCTACCTTCGCTCCGCGCGCCATCAGCCGGTGCAGTGGCACGCGTGGGGCGAAGAGGCTTTTGTCCGGGCCAAGGCCGAAGACAAGCCCATCCTGCTGGACATCGGCGCCGTCTGGTGTCACTGGTGCCATGTGATGGACCGCGAGTCCTATGAGGACACGGAGATTGCCAGGCTCATCAACGAGCATTTTGTCGCCGTAAAGGTGGATCGCGACGAGCGCCCCGACGTGGATGCGCGCTATCAGGCCGCGGTTACTGCCATCAGCGGCCAGGGCGGCTGGCCGCTGACCGCATTCCTGACTCCCGACGGGCGGCCCTACTTTGGCGGCACCTATTTTCCGCGCGACGAGCGCTACGGCCGGCCCGGCTTCGGCCGCGTGCTGCTGACCATGTCCCAGGTTTGGCACGAGCGGCGCGACGAAGCGCTGGAGTCCGCCGAGAGCGTGATGGCGGCCATTGAGCATAATGAGGCGTTTTCAGGCCCCGGCGGCGAACTGACCCCGGCTCTGGTGGACAAGATTGTCGCCTCGGTGCTGGAGGCGTTCGACCCGCGCAACGGCGGCTTTGGCTCGCAGCCCAAATTCCCTCACCCCTCGGTGCTCGATCTGCTGCTGCAGGCGGCCCTGAACCGCGGCAACGCGGAGGCCGGCCATGCCTTCACCGTAACGCTGGAGAAGATGGCGCGGGGCGGGGTTTACGACCAGCTCGCCGGCGGCTTTCACCGCTATAGCGTGGACGAGCGTTGGGTTGTGCCCCACTTCGAGAAGATGCTCTATGACAACACCGAACTGCTGCGCAACTACGTGCACGGCTTTCAGAGTTTTGTGCGCGAAGACTTTCTGCTCACCGCCCGCGAGATCGTGGACTGGCTCGACGCCACCATGAGCGACCGGACCCGCGGCGGTTTTTATGCCTCGCAGGATGCCGATATCGATCTGGACGACGACGGCGACTACTTTACCTGGACGCTGGACGAGGCCCGCGCGGTGCTGGACCCGGCAGAACTGGAGGTGGCCGCGCGCTATTGGGACATCGGCGAGCTGGGCGACATGCACCACAACCCGGCCAAGAATGTGCTGCACGTGAAGCAGCCGCTGGCAGAGTTTGTGGCCTCCACAGGCGATGCAAAGTTGACCCTCAGGCTGCTGAGCTCGGCGCAACAGAAGCTGCTGGCTGCCCGTGCCCAGCGACCCACGCCGTTTATCGATCGAACTTTGTATACCGGCTGGAATGCGATGGCGGTTACGGCTTATTTCGAGGCCGCGCGAGTGCTGCGCGCGGAGGGGGCTTGCGCCTTTGCCCTGCTGACCCTGACCCGTTTGCTGGATGAGGCCTGGGACGGGGCGCAGATGCTCTGCCATGTGATTGCCTATGGCGACGGAACTGCACCCAACCAGAAGGTGCAGGGCACGCTGGACGACTACGCCTTCATGGTTCATGCCTGTGTGGATGGATGGCTTGCGAACGGCGAAATGAAGTTCTATCGGGCGGCCAAGCTGCTGGCCGACGCCATGATTGCCCGCTTCTACGACCGCACCGCCTCGGCCTTCTACGACAGCGCCGCCCCGGAGCCGGGGAACGCCGCGCTGGGCGCCTTGAGCGCGCGCCGCAAGCCTCTGCAAGATTCACCCACCCCGGCTGGCAATCCGACGGCTGTTTCAGCCCTCTTGCGCCTGGAAGCGCTGAGCGGGCGGGCCGATTATCGCGAGATTGCCGAAGACACGCTGGAGTCGTTCGCCGGGATCGTGGAGCACTTTGGCCTCTACGCCGGCAGTTACGGGCTGGCGCTGGAGCGGTTACTGCTGGATCCGGTGCAAGTGGTGGTGGTGGGCTCCGGCCCTGAAGCCGACCGGCTGGAAACCACCGCGGTTGCCGGATTTGCCGTGAACAAGACCGTGATCCGCATCTCTCCGGAGCGGTTGAAGCCGGGCGGCATTCCAGAAGCGCTTGAGGAGACGGTGCTACAAGTTCCCCGGCCCGTTGATGCCGAAGCCTGGGCTCTAATATGCCGCGGCCGCACGTGCCTGCCGCCGATTACCGATGCGGAAACTCTACTCGCCGCGCTGGAACAGACGGGGCAGAAGTAGCACATCTTTACCCCAGGTCTAACAGCCCGTGGTAGCAGTCGAGTTTTGAAAGGGCTCGACTTTAGTCGTGCCGCAAGTTCTGGAAATGAAGGGTGAGCTTTAGCTCCTGCGGGCCGCTGTTCGGGCCTTCTTGCTCAAAACAAGGCCTTTTTCCGCTGCCTGTTTAGTCCGTGGCTTACTTAAGGAACCTCTGAACAAGTCCCTATAGCAAAACACGACCTTCCCTCAGGGGCTAATGCCCGCTCATCCTATTCGCCTTATCGGCACGACTGAAGTCGTGCCCTTTCGCACCTTGACTTAATCAGAGGTTTCTCAAGCCTCACCAACGCCTCTAATAAGTCGTCGATTGCTGCCTGTGCCAATCCATCTATCGCTCCGAGGTTTCGACACGTCAGCCGCGTGATTTATAGTCGCCAGATATGTTTTTCGCTCTAGTTGTGACATCTCTAGCTCTGCTTTCAGGCCCCCAGCAAGACTCAGCGCTGCCTGTTCCACAAGCGGATGCGCAGAGTAAGCCTGCCTCGCAGCAGAAACCTGGCAGGACGATCTTTCGTGTTACTTCGCGCGAGGTGCTCGTCGACCTGATTGCTCTTGACGATCGTGACCATCCGGTTCTCGATCTCAAACCTGCCGACCTCACGGTTTCTGTCTGGTGGGTGACATCGGACCCCTCTTTGATCGATAAGCGCCACGTTGCTCCGCTGCCTTTGAACACGGAAACAGACCCGATTACCAGCCTTCATCTCATCGATCCGGCAAAGGCGCAGAGCACCAGCGGCGAAGCGCAGGCGGGCCTGCAGATTGCCACCAGTTGTCTGGAGAGGTCGACGCTGCACTACCAGCTTGCTCTGCGTCCGGGCGAAGAGGGCTGGAAGAGCGGCTACCATCAAGTGGCTATTCGTACCAGCCGGCCGCATGTCAGGCTGTTTTATCGCCATGACTATTATGTCGGTCTTGTAACTCCGCCTGCCCCGTCCCCCAGCAAACAAGCCATGCCGATCGAGCAGGTTTTGCACCTGGCCGCCTGCAACTATCCGCAGATCCCGCTTTCGATTTCCATCCAGGCACATGCCTTACCCAACGATCGGACCGATGTGCTGCGATACTCCGTTGCTATCGATGCCAGTTCGTTATCTTATCTGACCTTTGGCGGCAATGAAACAACGCCGGTAGCGGAAAATGCAGGCCAGGATGGCCTTCGTCAGATTCAGCTCGATTACGCTGCCTGCAACTTCGACGGCAGCGGAAAGCCTGTCAGTTTCTTTCATGAACCTTTGGACCAGACGCTGACGGACGAAGCTTACGATCGTGCGATGGCTGAGGGACTGCCGCGTATTCTCCAGTTCCCTTCCGCCGCCGGCATCGCCGTAACGCGCTTTGTTGTGCGCGACCGCATGACAGGGAACCTTGGCGCCGTCGACATTCAGTTTTCCGGGGAAGATCGAGTTGCGCCTGTCCAGCCGGCGATTGTGGCCACCATGACGGCATCTGACCTCAACGTGATCGAGGAGCACCAGGCACTGAAGGGATACGAACGAGACGCGGATGGATATGGGCAAGCAAGCCACGATACGATTTGGAGATTCAATCGCCCGCCATCGGGGCCTATCGGCTCCTTTGGCTCAATCGTGGTGAGGCCCGGCTCTTTCTGTGGCGATGTCTACGAACTTCGATACTCCTCATTGGCCTTGCCGGACTTCCGCGAACTCGATCCGATTGGGTCTATCTACGCCACCTCGCTCGACGTGCCGAATCAGAACTTCACGAATACCTCGGGCATCCCCGGTGTGACACCACGCACGAATCTCTTCGGAATCGATTATCACGGCACGTTCTGGGTGGCCACACAGGGCATCTATCGCTTCCTGATGCTGGCCGACGACGGCGCTCTGCTGGAGATCGACGATAAGGAAATCGTCGATCTCGACGGCCTTCACCAGGCGGAAGCGCACTCAGCCAAGATCTATTTGAGCGAAGGCGCGCATACCATTCATGTCCCCTATTTCCAGGGTGCCGTGACCTCTGTTGCGCTCGAACTTTGGGTAAAGCAGCCCGGTGAAGGCGAATGGAAGATTTTCGATCTCCACGATTTTGCGCCTCCGTCCGAGCCGAAGAAACCGTAGCGATCGAAGCGGATCCCGAGGCATGACCGGATGGACGGCTAAACTTGTTTCTTTTGAAACGACATAACCGCCTTGCCGGAAACCCTGTCCTATGGATTAGGCTGGTTGTTTGCAGGACGTCTGGGAATGCCACAAGTAGCCGTCTCCTTCCGTGAAGGGGCCAGGTCGAAAGAATGCGAAAGTTGCTGTTCCTGTTGCTTCTGTTTGCCGTTGTTTTGCCGGTGCGCGCTGCGCAGCAGGTAACGGTGGAGCAGTTGGAGCAAAAACTCGCCGCCGCACATGGAACTCGCGATCAGGCATTGGCCAAGCAGCTTGGCGACCTGGAACTGAGCGAGCGCCTCAGCACGCAGAAACTTCAGTCAATTCAGCCGGGTCTACCTGGTGAAAAATCCCGGCAGGCGTTGCTCGTTTTGGCGGACGCGTCGGCCTTCTTGGACTTGCCAGCGGCGGAGATCCCGGCAATGGCTCCGCTGGATGCCCACACGCAGAACCTCATCCTGGCCAAGGCCGCTGAAGGCCTCGTCGCCTCCATGCATGAATACCCTGACTTCTCTGCGCAGGAGACTACGAGCCGCTTTCACGATCTGAAGGTTTCATATCTTTCTCGGGCTTCTGAGCCGATAATCCTGGAACATCAGGCCTTTCACCCGCTCGACAGCTTCAGCAGGATTGTCAATTACACCAACGGCAAGGAAGTGGACGAGCCAACCGAGATGCGATTTGGCCTGAAACGCAGACCGAGGAATGCGCTGTCAGACTTGGGCGTTTTCGGCCCGCTGATGCGCACCGTGGTTACGGATCTCTACAAGGGGAAGATGGAGTGGGGCCATTGGGAGCAGCGCGCCACGGGGCCGGTAGCTGTGTTTCGCTATTCCATTCCGAAAGACGGGTCCAACTACGTGTTGAAGTTCTGCTGCATGGGACTGCCCGGGCCGCTCGCGGCGTGGCATGACTTTGAATCCATACCTCCGTTTCATGGGGAGATCGCCTTCGATCCTGCTACCGGGGCGGTTTATCGCCTGGTGTTGAACATCGACCTCGACCCTTCCGACCCCCTCTTCCTGGCGAAGATCGTGGTGGAATACGAACAGGTGGAGATGGGTGGAAAGATGTATACCTGCCCCCGCAAGAGCGTGACCATCACCACGGCCATTGCCCCCACCCCTCATTACGGCACTTGCACGGGCTCCGCTATCGAGACCGACTGCACCCCGGACCGGATCTTTACACCGAAGGACACCGTGATCGACGATACAGTGTATGACTCCTATCGGTTCATTCGTGCCGCGCCGCGGATGCAGCCAGCGGAGAGCACTGCACAGCAGGACACCGGCCAGGAGGACGAGTCTCCCGACGCGGATACACCCTCCTCCTCAACGGCTCCGAAGCCATGACCGACTGTCACTGCCTGAATGCTCCTTGGAGAAAGACCATGCAAAAGTCTTTGTTGCTGTTCTTGCTGTTTGTCGCCGTTTTACCGGTTCATGCGATGGAAAAGACAACGGTGGCGCAGTTGGAGCAAAAGCTGACAGCGGCTCACGGGAAGCAGGATAAGGACCTGGCGAAGAAGCTCGGCGGCCTGGAGCTGACCGAGCGGCTCAACTCCCAAAGATTGGCAAGTATCCAGGCTGGCTTGCCGGGGGACAAATCGCGCCAGGCGCTGCTGGCTATTGCAGACGCCTCGGCGTTCTTGCAACTTCCCGCGGCGGAAATCCCAGCCACGCCGCCGCCGGATGCGCTGACGCAGAAGCAGATGCTGGCCAGGGCCGCCAGCGACCTGGTCGCCTCCGTCCATAAACTGCCGGACTTCTTCGCCCGCCAAACCACCACGCGCTTTCACGATCTGAAGATTTCTTTTCCAGCTTCTCAACCGGTGGTCCTCGAACATCAGGCCTTTTATCCCTTGGACAGCTTCAGCGATACCATCTATTACCGCAACGGCAAGGAAGAAGTAGAATCCGCTGAAAAGCAGTCTAAAACCAAAACAAGGACCAGCAAGGGTCTGGTGAATTGGGGCGTGTTTGGCCCCATGCTGCGCATGGTGGTGCTGGATATTTACAAGGGAAAGATGGAGTGGAGCCACTGGGAACAACTCTCGACCGGCCCTGTCGCAGTGTTTCATTTTGCCGTTCCCAAAGAGAGATCCCACTACGTTGTGGAGTACTGTTGCCTGGGATTGACGAACGAGCCATGGCACGAGTTTGAATCCACGCCGCCCTTTCATGGAGAGATCGCGCTCGATCCTGCCACCGGGGCCGTCTATCGCTTGATGCTGAGCACCGATCTGCAGCCTACCGATCCCATCTTCCGGGCCGATGTCATGGTGGAATACGAACCGGTGGAGATTGGCGGAAAGGTGTACGTCTGCCCCCGCAAAAGCGTGACCATCACCACCGCCATCTCTCCGATTGTCCATCAAAGCCGATGTGGGAACGGCGACTGCGCCGCGCCCTACGTGGAAAAGCCGAAAGATACCGCGATCAACGACATGGTGTTTGACTCGTATCATGTTTTCCGCTCCGAAGCGCGCATACTAACCGAGGGAAGCGCAGGCCAGGATGACCTGCCTGCTCCAGTGCCGCCCGTGGCTCCCGGGCCATGATCGATTAGTGCAGCAATGCTCCCGCGCTGACCTTGACTTTGCGGATCAGAAACACCAGCAGCATGGATGCAACAGCGACCACTGCCAGGCCCTCAAACACGTCGACAAACGCCATAAGCCAGGCTTGCTGCTGCAGGATGCGGTAAAGCGCTCCAAGGGCCGGTCCCAGTCCCCTTCCACTGGCAGGCAGATGAAGTGCGATGTACCCGCGAAAGCCGTAAACGGCCTGGTTGAAGGTTAGATTCTCAGGCGTCAAGTGACCGGAAAGAATGGTTTGGTGAACCTGGCTGCGGCGGGCCAGAAAGGTCCCGGCCATGGCGATTCCGACGCTTCCGCCGACATTGCGCATCAAGTTCATGGCGCCCGTGGCGGACCCGATCTGGTCGCGCGGCAAAGTCGCGGTTCCCACCACGTTGACGGGGATAAACAGAAATCCGATCGCGGAGCCGGCCAGCATCTGCGGCCAGAAAACGGTCCAAGGGGAAATGCCGAGCGTGATGTGTGAAAGTCTGAAGGCCGCCAGCGCGAAGATGCCAAATCCCGCGACCAGGATTAAGCGGGCGTCGAGGCGCGAAACCAGGTAGCCCACCAGGATCATGGACAAAGCGGCGCCCACCCCCAGTGGCGCCGTGGCGATACCCGCGGCGAGCGATGAATAGCCCATGAGCTGCTGCAGGAACTGCGGAGTAAGCAGCCCGATGCTATAGAGAAGCACGCAGGTAAGAAAGATGAGGGCTGTGCCCACGGCCAGATTTCGCTCGCGGAAAACGTGCAAATCCACCATCGGCTTGGCGGCTCGAAGCTCTCGAGCAATGAACGTAATGAATCCCAGAATGGCCAGCACCACCATCCAGCGGATGAAGATCGAGCCCAGCCAATCGTCTTCCTGGCCCTTGTCGAGCGCTACCTCCTGGCAGCCGAGCCACAAGGAAAGCGCTACGAGGCCGATGCCATCGAATGGGCCGGGATCGGAATTACGAACCCAGGGTGGATCTTCAACGGCTTGCTGAATCGCCCAAAGGGCCAAAAGCCCGATGGGAACGTTGATGTAGAAGATCCAGCGCCAGGAATAGCTGTCGGTAAGCCATCCGCCCAGCACCGGGCCGACAACCGGCGCGACCACCACGCCGAGGCCGAACAGCGCTTGCGCGACTCCCTGCTTCTTGGGTGGAAAGCTCTCCATGAGGATGGCTTGCGAAATGGGAGCCAGCGCGCCACCCCCAATGCCCTGCAGCACGCGCATGAACAGCAGCATCGGCAGGTTGACTGAAAGGCCGCAAAACAGAGACGACACCGTGAAGATCGCAATGCAGGCCAGCAGGAAGCGCTTGCGCTGAAACCGGTTGCCCAGCCAAGCCGTCAGAGGCAAAACCACCGCATTGGAGATGAGATACGAGGTCAGCACCCACGTCGCCTGGGAATAAGAGGCGGACATGGAGCCGGCGATGTTATTGAGGGCCACGTTGGCGATAGAGGTGTCCAGAACCTCCATGAATGTGGGAATGATGACGGCGATGGCGATCAGCCATGGATTGACGGAGGGCTGCCAGAGAGTGTGATCGTCGACAATCCCGGGATTCTGTTGGGAAGCGGACGCAGCTTGCGCGGCGGGTTCGGTGCCGAGTTCGAGCATGGC
This sequence comes from uncultured Occallatibacter sp., assembly GCA_964560845.1. Taxonomy (GTDB): domain Bacteria; phylum Acidobacteriota; class Terriglobia; order Terriglobales; family Acidobacteriaceae; genus Telmatobacter. The sequence continues at coordinate 17,321 of CAZLMY010000057.1, read as the reverse complement.
GGACGGCGCCATTGAGCTTATCCCTGCTTTCTGGGGAGCGTTCTACTGCGGCCTGCCGGCGGCGGCTCGGGGTGAAGAATCAGGAAATCGCGCACAGCTTCGCGGACGCGCTTGTGCAACTCGCGCTCGCTGGGAGTGCGGTCCGGGTTGAGCATGGCGTTGAGAATGAAGTCGCCAAGGATGAACGACACAAATTGCACGGCGGATTTGCGCCAATGTGGGCCGCCGATGCCGCGGGATTTCAGGTATTCCGCAAGCAGCCGATAGCCGCGCTCTGCGCACATGTTCCAGAACTGGCGCGCAAGGTCGGGGAAATTCGCAGCCTCGGCCACCAGGATGCGATAGAGAGCAAGGAAGGTGGAAGAGCTGAACAAGCCCAGGACCATGTCGCCCATTTCAGCAAGGGCCTGGCGCGGCGGCTTGCCGGACTCGATGTATTCGACATGACGGGCAAAGAGCTGTTCGGTGTGGGCGCTCATCACCGCGGCGAAGAGATCGGCCTTGGTGGGAAACAGCGCGTAAAGCGTCTGCTTCGACGAGCGGGCGCGGCGCGCGATCACAGCGGTGGAGGCACGCTGGAACCCCATCTCGAGGAAGACCTCGGTGGTGGCGTCCAGGATGCGCTTGCGTTCCGGCGCATCGAGCGGTGGCCGGCCTCGGGCGGGCTGCGCTGCCTTGTGGACGGGGCGGGAATTCGAGCGAATCGCCATTGCTTTTCAGTACCGGCTAGTACAGTTAATCTGCAAAGATTATCTGCGCGGTCACCGGTTCTGGCAAGTGCGATGAATTGTAAAGCCGGGTCGACCCGGAAACGGAGGTTGAAAAACCTTTGAAGCGCCATGCGCAAGGCTGAGGGACCGCCGAAGGTCCGCGCTTTGTAACAGGGCACGGCTTTAGCCGTGCCGATAACGCCAGTAGAATCAACGTGGTTTTAGCCACTGAGGGATGCTTTTCGGGCTAATTACCCCAAAAGGCCCTTTTTCCGCAGCCTGTTCAGCCCTTGCTGGATTTCCGGAGTCAAGCAGGAGAATTGGCCTCAACTCCGCGAAAGTCACCCTCCCTGAACTTGCAAATGACTTGCTTCTTAGCCGCCCGGCGTTACCGTTGATTCTTGGCGTCCACAAAATAATGGGCCACGGCCCTCACAAACGGCACGGCCCCAGGCGGTACGTCCACATTTCCCTTCAGAATGGATTCGAAGCTGTGGGCCTGACCGAAATAGATCTGTGTGTCGTCGTAGTTCTGACTCACGCTGGTGCCGTCTAGGTCGATTCCGGCGAAAAGCCCCTTGCTGCGCGAGTAGCTCAGCAGCTCGGCGCTCATCTTCCAGTCGGTAGCAGCCTGACCGCTGCGCCCCACCGGGCCGGCCGATGCAGCCGCGTCTCCGCCAATCTTGAACTTGCTCTTGAGCAGGTCTTGGAAGCCCTGTTCGTTGACGGCCACCAGCACCAGGTCGGTCGCCTGCCCGCCGATCTGGAAGCCGAACGAGCCACCGGCCATGCGGATGAAGACCGGCGCGCTCCAGCCGTGGCCGGTGCGGCAGGTGACCACACCCTGGCCGTACTGGGCGCCAAACACGAAAGCTCCCCGAAGCATACCGGGCACCACGGCCACACAGGTGGCCTGCTGCAGGATGTTCATGGGGATACTGCGATCGTTGGCGCGCATGATCTTGTCGAGCACCAGTTTGGCGGCGTCGATGCGGTCTTGCAGATCCTCGCGCGAAGAGGCCGCAAAGGCGGTTGTTGTAAGCAGCAGGCAGAGGGAGATCCAGGCAATCGTCTTCTTCATCTTCGTGTCCTTTTCCGTTCCTGTCTGTTTGACGGCGCAAGCCGCTGAATTGCGGCTCGAAGCAACCACTGTTTTGTTTGAGCAGTGCCAAGTCAACAAACACTGGCTCCCGGGCGCCGCAACAATTGAGCTTCCGCAAACAGCCTACAACAACAGGATGGCTGACTGCACGGTGGGCTCAAATCTTCGGGGAAAGAGTCTCTCCAAAGCAGCCGGAAGCAGATATTGATTGGTTCGGAGTGTGTTTGAAAGCATGGCAACAGACCGGAGTGGCGCGTTTGCGGCGCGAAACCAGAAAAAAGAGGAGTTCCCAGGAACCGTGTGACACACGCTTCCTGGGAACTCCTTTCCCCAGATCTGCGTTGTTTCTGAAAGCGAGTGTGTAGGAAAGTTCAAATTACCGCAACGGCACGGAAGGGCATCGGCATTTAGTAACATGCCAATGTTACGGGATGGCAACAATCGGCCAAAGGAAACTCCTGCGAGATTCCGTTGTGGACGAAAGATTCGCTTGGAGGAATCGTGCAGTGACCGTTTGATTGAGTAATCGCATGAATCAAGCGTCGGCCTCCCGGCAGGCTGCGGCGCGGTTGTCCCTGCCTGCCCCTGTCCATGGTTAAGTACCAATTCCTACAGTCATGGCTCTGGAAGCCCCGCATCCCGCTGCAAGCCCGTCGCAGCCAGTTTCGTGGTCGTTTCGATACTGCCTCCAAACTTGAGCTACCTCACAAATGCACGGATTTACAGAGGCTCCCCGCGAAGGTTTGCCCTCACGTGCAGTAGGGAGGTCTTTTGCCGTTCGAGAATCGAACAGCAGCGTCTGATCGCTCGTTTCTTGAAAATAGGGAGGCGTTGTAACAGGACGAAACACACGTCAAGACCAGGCTCTCGCGTTGAGCGGCGAGAACGAAAAAAAGAGGAGTTCCCAGGAACCGTGTGATACACGCTCCCTGGGAACTCCTTTCCCCAGATCTGCGTTGTTTCTGATTCGTAGTATCTTAGAACTTTTTGAATTATGCAACAGCACGAAAGGACAATGACATTTAGTTACTCGCTATGTTTATTAGTTATACAACATCGATAAATAGAAATCCCCGCGCCGGCATTGCACTTGCCCTTTCTGAACGAACCCTTCATTAATCTGCAATTTTTTGTCGGCAAACGAGATGGTCTGCACACCCTGCTGCGCTGCCTTTCGCCCGGCCCGGGAAATAGAGGCCTCCATGAAAGGATGACCTTGAGTCAATCGTTTTATCTCGTATTGGTCCAATTACATCCAGCATGACCCCTCCGTGACTTTCTTCCTGTCCAAGGACCGCGTCGCGCGGCCGCGTTCTCCCCACCGCCGGCGACAATGACACCGATGAAGTTGCTCTTGATTGAACTCCCCATACGATGCTTTTCGACCAGAAGGAGAAAGCAGGGGTGACGGCTGCGCAGTGGTTCGATCCGAATGAAACTCCGCCTAGTCAAGCTCGTGTCATTGCTCAATGCACGGGCCGAACCAACAAGAACTGATAACACGCTCTTGTTGGTTGGAACGGTGGAGGCCTTTGTGGAGGGGGGTGAAAGAAAGGAAACACGGTGATTCTTCGAGTTGAGGATCGAAGCGAAAAAAAGAGGAGTTCTCGGGAACCATGGGATACACGCTTCCTGAGAACTCCTTTCCCCAGATCTGCGTTGTTTCTAGAAACTAGTCTGTGGGAAACTACGGTTTCCCGCAAGGGTACTTAAGGATTATGGCTCTTAGTAACTCCACACAGTTACTCTTCAGTTACATACCAGGAAGGATTGATCCCATTCCCTGGCTTGCTGGACGAATAGTCGGCCAAATGCGAGCCGCTCAGGGCGTGCATGGTCAACTCGATACGGTTATCCGATCCGGTCTTGCGCATCAGGCGACCGACATGGGCTTTCACTGTTCGCTCTTCAATCCCCAACTGGCGGGCAATCTCGCGATTGGAACGTGCCATCAGAATCAGGTCCAGAACCTGACGCTCCCGGCTGGTGAGGCTCGCCGAGGCATTGGTGAGGCTGGCATCGCGGACCGTAAGCAGGCGGTCGATCAGCTTGGAAAGCAGTCGGCGCGGCGCCCAGATGGTGCCATCCACCACCGCCTCGATGGCAATCCGGACCGACTCGGGGCCTGCGGAAAGATCGAGGTAGGCGCGGGCTCCGGCAACGATCGCCTCCAACACCAGTTGGTCGTTGCCTTCCGGGCCGATCACGATCTGGCGGATCGTAGGGCGCAGGCGACGAATGGTCTCCAGCGTTTCGAGCCCATTGCTTGACGAATTCAGGTCGACAATCAGGTATTCCAGGCTTCGGTTGGCAAGCAACTGTGCCAGCGTCCCGGAAACAGGAATCATGCGAATATGTCCAGCCTCGGTCGGCTGGTCAAAGATGCTCATCAGGCCTTCGAGACGAATCGGCTCTGCAGTGATCAATCCGATCTGGATTGGGCCAGAAGTGTGCGTCGCAACCATCTTTTCCCCTTGTCTTCTTCTTCGGGGCCCAGAAGCGTCGGGGTCATGATGGAATCCCCCGGTTTGCGGGAGGATTGTGCCTGCAAGCGCGTTTGCGCACACCCCGGCGGCAAAGCCGGAAGCTCTCGCGTCCAACGAATCAAAGGGTTTGCGTGCCCGGGGCCTTACAGCTTGGGGAGCACAATGCCCTGTTGATTTTGGTATTTACCCTTGCGATCGGCGTAGCTGATCTCGCAGGCTTCGTCGGAACGGAAGAACAGAATCTGGCACAGTCCTTCGTTGGCGTAGACCTTGGCCGGTAACGGGGTGGTATTGGATATTTCCAATGTCACAAACCCCTCCCACTCCGGCTCGAATGGCGTCACGTTCACAATGATGCCGCAACGCGCATAGGTTGACTTGCCAACGCAGATCGTCAGTACATCGCGGGGGATTCTAAAATATTCGATGGAACGGGCCAACGCAAAGGAGTTCGGAGGCACAATCACCGAATCCGCCTGCACGGAGACGAACGACCGCTCGTCGAAGGCTTTGGGATCGATGATGGCGCTGTTTACGTTGGTGAAAATCTTGAACTCGTCCGAAACCCGGAGGTCGTATCCATAGGAGGAAAGACCATAGGAGATGACGCCGTCGCGAACCTGCTTCTCGCTGAAGGGCTCGATCATGTGGTGATTGACAGCCTGTTCCCTAATCCAACGGTCGCTCTGAATCGACATGCCTCTCCTATAGCGGCGCTCGGTTCGGGGCCGGGGAACCCTTCTGGCGCTACAACGCTTGAAGGCTCCATCTTACGAGAGGTTTACGAGATTGACAACACCCCGGAGCAGAAATTCCGATTCGCCGGTATCTGAAGTAATACCCGACGGCGACGACCTGCCGTTTTCCTCAGGAAAAAATCCTCCGGTTGCCCATTCGGATATTCCACAAACGCCGCAAAACCTGTAGCATCAACTGCGTAGGGCAGAGTACAGGGAAGTTCAGCTCTCCATTCGAGTTCCCCAGCGAGGTAGGACCTTTGATCAAGCAGGACATCGTCCATCAAGTGATTGAACGCACCGGACTGCCGCGCACCAAGGCCGAGGCGGCGGTGGATACGGTCTTCGAGGGCCTGAAACAGGCTCTGACCGCGGGCGAGCGCATCGAACTGCGCGGATTTGGCGTATTCAGCGTCCGAGCCCGCAAAACCGGCATAGGCCGCAATCCCAGGACCGGGACCGAAGTCAGCATTACTCCAGGCAAAGCGGTACGATTCAAACCCGGCAAGGAGTTGCACTCTTTAGACGGGAAAGACGCTCCCGCCAGCTAGAGCCTGTTATGAACTTTCGCGCGGGCGGGAAAGTTCATAGCGGGCTCTGGCCTGGAGTTCCAACTGCCTGAAGGGCTCCATTCATCCGTGAGATCCCTGCGTCGGCGTGTCAAATTGCGCTGGACAGGGTCACCGGGTGGCCCTGTCCTGTTCCTGCAGGCGCAGTCCCGAATCAGGCAACGGACGCGGCTGCCTCCAGAGGCTGGAGGACACCCTTTCCACAGAGATTTCAACCGGCTGGCGCACCTAGGCCTTCAAGTTTGCTGCCCGTTCCCGCATCTGACTGACGAAGGCCTCCTCCTCAGGCGTTTCCGGCTTGATGGAATCGAGGTTGATGTCGACGTTAGCCATGGCGCCCTGAAGAGCCGCGCCGGCCAGAGCCAGGGCCGTGATGAGGTCGGATTTCATGTTGGGGCTGGTGATGGGCTGCAAACCGGCGGCGATCTGCGCCACTTCGACGGCTCGTTCGGCCACACCCAGCGGTACGCTTGTCGCCTGTCGAAGCGCGGCGTGGATGGCTTGGCCGCCATCCGCAGATTCGCGGGCAGCCTTGTAAGCCTTCATGACCACGTTGTAGCTCTCCGCATCGGCGTCGATCGCGGCCTTCAGTTCCTCACGCAGCAGAGCGAGGCGGGCGATGGCTTGGCTCAGCGAGACCTCGTGCTGCACGTAAGCCTTCTTGCCCCGCGACATGGAAGCAACCATGCCGGCCAGCCCAGCGGCCATGGCAGCGGCTGCAGCGGCTGCACTGCCTCCTCCGGGAGTTGCGGTTGGCGCGGCCAACTGCTCGATGAAGGGTTCAACGCCGGCCCGCAATCCGCCCGCGGCGGTCTTGCCGCCCATGACCGAAGCCAGCCGGTTTTCCAGGATCAGCGACGAGTCGAAATTCTCCACCTGCAGAAACCACTCCGCGGCCTGTTCCAGGGCGAGCTTGGGAATCAGACCCACGATCTCGCTGGAAACAGGCACCACTCCGTAACGCTGGGCTTCGCGCTTCACGAATTCAAACACCCGGTGGATGGGCGTCTGCTCGAAGTCGGTCAGGTTCATCGAGACCTGGGCCATGCCGCGCACCAGGAACCCAGCTCCCTTGACGAAGCGCAGGCCGCCCGACGAAAACCGCACCGCCTTGGCAATTCTCTTGGCGATGGAGACATCGGCCGTGTTCAGAAAGATGTTGTAGGCCACCAGGGGCTTGCGCGCGCCCACCACTGTGGCGCCGGCGGTGGGATGCACGCGCGGCTCGCCGAAGTCGGGTTTGCGCGCCGGATTGGTGGCAATTTCGTCGCGAATGCCTTCAAACTGCCCGCGGCGAATGGTCTCAAGATTCTGCCGCTCGGGCGTGGCCGCGGCAGCTTCGTAGAGATAAACCGGAATCTCGAAACGCCGGGCGATTTCGGCCCCCACATGCTTGGCCATGGCCACGCAATCTTCAAGCGTGACGCCGTCGATGGGGATGAAGGGGATGACATCGGAGGCGCCCATGCGGGGATGCGCGCCCTTGTGCTGGGTGAGGTCGATCAGTTCGGCAGCCTTGCCGACGCCGCGAATAGCGGCTTCCTGAATGGCTTCCCGCTCGCCCACCAGGGTGATCACGCAGCGGTTGTGGTCAGAATCCATCTCCCGGTCAAGCAGAAACACCCCGGGGATCTTCATGGCCTCGACAATGGCATCGACTTTGGCCGCGTCGCGGCCTTCGGAGAAATTGGGAACGCATTCAACAAGAGTATTGGGCACGAGGAGAAGGATAGCGAGCGGGTCAGCAAGTCAGCAAGTCAGCGATACTCGCGGCACTCTCAGGCGCAGGCGCGGTGCAGATGCGTGGGTAGTATCCTGTTGGTTGGCTTTCATGGATTTGGTCGGATGTAGCGACCTGGCTTGCTCGAGGAGAAAAAATGACGATGACTGTGGCACCGACGATTCGCGCACCGCGCGGCAACCAGTTGCGCTGCAAGAGCTGGCAGCAGGAGGCGGCGCTGCGCTGCCTGATGAACAACCTCGATCCGGAAGTGGCCGAGCGGCCCCAGGACCTGGTGGTCTACGGCGGCATTGGCCGCGCCGCCCGCAATTGGGAGTGCTTTCACGCCATCGTGCGCGAGTTGGAGCAGTTGGGCAACGAAGAGACCCTGCTGGTGCAGAGCGGCAAGCCGGTCGCCGTGTTTCCCACCCACGAGATGGCGCCGCGGGTAATCATCGCCAACAGCAACCTGGTAGGCAAGTGGGCTAACTGGGAGCACTTCAACGAGCTCGACCGCAAGGGCCTGATGATGTACGGACAGATGACGGCGGGCAGTTGGATCTACATCGGCACCCAGGGTATTTTGCAAGGCACCTTCCAAACCTTTGCGGCGCTGGCCGAGCGCCACTTCTCCGCGCCTAACGGAACGGGCACCCTCAAGGGCAAACTGGTTGTCACCGGCGGCATGGGCGGCATGGGCGGAGCGCAGCCTTTGTCCGTGACCATGAACGGTGGGGTGATTCTGGCCATCGACGTCGACCGCAGCCGCATTCAGCGCCGCGTGGACGACCGCTATTGCGACAGGCTGAGCGAGGATCTGGATGAGGCGCTGGCGCTCTGCGAAGCCGCCCGGCGCAAGGGCCGTGCGCTCAGCGTAGGCCTGGTGGGCAACTGCGCCGACGTGCTGCCGGAGTTGGTGAGGCGCGGCGTCCACATCGATGTGGTGACCGATCAGACCGGTGCACACGACCCCCTGAACGGCTATATTCCGCAGGGGCTGACGCTGAGCGAAGCAATCGAATTGCGTCAACGCGACCCCCAGGAGTATGTGCGTCGCGCCACGGCCACCATGGTGGTGCACGTCGATGCCATGCTGGCCCTCCAGCGTGCCGGCGCGGTGACCTTCGACTATGGCAACAACATTCGCCGCTTTGCCTACGATGCGGGATGCGCCGACGCCTTTCTGATCCCCGGCTTTGTGCCGGAATACATTCGGCCGCTCTTCTGCACCGGGCAGGGGCCGTTCCGCTGGGTGGCCCTGTCGGGCGATCCCAAGGACATTGAGCGCACCGACCGGCTGGCGCTGGAGCTTTTCCCCGACAACGAGATTCTGAACCGCTGGCTGCGCCTGGCGCGGGGTACCTTCGCCTTTCAGGGTCTGCCCTCGCGCATCTGCTGGCTGGGCTATGGAGAGCGCGCCCGCATGGGCGAAGCCATGAACGAGCTGGTGCGCAAAGGCGAGCTTTCCGCGCCCATCGCCATTGGCCGCGATCACCTGGATACGGGCTCAGTGGCCAGCCCCTATCGCGAAACGGAAAAGATGATGGACGGCTCCGACGCGGTCTCCGACTGGCCGATTCTCAATGCGCTGCTGAATACGGCGTCAGGCGCGACCTGGGTCAGCTTCCACCATGGCGGCGGCGTGGGCATGGGCTATTCCCTGCATGCAGGCCAGGTAACCGTGGCCGACGGCACGGAGATGGCGGCCGGCAAAATCCGGCGCGTGCTCAACAACGATCCAGGCCTCGGCGTGGTGCGCCACGCCGACGCTGGGTATGAATTGGCAAAGCAAACGGCGCAGGATAAGGGTATCAAGATGCCGATGGCGGAGAGACAGGGACTAAGGGACTAAAGACGTAGGGACTCAACACTAAGGACCTGCCCCGCTTTTCTCACGAACCGCAGAAAGTTGTAGCGCCGGCCTCCTGGCCGGCTGTCCTGAGGGCCTCCCGGCCCTCAGGCGGGAAGCACGAACTGAGCAAATACTGAAAGCGCTGCAACCGAGGACTTGGCAACATGCACACCGCCATCGTCAACATCGGGCAATTAGTCACCCTCGCCGGCCCCGCACGCCCGAGAGTGGGCCCGGAGCTGCGCGATCTGGCGCTGATCCCCAACGCGGCCCTGCTGCTGGAAGACAGCCGCATCGTAGCGGCTGGCCCATATGCCGATCTCAAAAACCAGATCCCGCCCCACGCAACACTGATCGATGCCCAAGCCCGCTGCGTCACTCCGGGCTTCGTCGACTCCCACACCCACCTCGTCTTCGCCGGCAATCGCGCCGCGGAATTCGAGCAGCGCATCGAGGGCGCCACCTATCAGCAGATCGCCGCGGCGGGCGGGGGCATCTGGAGCACCGTGCGCCTGACCCGCGCTGCCACTGAGGATGAGTTGCTCACCATAGCGCGCCGCCATCGCGACTGGATGCTCCGCGCAGGCGCCACCACCATCGAAGCAAAATCCGGCTACGGCCTGGAGCGAGCCACTGAGTTACGCATGTTGCGGGTGCTGGCGCGCCTCAACGCCGAGGGCCCGGCGCGCATCGTGCCCACCCTGCTGGCCGCGCACATGGTTCCCCCTGAATTCACAGCCCGGCGCCAGGACTACATCCGCTGGATCGCCGAGTCGCTGATTCCCGAAGTTGCCGAGGCTAGCTTGGCACAGTATTGCGACGCCTTCTGCGACGATCACGCCTTGAGTGTCGAGGAAGCTCGACTCGTGCTCACCTCGGCACGCCTTCATGGCCTGGGGCTGCGAGTGCACGCCGAGCAGTTCCGCGCAGGCACGGGAGCTGCTCTAGCCGCCGAACTGGGTGCGGCCAGCGCCGATCATCTGGAGGCAGTGGCCGACGAGGGACTGAAAAAGCTGCAAGCGGCAGGCGTCCAACCCGTGCTGCTGCCGGGCTCCGTCTTTGCGCTGGGCCGGACACAGTACCCGCCAGCGCGCAGAATGATCGAGATGGGCCTCGGCATTGTGCTGGCCACCGACTTCAACCCCGGATCCTCGCCGGTGCCTTCGATGCCGTTCATTTTGTCGCTGGCCTGCCTGCAAATGAAACTCACTCCCGCCGAGGCACTTACCGCTGCAACCATCAACCCGGCATACAGCCTTGGCCTGGGAGATAACATCGGATCGCTCGAAGCAGGCAAGCAAGCCGACTTCCTGATTCACGAGTTCGGCGACTACCGCGAGCTTGCCTACTTCATTGCCGCGCCGTTCAGGCCGCGGGTGTTTGTGGCAGGCGTGGAACGAGGGGCCTAGCCTACAGCACTCACCCGCAGCGAAACATCGAGCAACGAAACCCAGTAGCGCTGGCCCCCTGGCCGGCTGTGCTGAGGGCCTGCTGGCCCTCAGCTACCTGGTATTCCCATGAATTCCCGGGCTTCGCCCCGTGTGCAAAACGCCTATGTGGGGCTGGTTGGTCTCCCAGGCCTCAAAATCGAGAACTGGTCACCCATCGTTGAAGCGAACGGGCCTACTTCTTGGCAACCTTCTTTGCCCCTTTGGCAGGCTTCTCAGCCGATTTCGCCGCCGTCTTGGCCGCTTTGCCTGCTGGCTTGGCCGCTTTTTTCCCGTTCGCGATCGCCGGCGCAAGCAACGGAATCAGCCTTTCCGCAAGGGGCGATCCGAGTCCGGTGCAAGCGTCCCAACCGGGTTCGGCGGAGAAGGCGCCGTTGGTGCCCGCGGTAATGTCGTTGAACGCCCCGGCCGCCTTTGCCGCGTAGATGGCCGGTTGAATGAAGCCGACCTTGGTGCCGAGTTGCTGGTTGGCCACGGCAATGAGACCCGCCCAAAGCGGTGCGACTGCGCTGGTGCCTCCGACCACGGTGGACCCGCCGTCCACGCGAATGCTGTAACCGGTGGCGGGATCGGCGTCTCCAGCCACGTCAGGAACGCCGCGGCCGCCCGCGCTCTGTTGCGGCGCCGGGACGTTGGAATTGGCCTGCCAGGCCGGCAGAGGAAATACATTGCTCACACCGCCTCCGGTGGCGCCTTCGTTGCTTGCCAACTCGTTCCACACGATTTCAGAAACGATGGTGGCGCCGTTGGCATCGAGCTTGGTTCCCCCGCAGGCCAGCACATGCGGACTCGAAGCCGGAAAGTCGACATTGTTGCCTGTTGCGCCGTCGGTCGACCCGTTGTCTCCGGCAGCTACTGTGATACTGATGCCCAATGCCGCGGCCGACTGGCAAGCCGCATCGAGCGCCACCATCGACTGCTGGGTCCAGGTGGATTCCGGGCTGCCCCAACTGATGGATAGCACGCTCGGGTTATTGGTCTTGTCGTGGATCGCGGTGGTGATGGCGTCGATGAATCCCTGATCGGTGTTGGGAGCAAAGTAAACAGCGATCTTCGCGCCCGGAGCCACAGCGGCGGCCACTTCGATGTCGAGCATCACTTCGGTGTCGGCGCTGCTGGCCTTGGACGGCTTGTTCTTTCCGCCGTTCACGCTGACGGCGGTAATCGCCGGCGCGGGGAGGTCGAGGCTTTTGAAGTAGGCGGTGAGATCGGCTTGGCGGTATCCTCCCCCGAGTTCGAGGATGCCGATGGTCTGCCCTGCACCGCTGGCTTTTGCGGGGAACTGGTAGGCTTGGGCGACCTGGGGCGGGGTGTAACTGCTGGATTTGGCGGCGGCGGCATGGACACGAAAGTGCGGCTGCGCCTGGGGACGGTTATCCAGCCCCAGCACAGCCTCCACAACACCGGTCAAAGCTTCGGGCAATTGAATTCCGCCTTCGCGCACACGGTACTCTTCGCCGCCGATCGTCTTCTGATCCAGCGTCACGCCAAACGCCTTTTGCATGTCGGCAGCGGCTCCCGTCAACTGCACAGTGCGCCGCGTTTTTTGCGCCGGATCGTCTTCGACCTTGAGGTTGAACTCCTTGGCGAAGGACTTGAGGAGTTTGATGTCCGCGGGATCGGCGCCATGGTGTTTCTTGAATTCGGACCGGGTTACGCGCACGGGCCCGCTGGCTCGACCGCCACGTTTGTTGATCTTCAGCGGTTCCTTGTGTCTCAAGATCACCGATACGGTGACCTTCGCCTTCGACGGCGTTGCCTTCTGCGGCGCCGCGTCAAGCACAGGAGCTTTCTCGCTTCCGGGTAGGGTGGTGCGCGACTGCTCGGCAAACTTTGCAAGCTTGGACGACTTCTTGCTTGGGGATTTGGCCATGACTAACCTCTTTCTTGTTCCGGCCTTCCGATTCAAACGGCAGGCCAGATAACTACGAATGATAACTGAACATCGCCCTTCGGCATTCGACAATTCGCGACATGTTCGAGGTTGCGGTGCTCTTCTTCAGTCCCCATCACCAAAACAACTATAGATAGGGACACACATCCACCACCTGCTGCCCCAGCCGCCGATAGCTCTCGAATTGCGATTCGCTGAACCACTGATCCAACGTTGAATCCTGGGGAAAGGGTGCATGTTGCAGGCGGTAGTTGTAGACGTCGGCAGCCTCATTCCCGGTAATCGACGACTTGATGTAGAGAATGGTCCCTGCCTTGGCGTCGCCAGTCTCTGGATACTTGATGGAACCCAGGATCCAATGCACCTTGCTGACTTTGGTTGCCGCATCGGTGGCCAACTTGTTGAGATCCAATTCGATCTCGACTCCGAAATCGATGCGGCACTTGCGTATCGCCATGCCGATTCCTTCAAACACAGGGCCCGCATCCTGCTCGGCATCGCAGATGACAATCTCATAGCAGCGGCGGCGCACCATTTCGTAAAGGCCCATGTTGTCGAAGTGCCCGCCGTCGGTGAGATACACAAACTTCCGATCGTCGCCGATCTGGCCGAGCAATTCGCTCAAAAGTTGGTTGGGTGCGAACACCGGGTGAGGATAAGCCTTGGTGCCGGTGGCCGGTTGTCCCTTGGGATCGAATGCCAAAAAGGACCGGCGCGGATTGGGCAGCCACCAACCCAGACGCACGTTGAACATGGTGAGCAGGAATGCCATCGGCTTGCTGGTGTGATAGCCGGCATTGGGACTGACGGCCGCGCCGGAGATCGCCGCGACTGTGGAGATATGAATGCCGCCGTTACCGTAGGCGAAGCGCTCGGTGGGAACAAATCCGTTATAGGATAACTGGCCCTTGTAGTGGCGGCCGGTCCACGGAACGTGATAACCGGATAACAGCGGAGTGAAGGCGAACGAGGCGGCCTTGCGCTCCTGCCAGGCCAGGTCTTCGCCCACCGAAATATTAATGGAGGCGCAAAACACCGGCATTGGGCCGGTGTAACCCTGGTTCGGCAAGAACGTACTGAGCTTCAGTCCCTCCACATCGTCGGAATCGAACCCCGTGAGCGGATCGGGATCGCGCGTAGGGTTGCTTGCACCCAGGTAGCAGCGCGCCAACCGGTTGCGATAGTAGCTGTGCATCGAGAACTCGTTGACATCCACCCGCCATCCGAAAAGCAGGAAAGTGGCAACTGGCCCCAGCAACACCACAGCCAGACCGACGGTCATTTGCAGGGCCGAAACTTCTTGCTGACTCGAAATGCCGGCAAGGTACAGCGCCTCCTGCGCCGCCCAGGCCACCATCAGCAGCAGACCCAGAATGTATACCGGCGGGCCAGCCGCGATGAGGAGGTTCAAGGTGCGCGAGTTTCCGTTGGATCCCGCTTCGCCGCTGGTGTTGCTGCTTTTTCCAGCCAGCACGCTGCCGATTGTCGTCAGCAGCCAACTGCCCACGCCCATGGTGCTGATCCACTTATTGCCGTGGGCCACCACGTAATCCAGTATCTGGTGGCCGAAGAGCGACATCCCCACCAGGAGGGTCCACGCGATGCTGTACATGGCGACCCAGGCACGTACTCTGGCCAGCCATTCCAGCACCCAGTCTGGAAAATCGTACCCCACCAGGCCGGTTTGAAAGATGACTGCAATGAACGGAATCATCATCACGATGAGGGGGCCGAAGGTGACAACCGCACGCCACTTCACTTCCGCTTCCGGGTGACGATGCGTGTGCGCGACGGCGACGTCCTTGGTTGAATTCAGCACTTGCAGCGAGATCTTCACGTCCTGATTCTGGCCGGTAGTTACCTGCACGTTGACCTTGGGATCTACCGGCGGGGCCGCTGCGCGCATCGCGGGCGGATTGAAGCTGAAGGGGTTGCCCGTGACAAATGCGTTGCGGGTGAGCAGGATTGCGCCGGTTCCGGCCAGCGCGGAAAGCACAGCCGCCAAAGTGAAGCCGACGATGCGCCGGTAGCGCGTGTCGTCTTCGGCGTTGGGCCGCCTTTCGAACGCGCCGCCTGCCCAGGTAAGAGCCCAGGAAAGGATGAACAATCCCAGGAACGAAAACGCGCAAAGGGCCGTGGCATGTCGAACTTCAGAGAGTCCGGGCACGACGAAATAAAAGCCGAAGTCGCAGATCGCGACAGAGACGAACAGCGACGGCAGCACCACCATCAGGCAAAGATCTTTGTCGTCGAGCCGGGAGTCGCAGGTCTTCCCTTTGCGCGCATCGTTCAAGCCGGCGGCCAGGTTGCGCACCACAATCAGAAAATTGACAGCCACCAGCATCAGCAGCAGAGCGGCCTTTGAGATTCCTGCCAGCGATTGGGATGCCGACGGCATTGACGGCGATGCATCGATGGGCGCAAGGTCCGATGAAATCTGCGGCAGAAGAAACAGATGAGGCAGCAGCATCACCGATACCATGCATGAAATGAGCACGATCTGGTTCAGAAAGGTGTTGCGCATCCAGGTTGCCGCTGTGACCCACGTGTCGGCCGAAAAAATGCCCGTCCTCGGTGTGAGGTAGTTGCTATAGCGGCGCAGCCAGCGAATGGGCTCGGCCGGGCGGGAAACGCAGCCTGCGTCGGGCAGCGGAATCAGTTGCCGGCACACGGCGTCGAGGCCCGGACTTGCCTGGGCGCCCGGGTGCTGCGCTTCTTCGCGTTTGACCCAGGCCGCAAGCCACTGGTGTATGTAGCCGCCTCCTGAAACCGAGGAGCAATAATCGAAACGGCGCAGCAAATTCTTGCTGGCTAGCCCTTGCAAAATGCCGAGGTTGAAAGTGGCGCTGCGAATGCCGCCTCCGGAAAAGCACAACCCACTTAGCCTGCCCTTGTCGCGGCTCCAAATATAAGGATCGTCTGCCCGGCAGAAACTTGCTTCCGCGGGCGGCTTTGCGGCCGGATCTGTTTGAACTGCACCGGCGGCCCGCATGGCGCCTCCGGCCTTGACCCGCCGCCGTCGCGACGCGATGACAACCGGAATCTCCTGCTCCAGCAGCCACTTGTTGGGCGTGTAATCCACCAGATAGGCAAGTTGCTGCTGCAGCCTCGACGAACCCTTCAGTTCTTCGATCGCTGCCTGGTCGGTGAGGTCCAGAGCTTGGCCTGTCAGGTCTGCCTGGTGGCGGCGCACGTGATTCATGATCGAAGCACGCAGCTCGGCGGTGGGGTAGAGCTTGTCGGTTTCCCGGGCAAGATTGAACAGCACCGCCAGCCGCCCGGGAAAATGCTCCCCAATCCTTTCCCGGCAACCTTCAAGATGTTCATCGTGCAGAATGAGCATTTCTATCTGATGAAGGATCTCCGCGGTCTGCTCCGGGTCCACGGGGAACGGCGACTGGGCAGGCAGCGCCTCACCCAGCAAGATGCGAAAGAGCGCCTGCCGCGACTCGACGTAGAGGCGGGGCAAATACGGTTCTATATCGGTCTTGAGGATGGCGGCGGGTTTAGCCTTGGGCACTGAGCGCTTCCACAATCGCGGGAACATCTTTCCTCCAGGAAGACTGAACTCAATCTCCACATTGAAAGGCTTTGGAACTCG
The DNA here is from genome assembly GCA_964560845.1 of uncultured Occallatibacter sp. Classification (GTDB taxonomy): domain Bacteria; phylum Acidobacteriota; class Terriglobia; order Terriglobales; family Acidobacteriaceae; genus Telmatobacter. Next base: position 1,202 of record CAZLMY010000057.1, on the reverse strand, counting down.
CACTCGATCTTATTCGATTGCGGTAAGATTGCAACCATGTAAAGCGCGGCCTGACCCTACTTCGCAAACAATTGAATGCGTTATTCGGACGAGTCCACAGATGCCTGGAGCCTCTTGCCTTTGACAAGAGGCCCCCTAACCCGGCGAAGCCGGAACCAAAGCGTCCTGGCTCTCAAATGAGACCCATAAAAGCCCCTGTCATCCTGAGCGAGGCGCTTTTCAGCCGAGTCGAAGGATCTGCGGTTGCTTTTCACAATTCTTGAATCAGCGTTGGACAAAGCACACTCGCTCCGAAAGGTTCCGACCCACGCTGAAATGCTCCGCAGGCCCATGAATACTGGCAATCATCCATGGTCTGCACAACGTGCGCAGAACTCGAATGCGGAGGTACTAATGAGTTTCCTTGCCTCAATCGTCAAAAGGTTTTTATGAATTCGATCAAAGCCTTCTTGTCCGCATCGTTCAGTCCCGGCTCATCGGGCAGCATGTCGGTGCCGAAGTAGTGCCCGCGATTGACTACAAAGTCCGGACACTTGTTGAACTTGATCAGATCCGGCTCCACGCCGGCAAAGGTCTGCCGTATCTGATCGTCGGTCGCATCGGGCGGAAGCTTCTCAAGATCGTGTTTCAGCCGAATGATCAGAGACAGCACCTGGGCATTGTGCTGGATGCGATCCCACCGGTTGGTGCTGTCGCTCATCAGGTCGAGGTTGGCGAGCAGGTTCACCGGAGTTCCCGCCGGAATGGGGCCGATCTGGATGCCGTCTTCGCTGAACAGCCACGGGAACAGCATGTGCTCGACCTTGGTGCCTTTTGAAAGCGGGTCGGGCAGGAATCCCGAAGCGGCACGAAGATAACTGCGCTGCGTAGTGCGGTCGATGAGGCTCGGGCCGGTTCCACCGAGAATGGGGTCTTTGGCGCGCTTCTCCGGCCACAATAGCTGTTCGATGGCATCGTTGAAACTGCGCATGCGGGAGTCGACGTCCGGGTTGGCCTCGAAATGGCCCAGCGTGTTGTTCAGCAGCAGAGGCGCCGTGGACCACACGCTGATGAGACTGGGAACGCGCGTGTAGCCGCGGCCGCCCGCGGGCATCCGATATTGGCTGGCTTTGCCGGTGTAGGGATCCTGCACCGTGATGCTCCCGACTCACTGTTGTCCGGCTACAAGTCGAACAGATTCAATTGGTTGCAGATATCGCTTA
>CAZLMY010000056.1:0-33396 GCA_964560845.1 uncultured Occallatibacter sp. | reverse complement strand
TTCAGCGAGGAGGAATGCCTGCGCCAGATGGAGACCGCCGTGGCCTGGGGCCGCTATGCCGAGATCTTCGAATTCGACGCGGGACGCCGCCGTTTTGTGTTGCCCGACGCCCAGGATGAAGAGCTTGGTGCAAGCGAGGAAGCCGAGTGAGAGTCCAACATCCTCTTGCACGAACCCTAGTCACTGCTCGTACCTGGCCCTTCCTTATCGATGTGGGGGTGGCCACCTGTGCGATGGCCGTCTTTTTTGCCGTCATCAGCACAGGCACTTACTGGCTGGGGAAACCCATCCCCGTGGTGCCCATCTCCCATTCGATTGCGGCACTGCCTGCCTATGCCTTTTATTCGATTGTGCGCATCGCGATCGCGTACCTGCTCAGCCTGGTCTTCGCCATCTCTTACGGCTATATCGCCGCGTATAACCCGCGTGTCGAAGCCTACATGATTGCCGTGCTCGACATTCTGCAATCGATCCCGGTACTGAGTTTTCTGCCTCCGGTGGTTCTGGCCATGGTTGCGCTGGTCCCCGGGCATCAAATGGGCATCGAGATGGGCGTGATCCTGCTCATCTTCACCGGGCAGGTTTGGAATCTTGCCTTCAGTTTCTACTCTTCGCTCAAGAGCATCCCGAAGGAGATGGTCGAGGCCTCGCGCATCTACCGTTATTCGGCCTGGCAGCGATTCTGGCAGCTTGAAATGCCCTACGCCACCATCGGCCTGGTGTGGAATTCCATCGTCTCGGTCGCCGGCGGCTGGTTTGCCTTGATTGCCTGCGAGATGTTCACCATGGGGGACCGCAATTTCCAACTGCCAGGCCTGGGCAGCTACCTCCAGACGGCCACCGTTTCAGGCGATATTCGCGCCATGGTGGCCGGCTTTGCCGTGGTCATCCTCATCGTCGTGGCGACCGACCAGGTGGTCTGGCGCCCTCTGATCGCCTGGAGCGACAAGTTCAAATTCGAACAGGTGGAATCCAGCGAACGCGTCGTGTCGCCCATCCTCGAGGTGCTACGGCGCTCCAACCTCAGCACCCTGCCGGGCCGCCTCTGGAGCCGTTTCGAGGAGCCGCTGTATCAACGCATGGCCAGCACCCGGGACTGTCGCGTCGTCCATCCGCTGGATGAGGAGACAACCCGGAAAAAGCCCTCGATTGGGCTTTGGACCCTTGGCGGCATCGCCGGGGTTGTGGTGCTGTGGGGCGCATCGAAAGCGGTCTTGATGCTGCAAACCGTCACTCTGGCGGAGTTGGGCACGCTTCTGGAGGGTGCAGGAGCCACGTTCCTGCGCGTGAATGCATCGCTGCTGATCTCCGCGGCATGGACAGTGCCTGTCGGCGTGTCCATCGGCTTCAATCCCAAACTGGCCCGCATTGTGCAGCCGGTTGCGCAGGTCATGGCCTCGGTTCCCGCCACCGCCTTCTTCCCGATTTTGCTCATTGGCCTGGTGCAGATCGGCGGCGGACTGGGGGTCGGCTCCATCGCCCTGATGCTGTTGGGAACGCAGTGGTACATCTTGTTCAATGTCATTGCGGGCGCCATGTCGATTCCCTCGGATCTGCGCGAAGTTTCCTCGCTCTTTCATTTCACGCGCTGGCAGCGGTGGACCAAGCTCATTCTTCCCGGAATCTTTCCTTACTTGATTACCGGCATGGTCACGGCATCCGGCGGCGCCTGGAACGCTTCGGTGTTTGCCGAATACTCGCATGTGCAGGACCGGACACTGCAGACCATCGGCCTGGGCGCCCAGATCGACGCCGCGACCGACAGCGGCCGCTTTCCTATCCTGCTGCTGGCCACCATCATGATTTCGCTGATGGTGGTCACCATGAACCGGCTGGTCTGGCGGCGGCTCTATCGGTTGGCGGAAACCCGGTATAAACTCGAAGGTTAGCAGTGGGTGAGCGGAGTTAGCCGAGGGAGCCGGTTCGTCCGCTTAACTCCGCGAGCATGCGCGAAGAGCGGCTAACACCGCTAACTCCGCGCCTCCGGGAAGGGTTCCATGATTCGAGTCGGTTTGGTGGGCTTCGGCATGGCCGGGCGGGTGTTTCATGGGCCGTTGCTGTCCTCTGTAGAAGGCCTGGAACTGGCCGCGGTGGTGGAGCGCCACACCAACAACGCCGCACAGCGCTATCCCGGCATCGCCACTTACCGTACTCTCGAAGAGATGCTCGCCGATTCCTCGCTTGGGCTTTTCGTCGTAGCCACCCCCAGTGGAACTCACTTCGATACGGCCCGCCAGATCCTGCAAGCAGGCAAACACCTCGTCGTGGACAAGCCCGTGTCCACCTCGTCGGCTGAGATCGCGCAACTGATGGAGCTTGCGACGGCTGCCGGACAGCTTCTCGTTCCCTTCCATAACCGACGCTGGGACAGCGACTTCCAGACAATCCAGAAACTAATTCATGGAGGTTGGATGGGAGGTTTGGTCTCTTTTGAATCCCGTTTCGACCGTTGGCGGCCCACGGCCCCCAAAGATCGCCTTTGGAAGGAAGATCCCACCTCGGGAGGGGGCGTCCTGCTCGATTTGGGAACTCACTTGGCCGATCAGGCTCTGGCGCTTTTCGGCAAGCCCCAGTCGATTGCAGCCGATCTGCCGTATGAGCGTGAATGGACTCGAGTGGCGGATGCCTTCACGCTGCGGCTGCGCTATCCACACCAAACAGTGATTCTTGGGGCGAACAGTCTTTCGTGGCCTGCGGGGCCGCGCTTTCACCTGCGGGGCAGCAAGGGCAACTACTGGAAGATGGGCCTGGATCCGCAAGAAGCAGAGCTGAACAAGATCACACGCATCGAAGACCCGCGCTGGGGCCAGGAGACGCCCGCACACTGGGGCACCCTGCATGTCGACGTGGACGGAGGAATGGTGAGCCGCCCGATCCCACCCATTCCCGGCGACTACCGGCTCTTCTATGCCGGGGTTCGCGACGCCTTGCTGGGCCAAGCACCCGCACCCGTCAAAGCCCTGGATGCGTGGCGCGTCGCCCGCCTGATGGAATGGGCCACGGAGAGCGCCGAGCAGCGTCGCGAAATCGCCTGCGATTGGACCGAGGAACCTTGAGCTGAGTCCATCACGCCAGGTTTCCCGACTCTTGTTTGGTCACAGGCTCCTTTTCAACCAGCGGCACCCAGAACCGGAAACTGGCTCCCTGCCCCGGCCGGCTCTCGGCCTCGATGGCGCCACCGTGCACCTTCAGGATGGAGCGGGTGATCGCCAACCCCATCCCGGTTCCCTTGCCGCTGGCCGCGCCCTTTTTTCCCCGATAGAATTTTTCAAAGATCAAGGGTAGGTCCTGGGGATCGATGCCCAGCCCGTTATCCTCCACGCAAAACTCCAATCTGTCGGATTGCCGCTTGGCCTGCAAGACGATTCGCCCACCCGGCGGAGTAAAGCGCGCGGCATTCTCCAATAAGTGGCGCAAAACCCGGCATAGGAGGTGCGGATCGAACCAGGCAGGTCCATCCTCTCCGTCCACAACAATGCTGACCCGATGCGGCGCCAGGGCCTTTCTCGATTCCTCGACGGCCTGCTCCAGCAAGGCGCGCGGATATTGCGGTGTCAGGTGAAGTTGAACCACGTTGGCGTCGATCTCCGCCATTTCCACGGCTTCGCCAATGAGCCTGTCCAGCCGGGAGGCCTCTTCGTCCACCAATGCCGCAAGATCGAGCCGGCAGGCTTCATCCAGGCCCTCGGATTGCAGGAGCGTGGTGGCCGCGGCGCGAATCGAGGTCAAGGGCGTGCGCAATTCATGGGTGAGCGAGTCGATCAGCGCGGTGCGCAAGCGTTCTCCCTCGCGGGTGGCCTCAAGCCGAGTCGTGGCCTCAATCGCCATGGAACGTGCCAGCACAATGGCCACTTGCGCCGTGACGGCCGTCGCCACTTCGCGGGAAGGCATGGCAGGACGCCATCCCAGGGCACCCACAGGCCGCAGTCCCATCATGAGGGACATCACGGTGAATCCGCCCGGAATCGTCAACGTCGGATTGCCCCCCTGGGTCATGGCACGCATGCTTGCCTGAATGCTCATGGGCAGGTCGGACGTCGAGGCAAAGACGCGCTCCTTGTCGCAGACGTAAAGAACGACCCCATCCAGCGCGAAGATGCGTTCGATGATCATGGGCAGGTCCTGGATCAGGCCGGCAGCGTCTTCGTGCAGCATCAGTTCCTGGCTCAACTCGTAGAGCCGTTCAACGTCTTCGCGGCGATTCTCTGCATGGCGGGTTTGACGGCGCGCCAATTCCGCAACCCGGTTCACCACCACGCAACAAGCCAAGAATGAGATCATGGCGACCCACTCCTGGGCGCCGGCTAGACGGAGCGTGTGGAACGGCTGCAGGAAGAAGTAGTCGAAGGAAAGCGCGCACAAGACGGCGATATAAAGCGCCAAGGACATCCCTGCCTGGGTGGACGACCACACCACGAGCACCAGGAACACCATGCCTGCGGCAGTGGAATCGGCACCCATCCACACCAGCAGAACGGTGGTGGCCACAACCATCAGCGCCCCCACAACCCAGTGCACAAAACTGCGTGATTCCGACGGGCCTTTCATGTTTCTTCTCCCCCGAGCATGATAGCGGGGCGGCCCAATGTTGTAAGCTTCGGAGGAAAGAAGAACGACATGCCCGGCAGAATTCTGGTCATCGACGACGAACCGCAAATCACCCGGGTGCTGCGCGCCGCCCTTGTGGCTCAGGGATACGACGTGCGCACAGCCAACGATCCCGAAGAGGGTTTGCTGGTGTTCAAAGAGTGGTCGCCGGACCTGGTGGTGACCGACCTCATGATGCCGGGGCTTTCCGGCGTGGAAGTCTGCAGGGCCATCCGCAGTCGATCGAACACGCCGGTGCTGGTGCTTTCCGTGCGCGATCACGAGCGGTCGAAAGTGGAGGCTCTGGACGCCGGCGCCGACGATTACGTGACCAAGCCGTTCAGCATTCAGGAACTGCAGGCGCGGGTTCGCGCCCATCTGCGTCGCGCGCCGGAGCGGACCACGTCGGCATTGGAGGCGGGCGACTTCATGGTGGATGCCGCGGCCCACGCCATCACAGTCCTGGGCAAACCTATTCACTTGACGCCCAAGGAATTCGACTTGCTGCTGCATCTGGCTCGTCATGCCGGCAAGGTGATCACGCATCGTGCCTTGTTGACTGCGGTATGGGGCGCGCAGTCGGCCCACCAACCGGAATATCTGCGGGTGTTTGTGGGCCAATTGCGCAAGAAACTCGAGGCCGAAACGGGCAAGCAATATATCCAGACGGAACCCTGGGTTGGATACCGCTTCATGCCCGAGGGCTGGAGCGGAAACGAAGACTGAGGCATGTCCCTCTCGGAATTCCGCCGAACGATCTCCTGAGATCCAAAGAAGAATGACAATTCAGCGCTCTCGAGCGCTGGGGAGCGCCGCTTTTGCGGGCTGCCCCAGCATTTGAGAACCTCTGTGTTCGAGCTCTGCACATGTTGCGCAGAATGTTCTTCGAGCCATAGACGATCGCAAACATTCCTGGGGGCTGCGGAGGCATTCCAGAGCAAGTCCGAGCTTTTGAGGCGTGTGTGCTGTCGACAACGTCGATTCAAGGTTTACGAAATGCAACCGCAGATCCTTCGACTCACCACCCCCAGACTGAAAAGCGTCTGGGGCCCCGTTTGCTCAGGATGACAGTGGCTTTCATGAGGCTTTTTTTGAGAGCAGGAACACTTTGGGTCGGGCTACTCCGGGTAAGGGATACAAGGGACTACAAAGGCCTTTGCGTGTTTCCCTGCTGAGGCCCTTTGCTGGCAGAAAATCGATAAACCACGGCAGATTTATAAGGAATGCATGAGGATTCCGTGATTATTACGGAGCGTCAGCCGTTCCCTTACGCTTTATTTAGGAACCCTTCCCGATACTCAAAAGAGGCGAGAACCTGAACGGTTCCTGAACCCGTCCGGCTGCCAACCGGATTGAATTGAGAGACCTGCATGCAAGATTTAACCATGTTGCTGTTCACGGTAGTTTTCTTCGTCCTGGCGTTTTTCTACGTCAAGGCCTGCCAGAAGTTGAGGTAATCCCCATGCACATTGACGTCATCACCGTAATTGCGCTGACACTTTCTGTCCTGTTGCTTGGCTACCTCACCCTCACCTTGCTCTTTCCGGAGAAGTTCTAAATGTCCGCCAACGGCTGGTTGCAGTTTGCCATCTACTCTTTGATTCTGCTTGCGACTGTTCGCCCGGTGGGCATCTATCTGGCCCGCGTCCTGGAAGGGGAACGCACATGGCTGGATCCGATTCTCCGTCCTTTCGAGCGGTTCATCTACAAGCTGTCCGGCGTCAACGCTGAGAAGGAAATGAACTGGCGCGAGTATGCCTTTGCCGTGCTTGGTTTTTCAGCCGTAAGCATGCTGATGACCTATGGCATTGAGCGCCTGCAGAACTTCTTGCCATGGAACCCGCGCGGCCTTGCCGCCGTGGGACCCGATCTGGCCTGGAACACCGCTGCCAGCTTCACCACCAACACCAATTGGCAGTCTTATACGCCCGAGACCACGATGAGCTATCTCACCCAGATGGTCGGCCTGGCGTATCACAACTTCGCCAGCGCCGCGGTGGGCATCGTGGTGGCCGTGGCCCTGATTCGCGGCATCAAGCGGACCACGTCCGGCACCATCGGCAACTTCTGGGTCGATACCACGCGCACTTTCCTTTACATCCTGGTGCCGGCTTCAATCCTCTATGCGCTTGTGCTGGTGGCGCAAGGTGTGCCTCAGAACCTGCACGACTACACCACGGCGCACGGGCTGGAACAGCCTTCGCAGACCCAGACCATCGCTCAGGGTCCCGTGGCCTCGCAGGAAGCGATCAAGATGCTGGGCACAAACGGGGGCGGTTTCTTCAACGCAAACAGCGCCCATCCGTTTGAGAATCCCACCCCCTTCTCCAATTTCCTGCAGATTCTGTCGATCTTTATCATTCCTGCCGGCTTGACCTTCACGCTGGGCCGCATGACAGGTTCACCGGGTCATGGATGGGCGGTTTTCGCTGCCATGTTCGTACTGTTCGCGGGCGGCTTCGCAACAGTGTATTGGGCCGAATCGCAGCCGCACCCGGTGATTCATGGCGCCATGCAAGCCGGCACCGCAACCGCGCCCGGCGGCAACATGGAAGGCAAGGAAGTGCGTAACGGCATTGCCGAAAGCGCCTTGTTTGCCACCGTGACCACCGACGCCAGTTGCGGCGCCGTCAACGGAATGCACGACTCCTTCTCTCCGCTGGGAGGCATGGTGGTGTTGACCAATATCATGCTCGGCGAAGTGATCTTCGGAGGTGTCGGTTCCGGGCTCTACGGAGTCTTGATCTTTGTCATCCAGGCGGTGTTCATCGCCGGCCTGATGGTCGGGCGCACACCAGAATATCTGGGCAAGAAGATCGAGGCCTACGACATCAAGATGACCATGCTCTACGTGCTCATCTTTCCATTGATCATTCTGACGCTTACCGCGGTCTTTGTGCTATCGCCGGCCATTGGCCTGTCAGCCCGCACCAATATGGGGCCGCACGGGCTCACGGAGATTCTCTACGCCTTTACCTCGGCCGCGGGCAACAACGGTTCTGCCTTTGCCGGGCTCAGCGCCAATACCTGGTGGTACAACATCACCCTCGGCTTCACCATGCTCGGCGGACGTCTGCTGATGATGGTTCCGGTGATTGCTTTAGCCGGAAACCTGGCGATGAAGAAGAGCGTGCCTCCCTCGCCTGGCACCTTCCCTGTGAACACCTCGTTGTTCACCGTGCTGCTGATCGGCGTGATTCTGATTCTGGGTGCGCTGACATTCTTTCCGGCACTCAGCCTGGGACCGATTCTGGAGCACTTGCAGCTGAAAACAGGGCAGCTTTTCTAAGGCATTGGCATTACGCGACGGTGAAGAGGACGAAGTTATCCCGTCCTCTTCAACAACGAATTCTTTGACAGGTTCTTAAAAGAACCGGCATCCGGACAAGACGAAACGGACTGACATGGCTACCAAGAAAAGTCTTTGGAATACGGAAATCCTGGGCCAGGCGCTGCTGGACTCGGTACGCAAACTCGACCCCCGCGGCATGGTCAAGAACCCGGTGATGTTTGTGGTCGAGGTGGGCAGCGTGCTCACCACGGCGCTGCTCATCGACGACACAGTTCACCACCGGCCGGGATTCGGCTTCAATCTGCAAATCACCCTTTGGCTGTGGTTCACCGTACTATTTGCCAACTTCGCCGAAGCCATGGCCGAGGGTCGCGGCAAGGCGCAGGCCGATACCCTGCGCAAGGCCAAGGGCGAAACCATCGCAAGGAAATACGCCGACGACGGCAGCTTTATTGAGATTGCCAGCGGCCTGTTGCGTGCCGGCGACGTGATCTACGTCGAGGCCAACCACTACATCGCCGGCGACGGCGAAGTGATCGAGGGCGTAGCCTCGGTCGACGAATCGGCCATTACCGGCGAGTCGGCGCCCGTGATCAGGGAAGCCGGCGGCGACCGCTCGGCTGTGACTGGCGGCACCAAAGTGCTGTCGGACTGGATCAAGGTCCGCATCACTTCAAACCCCGGCGAAACCTTTCTCGATCGCATGATCGCCCTGGTCGAAGGCGCAACGCGTCAGAAGACTCCCAACGAGATCGCGCTCAGCATTTTGCTGTCAGGTCTGACCATCATCTTCCTGCTGGCGGTTGTCACGCTGCAGCCCTTCGCCATGTATTCCGGGGCGCCGCAGACTATCTTCGTCCTGGTGTCGCTGCTGGTTTGCCTCATTCCGACGACCATCGGCGGCCTGCTGTCGGCCATCGGCATCGCCGGCATGGACCGTCTGGTGCAATACAACGTGCTGGCCATGAGCGGCCGCGCCGTCGAGGCCGCGGGCGACGTGAATACGCTGCTTCTGGACAAGACAGGAACCATTACTCTGGGGAACCGCCAGGCAACGGAATTCCTGCCCGCCCCCGACGTGAGTCATGAACGGCTGGCCAACGCGGCCCAGCTTTCCTCCCTCTCGGACGAGACTCCCGAAGGCCGTTCCATCGTGGTGCTGGCCAAGGAGAAGTACAACCTGCGCGGACGCGACCTGGCCGGGATTCATGCCGAGTTTGTGCCCTTTACCGCACAGACCCGCATGAGCGGGGTGAACCTTCCCGGTACCCGCATCCGCAAGGGGTCGGTGGACGCCATATCTCGGTTCCTTGAGGAGCAAGGTACAGCCCTTCCCCAGAAGGTCCGCGAGCACGTTGAGGAAGTTGCACGCATGGGCGGGACGCCGCTGGTGGTGGCCGAGAATGCCGCTGCGCTGGGTGTGATTCATCTCAAGGACATCGTCAAAGGCGGCCTCAAGGAGCGTTTGGCCCGCCTGCGCGCCATGGGCATCCGCACCATCATGATCACCGGTGACAACCCGCTGACGGCTGCGGTGATTGCCCGCGAGGCCGGTGTCGACGACTTTCTGGCCGAGGCCAAGCCCAAAGACAAGATGGACCTGATCAAGCGCGAGCAGGCGAAGGGCAAACTGGTAGCCATGACGGGCGACGGAACCAACGATGCTCCGGCACTGGCCCAGGCCGACGTCGGCGTGGCCATGAACTCCGGGACCCAGGCGGCCAAAGAAGCCGGCAACATGGTGGATCTGGATTCGAACCCCACCAAGCTGATCGAGATCGTGGAGATCGGCAAGCAGTTGCTGATGACCCGCGGCGCGCTCACCACGTTCTCCATCTCCAACGATGTGGCCAAGTATTTCGCGATCATTCCGGCCATGTTTGCCGGGGTCTTCCCGGTGCTGAACGCGCTGAACATCATGGGCCTGCACTCCCGCGAGTCGGCCATCCTCTCCGCGGTCATCTTTAACGCGCTGATCATTGTGGCCCTGATTCCGCTGGCTCTGAAGGGCGTCAAATACGAGCCGAAGGCCGCCGACATTCTGCTGCGCAACAACTTGCTGGTCTATGGCGTGGGCGGCATCGTGGTGCCCTTCGTGGGCATCAAGGCCATCGACATGTTTCTGGTATTCGCGCACCTGGCGTAAACCGAGGGCGCGAGCCCCGCAAGGAGAACTACTGTGCATTCCGTTTGGAAGACCTCAATTCGCTTTACGCTGGTAACCGCTGTGCTGCTCGGCTTGGGCTATCCGTTGTTCGTGACTGCCGTTGCCAGCGTCCTTTTCCCCCACAAGGCCGCCGGTAGCCTGATCCTCAAGGACGGCCAGATCATTGGATCGGAGTTGCTGGCCCAGAGCTTTACATCGGACCGCTATTTCCATCCCCGCCCATCGGCGGCCGGCAACGGCTACGATGCGACCAACTCCGGCGGCTCCAATCTGGCCCCGTCGAGCAAAGCGCTGGTGGATCGCCTGCAGGGCTCCATCGACAAGCTGGCCGCCGAGAATCCCGGCAAGCCGGTGCCCATTGACCTCGTCACGACTTCAGGCTCCGGGCTCGATCCGGATCTTACCCCCGATGCGACCTTTTACCAGGCTGCACGAGTAGCCAAGGCCCGCGGCATCGGTGAAGACCGCATCCGCCAACTTATTCAAGAGCACATCACAGCGCGCCAGTTCGGTTTGCTCGGAGAGCCCAGGGTCAACGTGCTTGACCTGAACCTGGAGCTCGACAAGATGAGCAAATAGCAGTTTACCGGGACGGCTTCCCCGCCCACTGGAAAGCGGCAAAAGGGTCAGCCCTTTTGCCGCTTTTTTTTCATTCTTTGTCTTCGGAAATCAGTTGCGGATTCCGGCCAGCAGGGCCTCAATCTCGGTCTTGTCGGCAGCCGTCAGGGGTAGGAGCGGCAACCGGGCGCGGCCACCAAAATAGCCGTTGAAGTCACAGGCATACTTCACCCCATTGATTCCGAGTTCAGCCACAATCCGCTTGCTGGGCGCTACGATCCGCAACTGCTTTTCGGCAGCCAGTACCCGGTCGTGGTCCTTCCATGCAAAATACACTTCCTGGCAGGCTTGGGGCGCACAAGCCGCAAAGCCCAGAATGGCCCCCGCCGCTCCGGCTTCCAAAGACTCCAAAAGAGTAGCAGCCGCACCGGTCAATACCTGAAAACCGACTTCCTTGGTCCGCGTCTTGATGGCTGGCGCGGGCGGAGCAACGGCCAAGGCCATTCCCTGCCCCAGATCGGCCGCCGAGACAAACGCGCCGGACGACACTGTTTTGGGAGCCAACATGCGGGCTGTCACGGCCTCGAATACCGGTGTGACGGTCGTGGTGCGGCGAGCGGCATTCCTGGTGGCCGCAATCAGTGCGCGGATCCGCTCGATGCTTCCGGTGGAGTCCTTTATGCCCAGAATGTTGGGGTGCTGCGCAAGTTCCGCCACCACTTCGACGGAGATATTGTAGGGAACGCACTGGGGAATGTTGTAGAGAAGGACTGGCAGCGGCGACCGGTCTGCCACGGCGCGGAAGTAGTTGAGCACGGCCTCGGTCGACATCAGCCTGGAGTAGTAGGTAGGCGTGCGCACCAATACCGCGTCGTAATTGAATTCCGCGGCTTTTTCAGCCAATTCGACCGTGGCCTTCACGCTTTCCCGGCCAACCCCGGCAATCAACACTTTCTCGGCCGCAGTGGCTTCGGCGGCCACCCGAAGGACATCGGCAGACTCGACATCGTTCAGCAGCGCGGCCTCGCCCGTGGTTCCCAACACCACCATTCCGGCAAGCAGGGTTCTCGAGTAGCGCGCCATGTTGGCTTCGATCTTGCGGAAATAGACCCGTTCGTCCGGGTAAAACGGAGTCGGCACTGCGGCAAATACACCCTCAATCAACATGAATTCATTGTAGATGGCCGACGCGCGGATGGCGTACAGCTCGAGTTGCCGGCGATCGGTTTCCAATTGTTCTCACCGGCCGCGGAGTGTATCGTAGAGGCACGATCACCAGAAGGCAGATACCTGGTCAGGAGCCCCGCGCATGGAATCGCTGATACACCGGGAAGAGGAAGAAGAGAGTTCCTCAAAGCTTTCACGCCAAGCTCTTTCTTTCTTTACGCACACCGTCGTCGCCCTGGCGGCGTGGCTTCTGTTGATGATGATTGGGTACGCGGTGAATCCGGTTGGAGTGCCGCAATCCATCATTCTCTGCCTCTCCATCCTCGTGCCGCTCGTGGTGGGATATCTGGTCACGCGCAGGAGACAGGAAGAGATGGCCACGGTCATCTGGCTGGTGGGACTCATGTGGGTCCTGATCGTTAGTCTCTGGGTACTGGACATGCCTACGGGACCAAACGAATGCTTCCAGTGCGACGCCACTGAGAAGCTGTCCCGCACATTCTTCAGCATTCCCAAGCCCAGCGGGCTGATCGACAACGATGGACCGTTTCTGGGAACATGGCCGGCCGCGGCCCTGATGGGCTATGCACTGGGAGCCAAGCTTGCGTTGCGCAAGATCAAACAGGAAGATTAGCCCCCATCGCCCGTGCGGAACGGTAGGGGCCAGCATCGATGTTCAGTTTTTCTTCCGTCCACTGCGTTATGCCAACGCTCCTTCAACCGGGTGATAGAGCCGGTACACCTCGTCCTGAATCTCGGCAAAGGACTTGAAGGTTACCACTCCCGGCCCAGACTTGGCTTGCCACGTACTCGACCCCTTGGAAACTCGGCTCGCATTGGCCAGATCTGCCCGGCTCAACTTCTGCGGCACTTCGCCGACTGCGAACAACGCCAGCGGACCGTTCACCGGAGCCACCAGGTTGGGGTGCTGCGGATCCACGGACTCGAGGTTGGTCGTAGCCTGGAATTCCACTTCGATGCGGTCGCCGCTCTTCCAGGTTCTATCTAGACGAAAGAACTTGCCGGGAGCGATATCGGCCGACTCACGCCGTCCGTTCACAGTCACCCTGGTTTCGGTCCCAGCCCATGCGGGGATGCGCAAGTAAACTGCAAATGTGCTGGGCTTATTCGCCGTGACTTGAATCTGCGATGAAAGGTCCGAAGGATAGCTGGTGCGCTGGGTCAGTGCGATCCGCGTATCTCCCCGGTTCCATTTCACGCGCGACGGCGTATACAGGTTCACATACACGCCTTCGCTGTCGTGAAAATAGGAACTGATGCCGTAGTCCGCCGTGATCTGCGGAAGGGTCCCGGAGCAGCATGGCCACTTGTCGCGGTGGTATACCTTTTTGGCAACCTGATTGTAGTCGGAATAGTAGAAGCTGCTGCCGTCTTCCTTGATCGGCTTGGAACCAAGAACGGTGTTATACAAGACGCGCTCCATGCTGTCGCCATATCGGCTGTCGCGCGTAACACGCAACAGATAGCGCGTAATCTTGAAATGTCCGTAAGCGCCACAGGGAGTCTCAAAGCTGGCGTGTGACTTGGTCAGGCTCTCGCCCATCTCGCCGCTCCCGGGCTTCCGGAAGGCCTCGTCCGGCCCCCATCCGCCGGTGGCAAAACTCTGCGTGCCCCGCACAAATTCAAAACCATTTTGCGCTGCGCGCAGGTGCTTCTCGCTTCCCAACACGAGATACGCTTGCATGGCGCTGCTGAATGCATTCACATGGCTATAGGCATGTTCGCCGGGAAGGACGTTTTTTCCTTCCGACAGCGGATTGAAATAGAAATCGTCTTCCAGAAAACGAATGGCCAAATCGCGATAGCGGCTGCCCGCGCCGCGTTGATAGGCAAGGAAGAGATTCTCCGGCAGCGTGTAGCTCTCATCCCAGCAATACGCTTCGTCCTTGTGAGGCAGCGCATACATCTCCGGCCGCGACAGCGCCTTCGGCGGCAAATGCGGCATCACTGCGTCGGTAGCGGCATTCAACACATCGAGAGCGGCGCCATCGCCCGCAAACTGATGGGCGTCGATGAGGCCGCAGCTTGTCTTGTCATAGGTATAGGCAGGCAGGTGGTACTCGTTATAGAACTTTGAGGCGACCGTGGGTGCAAAAGCGCGCACCAGGCGCTGCACCTTGGCCTGTGTCGGCTTGGAGCCAGTTACCGCATAGGCCCGCGCCAATCCCGACAGGTATTGCCCGAAACTGTGGCCGGGAATGAACCCGTGAAAGCTGCCATGCGGATCGAAGTCGTTGGAGTTATCGTACCACCCGCCCATGTCGTCGCCCGGCGCGGGTAGTCCCGCCCGTTGCCTGAAGGGCTTCAATAGCATGTCTTCGTTGAGCGCCAGAAAGAAGGCGTGATTGGTGTCGAATTGCTGGCGCATGGGCCCTTCGTGCAACTCGACCGCACCGTAGTCAAACTGATCGAGCGCCGCTTGGTTTGCACTGGCCAGGCCACGAGCCCAGGAACTGCGGTTGCCCGCGAGAGCAATACCGGTTGCGACTCCGGATTTCAAGAAAGACCTGCGACTGAAGGGGTTCATTTTCATTCTCCAAAATTCCGCGGAACCGGCGCCGATTCCAATTGGCTGACGCCCAGAAGACAGCAAGGGAAGGCGCCCATTTCCGGCCTGAGAGAGCCGGCCCTGGATCAGCCCCTTCCCTGCCATTTGACCAAGTCGACGACTTATGCAGCGTCCATAGAGCCTGTTATGAACTTTCCCACGCCCGCGCGAAAGTCATAACAGGCTCTAGTAAGTCACTTCCAGCACATTGATCGAGTAAGGAACAAACCCATGCTCAAACGTTGTCCCGCTGATCTGGACCTTGTGCTCGACTGGAATGACAGCCTCTGGATTGGTGATGGAGTTGGTGGCATTCGGCGTCTTGCCGCTGAGTGTAACCAACGTTGCATCCTTCACGCTTCCTGCAATACCCTCCAATGAAATCTTCAACGGCACCGCATCCGAAGAAGCATTTACCACTTTCACAAAGAGCTTCTTTCGCGCTTCGTCGCGTGTCACCGAGGTATAAACCCAAGGGCCGGTGTTGGCCAGCGCGCTTTCTACCGTTTCGGTTCCAAGATACTTTGAGAAAAGGACCTGGGCCCAGTAACTGGGAGAGCCGTAACTGTTCAGCGCATCGTAGCCGATCAGGTCCGTCCCCCATTGCATGCCGCCCGGGTTCACGTTGACAAACAACGGCGCGTAACTGGCCATCACGATCAGGTCGCTGTTCCGCTCCATGCCCGTCATCCAGGCCGCATCGCCCAGTGCAGCCTGCAGATTGGGGGTCGGTTCCCCTTCCCGCGTTGCCCATTCGCCCACAAAGATCTTGGGGCCGTTCCGGTCGACCTTGTCGTAGTGGTTTGCATCGGAGAACGACTTCTCAGCCGACATATAGAAGTGTTCGTCCAGGACGTCCGGCTTCATACCCTTGATAGGCACCGTTGCAATCAACTGCAGTTCGGGATGGAGCGGCTTGATCGCCTTGTAGTACTGCGCATACCGGCCATCGTAGGAGTTCGAGCGGTCAAAGAAGTCCTCGTTGCCGATCTCGACATAATGCAACGGAAATGGCGCAGGATGCCCGTTTCTGGCGCGCTCCGCGCCCCACTTGGTGCTGGTGTCCCCCGCCACGAACTCGATCTCGTCGAGCGCGTCCTGGATATAGGGCTGAAGCGCCGGGCCCGGTTCCACATGCTCCTGGGCCATCGAATACCCGGCATAGACAGCCAGGACCGGCTCGATCTTCAGGTCCTCGCACCATTCAAGGAACTCCAACAGCCCCATGCCGTCGGACGAACGGTAGCCCCAGGGGCTGGGATGGGTTGGCCTGTCGACCCACGGGCCGATGGTCTTCTTCCATTCGAAGCGCTCGGGGATATGGTCGCCCTCGAGGTAGTTGCCGCCCGGCAGGCGCAGGAATTTCGGATGCATGGCCGCGAGCTTTTCCATCAGGTCGACCCGGGTGCCGAAGGGGCGGTCGTGGTAGGTGGGCGGAAACAGCGAAACGAGTCCGAACCACACGGTGCCGGCATGAGGGATGGTCAGAATCAGGTGATTGTTCGCCGAGGCGGGCACCTGTTTGGTTTTCAACGTGAAGTTGTACTGTTTCCAGTCGCCGGTCAGGCCTTCGACAGTTGCCGTAGCGGCAACCGCACCCGTTTGATCGTTTACCAGACTCACCGTCACCGGGATCCCGGCGCTGTCGGTCTTGGCATAAAACGAACCCTGGTACGTGCTCAACGGTCGCACCGCCATGCCCCAGAAACCATCGTTTTGCACACCGGCGGGTGAGGCTTGGGTGGCCGCTTGCACCACGACTTTTAGACTGCGCGGGAGAGCCGCGCTGGGACCGGTGGTTTCATCGGCCGAAGCTTCGACCGTGGCATTGCCGTGCGTCACGGTGGTCCAGTGCGCCAGCGCCTGCCAGCCACGGCCAATGGTTCGATCGCGAACCAGTTCGGGGTAAAGACCGCCATCGTAGGAGAAGTTGATCTCCTCGGTCATGAGCCCGTAGAGCATGGGACTGACCTTGGCAGTGGGGTGGTCCACGTGAATGGTGAGCAACGGTGTCTGGGCCAGGAGGCTCACGGGGAGCGCGACGAAGGAGAGCAGGGCGAGTAGGGCGTATCGTTTACACATGCGAGGCCATACTAGCGCACCAACCTCTGTGACGCAAGAGGGAAAACGTTTTCCCTGTCAGGCTAGTCCTGCCGCCGCTCACGATGCTTACGAGAGTTCATTGAGGCGCTTTCCAGGTCGTGTGATTCGCATCACGATAGTCGAAACTACCCCGCCGCATCCCGAGCCAGAACTGCCCCAAACGGTGTACCGTTGAAGTTTGCCGTGTGCTTGTTTTGAAGTTCCAACCGCCCGATCTCGGGTCCATCCTGGATGCGGTCTGGCGGGAAGTCCTTCGTCCACACAGCTTGCAATCCTGCCGTTGCAGGGGGTTCAGTGATCCAAGTTCAGATGCGATCCATCGTTGCCGGTAGCCCTTTCACAATGAAAGCGGTTTCTTCGTTCCGCCCATCTTCTCTCGCTTCCGCAACAACTGCATTGAAGCTGCTCGCGTTGTTCGCCGCCATCCTGCTGGCAACCTGGGCCAGGGCCGACGATCTTTCCTCGCAGTACCAATGGAAACCGGTGCGCATCGGGGCCGGCGGGTGGGTGGTGGGCATGGTGCTTCACCCGCTCGACCCCACTGTCCGCTATGCACGTACCGATGTCGGCAACGGCTACCGCTGGGACGATGCGAACCAGCAGTGGATCCCCATGAGGGTCAGCAACCCGGATGGATCGGGCATTCAGTCCGCCTCCGAGACCGGTGCGCCGTCGGGCTACGGCATTGAAAGCATCGCGATCGACCCGACCAACAAAAGCGTGGTCTACCTGGTCTTTCCGACCGAGCACAGCACCGACATCCTGAATCCAACCAATTTCGCCGAGATCTACAAAAGTGTCGACGGTGGAAAGAACTTCGTTCCAGGCAACATGACTGCGGCGGCGATCCTCAGCAACCCCAACGGTCCGAATCGGATGTACGGCGAGAAGCTGATGGTGGACCCCGCCAATACTTCTGTTTTGTATTACGGCAGCGATTCGCAGGGGCTGTTTCGCTCGCTGGATGGGGGCGCCACCTGGAAACTGTTCGGCGGCTCCTCTGCCCCGCCAACAGATGTCGAATTCGTCAACATCCAGTTTGCCAAGGGGCCAGGCACAACGACAGTCAACGGCGTCGTGGCGACGAAGACGCTTTACGCCATCAGCGTGAAGAACGGCAGCGATGCCGGTGGCGATGTGTACGAAACCCAGGACGGCGGCCAGACCTGGACCGACATCTCCACCGGGGTCACCGACACCGCCAGCGGCTTCAGCCTGTCTCACCAGGCCCTCAGTTCCAGCATCGACACCGCGGATGCGCTTTACATTCCTGAGAGCACCGCTATCAACGGCTGGCATCGCGCTTATTGGCGCTACGCTGCCGGTAAATGGACCCGCTTCACCCTGGAAGGCTCCGGCGGCAACTCCATCAACCAGGCGGTGGTCAGCGTGGCAGCCGACCCCACCAATCCGCAGCGGATCTATGCGCTGGGAGCGGATACCAGCCTGGCCCGGTCCGATACCGGCGGCGCAAGCTGGATCAACCTCGGGTCGCCCCAATATGCCAACACCTTGGGGTGGCTGCCGCAAACCGTAGGCATGAGCGGCGGCCAGTGGCACAGTAACGGCGGCATCAAGCTGGATTCCGCCGGTAACCTCTGGACTCCCACCGGGCAGGAGGGCCCCCTGACCATCGCATCCGCCTCAGCCATTGCCGCGACAACGGCCAACCCTCCCAAATGGACCATCGAGGCAACCGGCATTGAGGAAATGGTCACCATGGACATGACCGTGCCGCCCGGCAGCAACGACACCATCCTTGCCTTGGCCATGGACACTACCGGCTTTACGATCCCCGACCCTGACAATTTCAGCGCGGTCCAGATTCCCCTACAGAAGGAGATCATCTCTCAAGGCACCACCGTTGCTTACGCTCCGGACGCGCCGAGTTACATTGCCGTCACCTCAAGCAACGTGAACACCAATGGCCCAAGTTACTCCGGCTACTCGACCGACGGGGGCAAGACCTGGACCCGGTTCGGATCGACGCTGCAGTACGCCTGCGGCGCGGCCAAGTGCGACATCCCCGCGGGCATGATTGCCGTCGGTCTGCGCGGCAGTCGCAGTCTGGGCAGCGACCACATTGTGCTCTATCCGCCTGTCAGCCTCGCGCCGGAGTATAGCCAGGACGGAGGCGCCACTTGGCATGTCACCACATCGTTTCCTCTCCTGGCCGATGGAATGACCATCGATACGTCGCAGAACTATCTCAGCTTTACTTACACGGCGCTCAATCAGCACCTTCTGCGGGCCGATCCCTTCACGGCCGACAAGTTCTATCTGAAATTTACCCATGCGCCGCAATCGCTCTACATTTCAACCGATGGCGGCAAGACCTGGCAGGGGCAGCCGGGCGCTAACCTTCCCGATAATGCCTGGTCAGGCCAACTTGTGGTGAACGAAAAGGCCAAAGGCGATCTTTGGTACGCCGACGGATGGGCGGGCTCCTCTCCCCACGGCGTCTTCCACTCGACCGACGGCGGACAGACCTTTCAGCAGGTCGCCGGCATCAGCCATGCCGTGACCATTGCGGTCGGCGCAGGCAGCGGCAACAGCGGCGATGCCGCTTACTCGGTCTACTTCTACGGATTGCTCACGAGCGATCCGCAGTGGGGCATCTTCCGCTCAACCAACGGCGGCTCCAGTTGGGATCGCGTCTCGTATTATCCCACCGGCATCTACGACACTCCCAGAGCCATGGCCGCCAGTCAGGACACCTTCGGCAAGGTCTATCTGGGATTCAGCGGCAACTCGTTTGTCTATGGACAGGTTGTCGCTACCGCTCCAGCATTGCCCGGGGCGCCCACACAGCTCTCCGCAACCGGAGTAGCCGACACCGAGATCGATCTATCCTGGCTCGCTCCTTCCGGAGTCGTCTCCGGGTATAGCGTCTACCGGGGAACCACGCCTGGCGGAGAATCATCAACACCATTGGCAACCGGGCTGGCAGCCAAAACCTACGCCGACAAATCCGTAACAAAAGGGACCGCCTACTACTACACCGTGACGGCAACCAACAGTGTGGGGCAGGGGCCAAGCTCGAACGAAGCCAGCGCCAAGGCGCTGCAACCTGCGATCTCGCTGGCCGTCGCAACAGGCGGAAGTTCCTCGGCCACTGTGACCCAGGGGCAGGCAGCAACGTTCCAACTCGCACTCGCCTCAAGCAACTATGCCGGGACGGTTACCTTCACCTGCGCGGGCGCGCCGACGGGCTACACCTGCACAGTTCCCTCCCCTGCAGCCATCACTTTGGCCACAAGCACAACGCCGGTGACCGTGTCGGTGCAGACCGGCAGCGCATCCGCGGCACTGGCCACAAGGCCTTTTCATGCGATGATTTGTCTCGCCGCCGCATGTCTCATTCTGCCTCTTTGTTTCCGGCGCCGGTCTTGGGCACGGATGGCAGTCTCGATCGCGGCTGGCTCAATGCTAATTGCGGTAGGAGGCTGCGGAAGTGCCGGCAGCGGCAGCAGCGCGCCCGCCAAACAACCAGTGGTTTCAACCTTGGTGATTTCCGCCTCTGGGGCGAGCGTGACCACATCGACAACATCGCTGACCCTGACGGTGCAGTAGTGGTCAGCCATAACCTGCATGTCTCGGGGCCAAATCGAGATCGTGTGGCAGCCAACCTCCCGGCCGGCTGCAGTGGCGGCGTCCTCTCCGCCAGAGAAAAGCCTCGTTCCTCTATACCGTTTGCGCGCTGTGGCGGAGCAAACGGTGTCCGGCGTGGGTCGGGAGACCCACGCTACAGCCGGCCAGGAGGCCAGCGCTACTAAATTCGTCGACGCGCTTTGTGCGAAATACTGGATAAGGGCCTGGGCTGCCAACCCTTGCGACGATTGCTTGTCGCAAGGGTAGGCGGCCTTTACAAAAGTTGGGCCTATCGAAGTTACGAGTACGATGTCCAGTTCGTGCATTCCCCCGAGATACCGGCTAGTACGTCGTCAGACTCACCTTCAGCAGCACGTTCTCATCGGACTTCAGGTTCAGGCCGTAATCGGTCTGGTCCCCGTTCCAGATGCGCGCCGTCTTCCACTCACCCGAAGCATCGAATTCCCCCTCTTCGACCTTGAGCCAGAGCCGCTTCAGGCCGGGCGCAAAGGTGGGAGCGAAATCCAGCCGCAGGTGGTGTCCCGCAACCAGAAACTCATCGGGCCCCTGTTGCAGAATCACCACGCCGCCATCGAGCGCCGAGTTGCCCTTGGGCCGCATCCCCATGCCAAACGACGGCATACCGTATTGCAGCACCGCGGTCCAACGACTGAATACCAGGTTCTGGGTATGCAATTCCGGATCTTCGCTCGCGCCCTGCAGTTTGCCCTCGAAATTGCCCTTGGCCAGTTTGCGAGCTATGGGCGCCAACAGCGCATACTGGCTGGCAAAAGGCTTCAAGGCATCGGCTTCCATCGCGTCCGGACCTTCGGTCTGGTTGCTGTAGCGGCTCAGGTCGAGCCCGAATGGCGCCCAGCCGATTGCGCCCTGTCCGATGGCTGCGAATACATAATGCGCATAGACTGCGCCGTTGCCGGTTTCGGGAATCAGCAGCGGATTGCTGGGGCTCTTGTAGAGTTCCATCGTCTTCATGTACTTGGCATACTCCGGCATGTAGATATCCGGAGCGATGACGTCGATCGAAGGCGCGGCAATCTTCCACAGGCCGATGTTGTTGTCAGTGGGCGCACCGGACTCGTAGCTCGGCGCCTTGCCGGGATGAAACGGATCGCGCAAAGCAGCATTCACATAGAGCGGCAGGGCATACTCCTGTTTCCCGGCTACGGCCACCTGCTCGATGTAATTTGCAGTCTCCCAGGCTTGAAATGTTTCATCGGCATCGTCGCCAAAGACCTGCTGCCAGGTGCCGGGCTGTTTACCAAGGCCTGCAACCAGTTTCTGCGGCACCGTTTCGGCAAAGGCCTTTTCGGCTTCCGGCCTGTGGTCGCGCACGGCGCCCCAGACTCCTGCCTCGTTCTCCACCTGAACCATCAGCACGGTTCGCTGCGCGTCGGACTGTTTCAAGTGGCCCATCAACGCACGGAATGCCGCTTTATCCGCCTCCAGCCTTGCCGGGGAGAAGGTGGCCGGCGAATCGATAGTCTGACCGTCCTTGTTCATGAGGAAGGGGTACTTCTTCTGGTCGAGCTTGACCCATTCGGGCGTGTAGTGCGAACTGCCGTTCTTCCAGGTGCCGAACCACAGCAGTACCAAACGGACATGGTGCTCGCGCGCCTGCTTCAACAGCAGATCCATGACGCTGAAATCGTATTTGCCCTGGATGGGCTCAAACTGCTCCCAATAGATGGGCAGCTCAACCGTATTGGCGTGGAGGGTCTCTGCGGCCGGCCAAACCTTGTCAAGGTAGGCAGGCCAGGCGCTGGAGTTGTTGGCTTGCACGCCGAGCATCAGGTACGGCTGGCCATCGACCATCAGTGCGTAGCGGCCGTCCTTTTGGACGATTCGGGGAATTGGCCTAGTGGAATCGACGGCGGGTTGCGGCTGGGCAAAGCCTGTGGAAAATCCTGCAAACGTTTTCAAGAACGCCAGCGCAAGTCCTGACCATACCGCAATGCGCGACCGCCTGTTTCTCACTTTCATGGTTCTCCTCACCGTTCCATGGCCCACGGGCCAGCAAAATCTCCCCTGGCTCAAGGCCAGACCACGTCTTCACATGGTAAAGCAGACTCAGTATAACTGCTCAATCCTCACGACGATGCGCTCACCGGATTTACACTTGGAGCTTAGGAGTCATTCAATCTTCATGGATAAATTCGTCATACGTGGCGGCAATCCGCTAGTGGGAACCATCCGCATTTCGGGCGCCAAGAATTCGGCGCTGCCGTGCATGGCCGCTGCGATTCTGACCGAGGATGAGCTCACTCTGGAAAACATTCCCCAGGTACGGGACATTGAAACCGAACGGCGGCTGCTGGCGGCCATGGGAGCAGAAGTCAAGCTGGGTTACGGTCGCGCCAAAGACCGCACCACCATCTGCTGCAAGACGCTGTCGACGCCAGAGGCAAAGTACGAGATCGTCAAGACCATGCGCGCCAGTTCCCTGGTTCTGGGACCGCTGGTGGCGCGCACGGGCATGGCTCGAGTCGCGATGCCGGGCGGCTGCGCGATTGGCGGCAGGCCCATCGACATGCACATCCGAGGCTTGGAGAAGATGGGCGCGACCATCGTCCAGGAACACGGATACCTGGAAGCGCGTGCACAACGATTGAGGGGCGCACATCTGGTCTTTGACAAGATCACCGTCACCGGCACCGAGGACCTCTTGATGGCCGCTGTGCTGGCCGATGGCGAAACCCTGATGGAGAATTGCGCGAGAGAGCCGGAGGTGGCCGATCTGGCCGCACTGCTGACGCTGATGGGCGCAAAAATCGAAGGCGCCGGAACCTCCACCATCCGTGTGCAGGGCGTCACCAGCCTCCACGGGGCGCGCTACCGCATCAATCCAGACCGGATTGAAGCGGGAACATTTCTGGTCGCAGGAGCCATTACCAGCGGCGATTTGATCGTGTCCAACTGCAACCCGGTGCACCTGCGGGCCGTGATCAACAAGCTGGAAGAAGCCGGCGCTCGTGTAGATATTCTGGGCACCGACACGGTGCGGGTGCGTTCAGAAGGGCTGCTGCGCGCCTCCGACATCTCGACCGAGGAGTACCCTGGCTTCCCCACCGACATGCAGGCTCAATACATGGCCCTTGCCACCCAGGCCGACGGCGTCAGCATGATTAAGGAAAACATCTTTGAAAACCGGTTCATGCATGTGCAGGAACTGGTCCGTATGGGCGCCAATATCAAGGTAGATGGCCGTTCAGCCACGGTGCGAGGACCGGCCAAACTGTCCGCGGCAGCGGTGATGTGCTCGGACTTGCGGGCTTCGGCTTCGTTGGTGCTGGCCGCGCTGGTGGCCGACGGCGAGTCGATTCTGGACCGCGTGTACCACATGGACCGAGGGTACGAGCGCTTTGAAGAAAAGCTGCGCAGCGTAGGAGCGCAAATCCGGCGAATGGGAAACGTCTTCGCCCCAAGGGAGGAACCGGGAACTGCAGACTAGCGCCAGCTGACAGCCAGGTGCCAATGCAAACCACGCTGAGCGGTCTTTTGCAGCACCCGCTCATACTCGTACAATTCCTGTAGCACGGGCCGGGTTTCCGACCCCAGTGCCGCCGGGCTCGCGGACAGGAATTCAACCAAGGCGCGCACGGTAAGCAATCCACCGGTTGCGTCAAACCACTGCGGCTGAGGCAGGTTGCGGGCCCACTCCGGGTTGGCTGCGCCCTGCTCCAAAAGCAGAGCCATCGAGTTCTCGTCCGCGGAGAAGAATTCCAGCAGCGGACTGACTTTCAGCCGCGCTGCCAATTGCTCCAGCGCATCTTCGTTCCGGGCCAAGGCGTGGCCGTTCACAAAGATATCGAACCCGGGGTCATCCCCTTCAACGACAATGTACAAACTTGCGGCCATAGCTTTTGAGTTTAGTAGAGCGAACTGGTTGGGGAGACGAGAAATTCGGAAGCGGTCATCCAGAGAATTACGGGGTCACCTTAAAAGTTACCTAAGTGCGCCCTAAGGATCTCCTAATCCTACCAAAGGGGCATAGGGAGAACAGCGATGACGCCGATTTTAGTTAGTGTAGAGCTCTGCGCATTGAGGTGAGTGGATTGAATTGGATCGGTATTCCGGACCTGACAGCGGTCGCGCTGCTGGTTTGCGCCTTTGCCTCTGTGGCACGGCGCAGCCCAACGCCTGTCTCCGGGATCTGGCTGCTCGGCTGGATCACTATCGCCTTGCACTTTGCCGCATCGACGTTTACCCAACTACCTGGAATCTGGGGAAGCTTTGCGCAGTTCATCGCACTTGCGTCGCTGACCTGGGCCGGGTTCCTTTTCATGTGGTCCACGATTCCATACAACCGGGAAGTTTCGAGCCTTTGGATGCTGCTGAGTTTGTCGGTATCCAACACAGCCTACATTGCCATCGTCGTCGGCGGCTGGGCCTGGGCCATGAATCCTGCCGCGGTGCTCATCGGCGCCTTGCCCCTCCTCATCACGCTCTCGGTGCTCTCGCGATTCAACCATCCGCTGCGGTGGGTCGCGGTTGGACTTTACGGCGCTCTTTCGATCTTCCTGCTGCTGGAACAGCACCGTGGAGATCAGGGCTTGGACTACGCCCTCAATGCGGTCTTGTTCACCGTCTATTTCGCATGCTGCATCCACTATTGCGTTCGCTACCGGCGCGCCACCACCGGCGCCTTTATCACGATGGCTGGATTCCTGTCTTGGGCTGCTGTCTTCCTCGTTGCACCGATTCTGGAGAGTTTTCCCAAAATCCAGGTTGAGAAAGAAGTCTGGAATCTGCCTAAATTCGTTGTAGCCGTGGGAATGATTCTGATTCTGCTGGAAGACGAGATTGAGCATAACAAGCATCTGGCCCTGCACGACCATCTGACCGGACTGCCCAACCGGCGCCTCTTCCAGGATCGCCTGGCCAGCGCTCTGGAGCGCGCACGCCGCACCGATTCGCAAACAGCACTTCTCGTCGTGGATCTGGACCATTTCAAACGAGTGAACGACACCTTCGGCCATCACGTCGGCGACTTGCTGCTGGAGCGCGTCGGAGCCATCTTCCAGGCCCGCGTGCGCCGCTCCGACACGGTGGCGCGCACCGGTGGAGACGAGTTTTCAGTCATTCTGGAGGAACCAATCAGCCGCACCGATGCCGAACGTGTGAGCGCATCTCTCATCGAGTTGTTGAAGCGACCGCTCAATCTCGCGGGCAATCTTGTTCACATCGGAGCAAGTGTTGGAGTTGCAGTCTTTCCCGACGACGCTGCCGATCTTGAAGCGCTCTGCGTGGCTGCCGACCTGGACATGTACGAGCACAAGAACGAAGCCAGGGCCGGCTCCAGTCCAGTGTTGAACGCCTCCTCGCCCAAATGATCTGCGGACAGCTGTCTTTTGTAGATTGAGAACCCGGAGAGCCGCTGCGTCGCATTTGTCGACCAAATGTACCGGTATCTTCGGTATGCGGAGATCATTCAATCAATGCCGATTCCTTGCGAAATGCCGAGAAAAACACTCTGAAACGCGCGGATGCGAAGGAAAGGGCGCCCAGTGCTTGCTTTGATTCTCATGAGGCTTGAAAACTGCCGATCACTTCAATCAAGCCAACGATTCGGCGATTGAACTCGGGGAGTTCTTCGGCGGGAATCCAATACTCCCGATGGATGCGGGCACCGGCGGTCTGCACCGGGAATTGAGCAAGGTAGCTGCTCTCGACCTGAAAGCGCAAGACGTAGCCAGTTCCGCCGTCGCGGGTGTTCCAGTCTTGGGCGATCTGGGTGGCGTATTCCTCGTTCAGCACAGGGTAAAAGATGGGCTGTTCAGGCAAGCGGGGCGGAAAAGCGCGAAAACCTGTGGCGCGGATCAGGGCGAGTTCCTTTTCGCCCGTGGGCCGGTAGAGCGTCGTCGCGTTCATGGCTGCACCGTCTCCCCAATTCCAAAGTAAATGGGCTGGTGGGGTTCCGATCTGAATTTCCAGCGGGGCAAGCGCTTCAAGATGGCCTGCTGTATTAAATTGCAACTGTGGCGGCGAGAAAAGTGTCACAGCGCGGGTAAATCTCTGAGGCGATTGTGTTTTTATTAGAAACGAAAGCATGGATTCGGCAATGGAAAGGCTGGATCTTGCGGAGCGCCCTTGCGAAACCACCTGGCAACACTTGTCGAAGACTTCCGCCTCATGCCATCGGATATTGCCGTGGTCTGCTATCGGGGGGTCCGTCGGCGATCTACGACGTACGGGGAATTGGCTCGCATGGCGGGGCGATTTGCAGGGCTGCTTGCGGCGCGGGGAATTGGGCCCGGGGACCGAGTACTGATCTGGGCGGAAAACAGCGCGGAGTGGATCGCGGCCTTTCATGGTTGCCTGCTGCGTGGGGTGCTGGCGGTTCCGCTGGACGCCAACGGGAGTGTGGATTTTGCACAGAGGGTGGCGGCCGATGTGCGACCGAAGCTGGCCGTGGGAGATGCCGGGCTGTTGGTGAAGCTGGGAGCTTTGCTTTCCCTCCCTGGCGACAAGAACAAAGACGTCGCGAAGGTGGGGCACGCGGATGGGGAGGCGCAGCTCGCGATTCCGACACTTGCGTTTGAGGATTGGCCGAGCGAATTGCCGGCGGGCGAAATTGGGCCGGTGGAGGGGTTGGGGCCGGAGACGCCGCTGCAGATCCTATTTACGTCCGGCACGACGGGCGACCCCAAGGGGATTGTGATTACGCACGGAAATGTGCTGGCCAGCGTAGGACCGATCGAGCAGGGAGCGCAGCCGTATTTGCGCTATTTGAAAGTCGTTCATCCGCTGCGCATTCTGCACACGCTTCCTTTGAGCCACGTGTTCGGGCAAACCATGGGGCTCTGGATTCCGCCGATTTTGCGGGCTGAGCTGCACTTTGAGAGCCGGCTGGTGGCGGCTCGTTTGGTGGAGGCCATCCATCGGGAACGGATCTCGGTGCTGGCTGCGGTGCCGCGGGTGCTGGCGCTGCTGAAGGCGCACCTGGAGGCGACGATTCCGGAACTGCCGGAGCGGATCGCCGCTTCGCAGGGCATCAAGGCGTGGAAGCGTTGGTGGCGATTCCGGGATGTTCATGGGGCGTTCGGGCTGAAGTTCTGGGCGCTGATCAGCGGGGGCGGATCGCTGCCGGGGCCGCTGGAGCAGTTCTGGAATGCGCTGGGGCTGGTTCTGGTGCAGGGTTACGGGATGACCGAGACTACGGCACTGATCACGCTGAATCATCCTTTCCACGTGGCCAAGGGCACCATCGGGAAGCCGCTGGCTGGGCGCGAAGTGAAACTGGGCCAGGATGGCGAGGTGCTGGTGCGGGGGGCGTCGATTTCAGGCGCGACCTGGCAGGGCGGGGCGCTGCATGCCCGGGAAGACGAATGGCTGGCCACCGGCGATCTGGCGGAGACGCAGGCATCGGGTGAGTTGCGGTTTCTGGGGCGCAAGAGCGAGGTGATTGTGACCTCGGCCGGGTTGAATTTGCACCCCGAGGACCTGGAAGCGGCGATTGAACAACAGGCGGGGGTGGTAGGGTGTGCGGTAGTGGCGCAGGAGACGGCGGCGGGGCCGGAGCCTTGCGCGGTTCTTGCCTTTCGAGGCAGCCGGGACCAGGCTGCTGTCGCTATGGATCAAGCCAATGCACGGCTGGCCGAGTTTCAGCGGGTTCGACGGTGGGTAATGTGGCCGGAGCCGGATTTGCCACGGACATCTACCGGAAAGGTTCGACGGAAAATTGTGATGGCTTGGCTGGCAAGTTCCCGGCCCGGCCGCGCTGATGAGGGGAGCACAGAAACCACTGGACTGAATGACTGGCTGGTGGCGCTAGTGGCGCAGATCTCGGGCGAAACGGCGCCGGGCACTGGCGACGAACTGCGTTTGAACGAGGACTTTCATCTGGACAGCCTGGGGCGGGTGCAGTTGGGTGCAGCCATCGAGGCGCGGATGGGAGGCGCGGGAAATGGCGGGCTGGAACAGGTGCGGACCCTTGGAGAACTGCGGCTGCTGCTGCGGACGAGCCCGATGCCGGGAGCAACGGCCGAACCTGTTGCCGGGCCGGTAGGAGTGGCTTCAAGCAGGGGAGAGATAACTGCGCGGTCATTGCCGATTCAACACGCGGCATTGGCCGACTCACTTCCAACAACCACTTATCTTTATCCAAAATGGCCTTGGTGGAGGCCTGTGCAGTGGTTGCGGGTAGCTTTCCTGGAAATCGTGACCAGGGCTCTGGTGTGGATTCTGGCAGACCCAATCGTGGTCCTGGAAGGAGAGACTTTGGGGGCTGAGGGCTCCCAACCATTCGACGAAAAGACGCCGGATGGATGGGGCTCGGAGGGACTTGGCGAGTCGAGAACCGGTGGGGGCGGGCCGATGCTGATTGTGGCCAACCACGTGACGACCTATGACGGGCCGCTGCTGCAATATGCGCTGCCGGGAAGGATCCGGCGGCACATGGCCGCAGCCATGTCGGGCGAGATGCTGGAGGATTTTCGCCACTTTCGCGATCCCGACGCGGCGCCGGGGACGACGAGATTCTCTCCGTTTGGGCCGCTGGCTTATGTGGCGCTGACGGCGCTGTTCAACGTCTTCCCGTTGCCGCGGCAAAGGGACTTTCAGCGGAGTTTTGCCCACGCCGGCGAGGCCCTGGATCGGGGCTACAACGTACTGGTATTTCCCGAAGGGACGCGCTCGGCAGCAGGGGAATTGGCGCGATTCAGGCCGGGGATCGGATTGCTTGTCAAGCAAGCGGGAACGGCGGTTTTGCCGATGGCAATTCGCGGACTTGGCGAGCTGAAAGAGCGGCGGCGGGGCTGGTTCCGATCGGGGACCGTGGAAGTGCGGATAGGGCGGCCGATCCGGTTTTCTCCCTTCGAGAGTGAGGCTGCGATTACGGCACGGTTACATGCGGAGGTGGAGAGACTGCTGCAAGGGAGCGGGTTCGCGGGTCAGCGGGTCAGCGAGTTAGCAAATTAGCATTTTTATTGGGGTTGAGGTTCCCCGCAGATTCGCGGCTTGGACAACGGGGAGATTGTGGCACAAGAAAAAAGAGGCCGATCCGGGATTCGGAACGGCCTCAGGTGCTGTTTGCTTGCTTTCAGGCTGACTTGCTGGCTAGCTCGGCTGACGGGGGCGGAAGTGACAGGTTCCGCCGGCGATGACCGGGTTCCAGATGGTGGGATCGGCCGGCTGTTCGCTGGAACCGAGGAACAGTATTCCATCGGGAGCCAGGAGGCGGTGAATGTTGGCCAACAGGGCCTTGCGGGTTTCCTGCGAGAAATAGAGCATGACATTGCGAAGGAAGATGACGTCGAACTTTTCGTAGAAGGGCAAGGGCGTGGTGCACAGGTTGGCCTGGCGAAAGTTGCACATCTTGCGAATCTCTTCTTTGACGACCCAATCCTCACCGAGGTGGTCGAAGTAGCGGACCACGAAGCGAGCGGGGAGACCGCGGTTCATCTCGATACGGTGGAAGCGGCCATCCTGGGCGCGCTGCACCACCTCGCCGCAGATGTCGGTGCCTTCAATCTTGATGTTCCAACTGGCGAGCGCGGGAAAGTGCTCGCTGATCATCATGGCCAGGCTGTAAGCCTCCTGTCCGGTGGAGCAGGCGGCGCTCCAGAACCTGAGGGAGCGGGCGCGGCTGCGAGCCTCGATGGTTTTCAGGAGCAGATCGGTGCGCAGCAGTTCGAAGGGACGGGAATCCCGAAAGAAGCTAGTCTCATTGATGGTCATGGCTTCGGCGATAGAGCGCTCCAGCGTGGGATTTTTACGCAACTTCAGGTGCTGCACGAGTTCTTCCAGGTGGGTCATGCCCTGGTTGCGCAGCAGGCGGGAGAGCCGGGTTTCAAAGAGATAATCGCGTGAAGGATCGAGGACATTCTGCGAAAGGCCGTACACAAGTTGACGCAGGTAGCCGTAGTCGACGCTCTGGGCTGTTTGCATCGCTAGACCGCCGATTCCCGAAGCTCGCGGGCTTCGCTGTTGGTCCGGCTGGCAATCCGGAGGATTTCAGGAGCAATGGCGTTCAAAGGAAGGACTTTTTGCGCAAGGCCGGCGTTTGTGACGGCGCCGGGCATACCCCAGACGACGCTGGTGGCTTGATCCTGCGCCAGGACGCTGCCGCCCTGTTCGCGCACCAGGCGGGAGCCGACCAAACCGTCGGAGCCCATGCCGGTGAGGATCACGGCCAATACGCCGGAGCCGTAGATGGCAGCCGCAGAGCGGAAAAGAGCATCGACGGCGGGCCGGCAATGATTTTCAGGCGGCGCCTGGGTGAGGTGCAAGGTTGCCGGAGCACTGGGATGGGCCGATTTCTGGATCTCCATGTGCCAATTGCCCTTGGCGATGTAGATGGTTCCGGGGCGAACGGGGTCGCCTTCGGCGGCTTCCTTCACCTGCAGAGCACAGCGGCTGTTCAAGCGCTCGGCAAACAGCTTGGTAAACAGCTCGGGCATGTGCTGCACGATGAGAATGGGAAGCGCGAAGTTCCCGGGGATGGCGGTCAGCAACTGCTCGAGTGCGGCGGGGCCACCGGTGGAGACGCCAATGACCACCAAAACGGGATTGGAAGAGACCGGCTGCGGCTTGAACCGCGGGGTCATGGGCAGAATCAGGGGCGTGCGGACCGCCGGACCTGCGGGTTGTGACGCCTGGCTGGTGAGGGCGAAGATCTTGGGCAGCAGTTCCTGGGTCAGCGACAGGGCGGCTGCATCGCGGCCAGACTGGCCGGTCGGCTTGGCGACATAGTCGGACGCTCCGCCTGCCAGGGCCTCGATGGTCACGGTCGCACCGCGCTGCGTCAATGAACTGCACATGATGACCGGCATTTTGTGCCCCCGTGCGCGCATCTCTCTCAAGGTCACCAACCCGTCCATGACTGGCATTTCGACATCCAGCAGGACCAGATCGGGGCCCAGGGTTTGAATATTTCTCAGAGCCGATTCGCCATCGGCTGCACTGCCCACCACTTCAAGCCTTTGATCGGCGGAGACCACCGAGCGCAAAAGACTCCTCATAACCACCGAATCGTCGACAATCAGGATTCGGATCCGGCGCCCGGCCGCCATCGGTCAGTCCTCCACCAGACCGAGCATTGCAAGCTTTTCGGTCAGGGCCTCGTCGTCAAAGGGTTTCATGAGGTACTCGTCGGCTCCGGCGTCCAGTGCGCGGATGATGAAGTCGTTTTCGGCTTCAGTGGTCACCATCATGACCTTCATCCCGTTGAATCCCTGGGCGCGGAGCTGCTTGAGCATCTCCAGCCCATCCATGACGGGCATATTCCAGTCCACCAGAGCGAGGTCGTAGGGTGGTCCGGCGTGAAGCCGGTCGATACCGACCTGGCCGTCGTTTGCTTCCTCGCATTCGATTCCCTTGTCTTCAAGGAGGCCTCGGAGGTACCCCCTCAGGAACCGGGAATCGTCAACTATCAGTGCTCGCATGGATCACCTCCGGGCCCGATCGTAGTCGGCCCGCATTCCCTCAAGCCGCCTGTGCCTGACTCAGCCGCATCGGGTCCAGCCGCTCAGGATCCAGCATCACCAGCAAACTGTCCTTGAGCTTGTATGCGCCGGCAAACAGTGCTCTCCGGCGCTCATCCAGAATGGAAGGGTTGGGTTCGTGGGCGGCCGAGGAGACCGTCAGCACTTCGCCGACCGAGTCCACCAGCAGTCCAAAACACCCGCCCGCACTTTCCAGGACGAGAATGTCCTGGGTGCCTTCCTTGGGCGGCATGCCGAGTAAATGTCGCAGGCTCACGGTGGTCAACACATCGCCACGATAGTGAACCAATCCTCCCACATAGCCGGGAGCCAGCGGCACCGGTTGCGGCCGCGCGCCACCCACGATTTCAAGAATGTGGGTGATGGGCACGCCGAACAACGTGGTTCCCAGGCGCACGGAGCACATTTCCACCAGCGTCTCGGCCGTCCGTTCCTTGCGATGCAATCCAACAGCAGTTGTGCTCATCGAACCGTCTCCATCTGACCCCAATCGCTGGTCGTGTTTTCCATCGCTGGCAGCGGCGCTACGCCGCCCAGGTCAACGACGCCGGTAACGCGATTCTTGAGCAGCGTCACGCCCCCTGCCCGCGCAGATGTGCCGGCTTCGAACAGATCGCCGCCCGCGGCGACATCCAGGACATGCGATACGGCGATGCCCACATGCCGGTTGCCTTCGCGGCAGACCACCACAATGATTTGTGCCTCGGGATTGCCCTGTGCCGCAGCAATCACGCCGCCTGTATCCTCGACCGGAAGCAACTGACCTTCGAAGTTGAGCACCGGGCGATAGCCAATGTACTCGATGCGCTTGATCGGCAACTGCTCGATGCGCAGAACGTCCTTGAGCGGAACCGCTGCCTGGCGTTCGGCTGCCTCGACGAGCAGGTATTCCAGGCTCTTGGCGGCATCCACTTCTTCGCCTTCTGCGGCGCGGGCACTGGCCGCCTCGGCACTAATGGTGACCCCGGCCTTGACCGCGATCGAACCCGGATCGAGAATCAGGGCCAGATCGGCGTTGCCCAGCACCGTGGCGCCGGAATAGACGCCGATTTCTTTCAGAACCGCGGACAGCGGCTTGACGACAATCTCTTCCGGATCGGCGAGACCATCGACCACCAGACCGAAGCGGCGACCGTCGGCGTCGAGAACCGCGATGAAGTTATCCCGCTCCGTAGCCAGCTTGTGGACACCGTTGGGAACCAGCAGGCGATCGAGGAACACCAGCGGCAACAGCTTGCCGCGCAGCCGGTAGAGTGGAGCGCCTTCCATCCATTCGATGGCTGTGGAGGCCATCGCCGGCGGAACATGCACCAGTTCGGAGAGCGCGCCCTGCGGCAGCGCAAAGCTTTGATTGACGCTGCGCACGATCAGCGCGGGGATGATGGCCAGGGTGAGCGGAATCCTCATGCGCAGGGTGGTGCCCTTGCCTGTGCGGGAATCGATTTCGACCTTGCCGCCGATCTTCTCGACGTTGGTGCGGACCACATCCATGCCGACGCCGCGGCCGCTGACATTGGTCACCGCAGCGGCGGTGGAGAACCCGGGCAGAAAAATGAGTTGCAGCAGTTCCCGCTCGCCCAGATGGGCGGCGCGTTCCACGGTGATGAGGCCGCGTTCGATGGCCTTGGCGCGAACGCGCTCCACGTTGATGCCTGCGCCGTCGTCGGAAACTTCGATGACGACGTGGCTGCCTTCCTGGCTGGCGCGCAGTTTGAGGACGCCCTCGGGGTCTTTGCCGGCCGCCTGGCGAACGTCGGGCGGCTCGATACCGTGATCGAGCGAGTTTCTTACCGCGTGCGTGAGCGGATCCTTGATGGCTTCGAGCAGGCTCTTGTCGAGTTCGGTATCCTGGCCTTCGACCTGAAGACGCACCCGGCGGCCCAAACCCTGGGAGAGATCG
>CAZLMY010000055.1:0-33786 GCA_964560845.1 uncultured Occallatibacter sp. | reverse complement strand
GCATCGGCCTGGAAGTCTCGAAGTCGGCGCTGGTGAACAACCTGCGCGACGGCCTGGACTTTGCCGGCAAGCTGGGCTTTCCAGTTCTGATCCGGCCGAGCTTCACGCTGGGCGGCACAGGCGGCGGCATTGCCTACAACCGCGAAGAGCTGCTGGAGATTCTGGCACGCGGATTGGACCTTTCCCCGGTCCACGAGTGCCTGATTGAAGAGAGCGTGCTGGGTTGGAAGGAATACGAGCTCGAGGTGATGCGCGATCTGGCGGACAACGTGATCATCATCTGTTCGATTGAGAACTTTGACCCCATGGGCGTGCATACCGGCGACAGCATTACTGTGGCCCCGGCGCAGACGCTCACCGATCGCGAGTATCAGAAGATGCGTGACGCCGCTATCGCGGTCATGCGCGAGATCGGCGTGGAGACGGGCGGGTCGAACGTGCAATTTGCCGTCAATCCGCAGGATGGCCGCATGACGGTGATCGAGATGAATCCGCGCGTCTCGCGTTCTTCAGCGCTGGCATCGAAGGCCACCGGCTTCCCGATCGCGAAGATCGCCGCCAAGCTGGCCGTCGGCTATACGCTCGACGAGATTCCCAACGACATTACCCGCAAGACGCCGGCCTGTTTCGAGCCCACCATCGATTACGTCGTGGTGAAGATTCCCAAGTGGCAATTCGAGAAGTTCCCCGGTTCCGACGACACGCTGGGCCCGCAGATGAAGTCGGTAGGCGAAGTGATGGCCATGGGCCGCACCTTCAAGGAAGCGTTGATGAAGGCCTGGCGGGCTCTGGAAACCGGCAAGAAGACGGGAGCTGAAGTGCTGGAACCGCGCCGCCTGACGCAGATGCTGGTAACCCCGAAGCCGGAGCGGCTGGGATACATCCGCTACGCCTTCGAGCGCGGCATGAGTGTGCGCGAAGTGGTTCGCCTCACCGGCATGGATCCCTGGTTCCTGCACCAATTGCGCGAGATCACCCTGGCACAGAGTTCGATTTCTGAGACCACGCCGGAGACCATTTCGACAGAGGAATTGTTGCGTCTGAAGCGTTTTGGCCTCAGCGACGAGCGCATCGCCACCGAGTGGAAGCTGGAAGGCCACGCGGGTACGCAGCAGGTGAGGGAACTGCGCGAGAGCAAGGGAGTCAAGCCGGTTTTCAAACTGGTGGATACCTGCGCCGCCGAGTTCGAATCCATGACGCCCTACCTCTATTCCACTTACGACGAAGAGGACGAAGCGCCGCCGACGAAGACGCACAAGGTGATCATTCTGGGGTCGGGGCCGAATCGCATTGGACAAGGCATCGAATTCGACTATTGCTGCTGTCATGCCGCCTTTGCGTTGAAGGAAGACGGCTACGAGACCATCATGGTCAACTGCAATCCCGAGACCGTGTCGACCGACTACGACACCAGCGATCGCCTCTATTTTGAGCCGTTGACTCTGGAAGACGTGCTGGCGGTCTACAACCACGAGGCTCAATCG
The DNA here is from genome assembly GCA_964560845.1 of uncultured Occallatibacter sp. Lineage (GTDB taxonomy): Bacteria > Acidobacteriota > Terriglobia > Terriglobales > Acidobacteriaceae > Telmatobacter. The sequence continues at coordinate 32,302 of CAZLMY010000055.1, read as the reverse complement.
GGCGCGGATATCGGCATGATCGTGCAGTTCGGCGGGCAGACCCCGCTCAACTTGGCTAAGCGATTACTGGCCGCCGGCGTACCCATCATTGGCACTTCGCCTGAATCCATCGATCTTGCCGAGGATCGCAAGCGGTTCGGCAAGCTGCTGGACGAGTTGGAGATCCCGCAGCCCGCAGGCGGAACAGCCACCAGCGTGCAAGAAGCTTTGGCTGTTGGTGAACGTATCGGCTATCCCGTGCTGGTAAGGCCCAGTTATGTGCTTGGTGGCCGCGCCATGGTGATTGCTTACGATGCGGAGGCTGTGGCCCAATATATGACTCAGGCCGTGGAGTACTCGCAGGAGCGGCCGGTACTGGTGGATCACTTCCTGGAGAACGCGATCGAAGTCGATGTGGATGCACTCTGCGATTCCCAGGACGTAGTGATCGCCGGCATCATGCAGCATATCGAGGAAGCCGGCATCCACTCCGGAGATTCGTCTTGCGTTTTGCCCGCAGTAGGCATTCGCGAAGAGACGCTGGAAGTTCTGCGTACCTATACGCGGAAACTGGCTTTGGCGCTCAAGGTGGTTGGCCTGGTGAATCTGCAGTTTGCCATCCAGCGCGATGCGCAGGGGCAGGATCATGTCTACGTGATTGAAGTGAACCCACGCGCCTCTCGCACGGTTCCTTATGTTTCCAAGGCGACCGGAATTCCGCTGGCCAAGATGGCGGCGCGGTTGATGACAGGGCGCAAGTTGAGCGAACTGCTGCCAGCGCAGGTTGCCTCGGGCAAAGACTTGGAAACAGGCACGCATTATTACGTCAAGTCGCCGGTCTTCCCTTGGTCGAAGTTCGCTGGGGTCGATACGGTTCTTGGTCCGGAGATGCGATCTACCGGCGAGGTAATGGGCGTGGCGGCTACCTTTGGCGAGGCCTTTGCCAAGGCACAGTTATCGGCTGGACACGTGCTTCCCACCGGCGGCACGGTCTTCTTCAGCGTCAACGATCATGACAAATCGGCGGCAGTAGACTTGGCGCGGCGCTACGTGCATCTGGGCTTCAAGATCGTCGCTACCGAGGGTACGGCCGATGTCCTGGAGACCGCGGGGCTCAAGGTCGAGCGGGTGTTCAAGGTGAAGGAAGGCCGGCCCAACGTTGTGGATCTGATCAAGGGCGACCGCATTCAATTGATCATCAACACACCGCGCGGGCAAGATACGTTCTTCGACGAGAAGGCAATTCGGCGGGCTGCGGTGCTGGCGCGCATCGCCACCATCACCACCATAGCCGCCGCACAGGCTGCTGCGGAGGGCATCGCGGCCATTCAACTGAACCACACCACGGTTTACGCCTTGCAGCAATTGCATGCGGATACCATGGCCTGAAAAGGATGGTTGGGGTCAACCTCTGTTTGGAAGTATCGACTGTTGTGAAATGCTTCTGCTGATGGCTATGCATCCGCTTCGTCACGCAAAGCAAATCGAAGAGATCGAAGCGGTTTTGGCGCAGCTCGATTGAAGGCGAAAACCACGGTCACGTGGTTTTCAGATCTGAAGTTGCACGGTTGGCTTTCAGCAGCGCTGACCAGCGTCATCGTCGATCAGCGCCCAGGGTTACAGTTGTTTCCGCTTCATGCTCAACACAATCGCGGCCCCAGCGGCAATGCCAACCGCAAACGTGGATAGAACCGCTTTGATGGGATGACGCCGCACACGTCCCACGGTGTCATCGAGCAATTCGGTCGCGACATGGCCACCACGTTTTGCAGCACGCTTGGCTGCCTGGACACTATCCTCAAAGGCATCCGAAACGGCAGAAGCTGCTCGTGTGGCCTTGTGCGCCGTTTCGTCAATCTGATCGCCGATTTGCTCCAACACAGTTTGCGACATGGTATTCCTTTCACAACGTTGATTGTTTCGTTATTCGCCGACAGCATCTTCAATCTTGCCAGCGATGTTCTGAACTTTCCCTGCAATCTTCTCGGCACTGCCGTCGTCTTCCAGGTTGGGGTTATTGGATAGCTCGCCGGCCTTCTGTCTGATCGCGCCCTTGATTTCGTGAATCTTTCCTGTTGCCTTATCGCTTGTACTCAGTTTCATGCGGAAGTTATCTCCTTTTCGGTGACGAGTTTCAATGGGGTTATCTTGAGCGGGAGTCACAATGCTTCGCAGTCTGCGGCTTTCTTCGAAACTCCGACGAAGCCATCTTATCGATATCAGTGAATCAAAAATGATCAAATCTGATCGCCCCTTCAATGCGAACAAACTGTGATCCCATTCTGCAGCTTCAGGCCACATCAATCGCTGGTCCATTTTGCTCAGACCATCCAGATGCAGGTCAGTAGCGTGGATAAGCAGTGGGTGGTCGATCACGACACCACAACAGTGAGGAGATCTTATGAACTTGTTGAAGTTTGCGGTATTTACGGCGTTTGCAGGTTGCATGATGATGGCAGCCGCTCCGAAAGCGGCGGCGCAGATTGCCGTAGAAGTTGGTGTTGCACCGGACTGTCCTTACGGCTACTATGACGCCGCTCCGTACGATTGCGCGCCCTATGGCTACTATGGACCGGAGTGGTTTGCAGGCGGCGGCTTTATCGGCACCGGTCCGTGGTTTCACGGTTCCGAGGGCTTCCGCGGTCATGTGAATAACCGCTTCCATCCGGAACACGGATACAACGGGCCGAGGCCAAGCCGTGGCGAGAGGCCCGCGCCTTCCAATCGTCTGGACAGAGTTTCCCATTTCAGGGGGAACGAGGTCCGCGATGGGCACGGCCACGTGAGCGGCAACAGGCGCTAAAACCTTGGCCGCTTGATGCTGCAGTCTCTCGTGCCTCTCCGCAGAGCCTCGGGAAACTGTGATAGTCGCTCGTTCAGCGCGCCGTGCGGCCTACCCGCGCGGCGCCTTGTCGCTTCCCTTCGGCAGAAGTTCCCGGGAAGCACAAGGAACAAATCTTCATTGCCCGGTTCCATTTCGTTTGGTATACATCTTAGGCAAGTGCGCTCGCGCATTCAGCGGCATACGCCATCCTTGTCCAATAGTTCAAGTGCCGTTGCGGGCTCAACGCAAGCTGCAGAACGAGCATCAAAGCGACTTGGAGAGTTGACGAGTGAAGAAGCTGGCAAGCGCAACCGATCCGCTCTGGTACAAAGATGCAATCATTTACGAACTGCATGTCCGGGCTTTCGCGGACTCCAACGCCGATGGCATTGGCGACTTTCCAGGACTGCTGTCGCGCCTCGATTACCTGCAGGACCTCGGCGTCACCTGCATCTGGCTGCTGCCATTCTTCCCGTCGCCCCAACGGGATGACGGCTATGACATCTCCAACTATGTAGACGTCAACCCGTCCTATGGAACATTGAACGACTTCAAACAGTTTTTGCTGGCTGCTCACCAGCGCAATATGCAGGTGATGATCGAACTGGTCATCAATCACACCAGCGATCAACATCCCTGGTTCAAGGCCGCCCGGCTGGCGCCGCCCGGCTCACCGGCGCGCGAGATGTACGTCTGGTCTTCAACCAACCAACTCTACCAGGACGCACGCATTATCTTCACCGACACCGAGATCTCCAATTGGAAATGGGACGAGACGGCCAAGGCCTACTATTGGCACCGCTTCTTTTCACACCAGCCCGACCTGAATTTCGATAATCCGGCGGTGATCGAGGAAGTCCTGAAGGCCATGCGCTTCTGGCTCGACATGGGCGTCGACGCGCTGCGCATGGATGCCATTCCGTACCTGGCCGAGCGCGATGGAACCTCCTGCGAAAACTTGCCTGAGACCCACGCGGTGGTCAAGACCCTCCGCGCCACCATCGATGCCGAGTACGCCAACCGTCTCATCCTGGCCGAAGCCAACCAGTGGCCGGCCGATGTGCGTCCTTACTTCGGCGACGGCGACGAATGCCACATGGCCTTCCACTTTCCCCTGATGCCGCGTATCTATATGGCCCTCCGTCAGGAAGATCGCCTGCCCATCACCGATATCATGGCCCAAACGCCCGCCATCCCGGCCAACTGCCAGTGGGGCTTGTTCCTACGCAATCACGACGAACTCACCCTGGAGATGGTGACCGACGACGAGCGCGACTATATGTACATCGCCTACTCGGCCGATCCGCGCATGCGGGTCAATGTGGGCATCCGCAGACGGTTGGCGCCATTGGTCGATAACAACCGGCGCCGAATTGAGCTGTTGAACTCGCTGCTGTTGAGCTTTCCGGGCACACCGATCCTTTACTATGGCGACGAAATCGGCATGGGCGACAACATCTACCTTGGGGACAGGAACGGCGTGCGGACCCCCATGCAGTGGAATTCAGACCGGAATGCAGGCTTCTCAAAGTGCGACCCTGCGCGGCTCTATTTGCCCCTGGTCATGGACCCCATTTACGGCTACCAAGCTATCAATGTGGAAGCCCAAGTGAGCGACCAGTCCAGCCTTCTGCACTGGACCCGGAACATGATTGCCTTGCGTAAACTCTTTCAGGTGTTTGGGCGTGGAACCCTCAGTTTCCTGAATCCGGCAAACCGGAAGATATTGGCCTACTTGCGCGACCTGGATCGCGGCGACGGTACGCACGAGACCGTACTTTGCGTTGCCAATCTCAGCCGCTTTGCCCAGCCAGTCGCTCTCGATATGGCTGACCGCGCCGGCGCCGAACCTGTTGAAATGCTGGGATATGTGCCGTTCCCCACGGTCACCGAAGCGCCTTACGTGCTTACCCTGGCTCCGTACTCCTTCCTTTGGCTTGAACTGCAGCCATCCCATGCCAAGCCTGCATCCTAAAACTCAGGACGATTCCGGCTGCAGCGAAATTGGTCAATCGAAGACAGTAGTTGGGCCACGAGCCCGTCTAGCATGAAACTCCAGAATACTCATGGCGACTATCTATCCAGTTTCGGAAACCAACGTTCCCTCCGTGCACCTGGAGGCCGAGCTCTTTGTTCTGCTCGCCGCCATGCCGCCGGAGCAACTCGAAGCGGTTCTTTCCCATTTGGCCGCCGCTTTTCCCACGGAGAGCTTGCTCGTCGCTTCTCCCGATGCGTTCCGGCCTGATTCCACCCCGCCACTTCGGATGGTCACTGTTCCAGCAACGAACGTTTCGTGGACTCTCAACGCGGCTGATTTTGTCACTGCGTACCAGCTTGCCGAGAAGCACAAGGCGCGAGCCGTTCTCATGCTTGGGGCCGAATCGAGTTCGCTTGGATCTTCCGCGCTCTCCGATCTCGCTCAGGCTGTAATGAATCCGACCACCGATCTGGCAGTCCCCAGTTACCAACTGCCGGCCAACGCGGCCTTGGTCAACTCTGCGATCCTTTATCCGCTCACGCGCGGACTGTTCGGCTCCCGGGCGCGGTTTCCGCTGGCTGTCGATCTGGGCCTCTCGCTTCGCATGTCAGAACGTCTGGCCACCGCCGCCCATCGGTTTACGGCGGCTAACCAGGGCGACGCGTTGTTATGGCCCGTCAACGAAGCCACGGTCGCGGGATTCGCGATCAACCAGTTCGACGTAGGCACGCGCAACCTGCCGCAACCCGCCGGTCCCGACCTGAACACCATACTCCCCATGGTGGTCGGATCGCTGTTCTCCGATATCGATGCCAAGGCCGCCTTCTGGCAACGACCCCGGCCGTTGCCGCCACTGCGCGATCCCGTGCCCAGGTCGCAAGCAGCCTTACTGGACGGGGCAACGGATGTTGCACCCATGATTCAGGCCTTTCAGCTTGCGTACACCAACCTCTATGAAATCTGGTCGTTGGTGCTGCCGCCGAATTCGCTGCTCGGGCTAAAGAGGCTCTCGGTTTTGGATGCTGCTGCATTCCGGATGCCTGACAGCCTTTGGGCGCGGATTGTCTTCGACTTTCTGCTGGCCTACCGGCTTCGCACGATCAACCGCGGACATCTGCTCGGCGCGATGATCCCGCTTTACCTTGCCTGGGTCGCAAGTCACTTGAACATTACGGCTTCCGGCACAGAGCCCGAGCGCCATATTGAGGCGGTTGCTGCCGCCTTTGACGCGGACAAAAGCTATCTCTTCTCCCGCTGGCGGTGGCCAGACCGGTTCAATCCATGAGGAATCAACGAGTTAATTCCGTCTTCAGCGCAGAGCATGAGAGCCGATTTCCGCGAACCGATTCCAGGAGTGATTATGATGCATACCGTTCTTGCCGCTGTCTTGCAGCCCGATACATCCCAGACCTTGCAGGCTATGCACGTAGAAAACCCCTCCGTCTGGCACCTAATGTCCGACGCGCTTCATCAGTCTCTCTATCGCGTCCTATCCTTGCTCATCGCCATATTGCCAGGGATCCTGGCCTTCATTGTTGCCTTGATGGTGTTTACCTTGATCGGCATGGCCCTTTCCGCTTTGTTGCGACGCGGGCTAGCAGTGGCCAAATTCGATGAATACCTGGCCCGCACCCGAGGCGACACAGACTGGGCGCCGTCCACATCTCCCACGGCGTTGATCGCCCGGATCTCCTTCTGGTCATGCGTTTTACTGGGACTCATCATCGGCGTCTCGGCTTTCGATGCTTCCTATGCAACTGCCACAACACTGCCGAGTTCGCTGTTGCCCTACCTGACACACGTGGTCGGGGCCGTGATTCTGCTGCTCGCAGGGACCTTGATCGCGCGTTTTCTGGCCCGGTCGGTGCTCATAGGCGCCGTGAATGCTCAGCTTCAATACGCGCGATTTCTTTCGCTAGGTATCAAGTGGCTGGTCCTGGTGCTGACAGCTGCTATGGTCCTCGACCACCTGCAGATGGGCGGCAACATTGTTGAGCTGGCCTTTGGTATCCTCTTCGGCGGCATTGTTCTGACCTTGGCTCTGGCCGTTGGGCTTGGCTCCAGGGATCTTGTGAGCCGCTCTCTCGAAAGCCACGCGGAGCGCACCGGCGAACGCGGTTTTGCAACACCCAATCCCCCTGCAACCGGCCCAGGCGACGCGATCCGTCACTTTTGATCCCTCCGTAACTTCTGCTATTGCAGCATTTGCATGCAAATTGGCAGGGGTTGAGCTGCCCGACCAGAGGGCATGCATCCAATACAGAGAATGGTCCAAAATTGCACAGGGATCCAGGCACGACGTGTTTACAAAAGTAGTGGAGGGGTGACATGCAATTCTTTCGCATCCGGCTGATTCTCGCACTGATCGTGGGAATCACGGTGGTCTCGGTTGCCTCCACCTACTTTGAGGTGTTGGCGCATAAGCACGTCCTGCGGCAGGAACTCAGGGACAGAACTGTCTTGCACGGAAAGAGCCTGCAAGCAGAGATGGAAAAGGCATTGGCGACAGGCCAATCCGCGGATCTGCCAGGATTGGCGGCGCGACTGCGCTCAGAGGACGATGCACTGGGTTTGGCGATCTATGACATGAACGCGAAAATGGTCTCCGAATCGGGGGCGACGGCGATATTCACGGGCCTCCCGCGCGGACCGTTGGACAAGGCTCTGCAGCAGGGAAGCGACTACTCGGTATTTGGCCATCAGGACGATCAGGCATGGCTTGAGGAGGCTATCCCGCTGCACGCCGGCGGGCACAACAGCGGGGCCCTGGTAATTTTGGAAGATGCTCGCTCTATCGGTGAGGAAGGCACTGAGGTTTGGCGCCAGAGCTTCTGGCGGATGGTCGCTTTCGTGCTACTGATTGTTGGCATCACGCTGCTCATGGTTCGCTGGTTCCTGATGGTGCCTATGATGCGCGTGGCCGATCGGCTGCGGCGGTTGCGTATGGGACAATCCGCCGATCCTGCCGACGAAAGCTTGACGGAACTTAGTCTGTTTACCCCGCTGGCGCGTGAAGTGGAATCGATGGCCGACAGCCTGCTTGAAGCACGGGCAGCGGCTGAAACCGAAGCGCGGCTGCGCGACGCAGGTGAGCACCAGTGGACTGCCGAGCGGCTGGCCGTGCACATACGGGAGCGATTTGGCGCCAGCAAGATCTTCGTTCTCTCCAACCGCGAGCCTTACATGCATGTGCTCGACGGGAAAGAGACCGTGTGGCAGGTTCCACCCAGCGGTCTGGTGACGGCCATCGAGCCGGTTCTGCGGGCCTGTGATGGGGTATGGGTTGCGCACGGCAGCGGCAGCGAGGATGCCCTGAACGTGGATAAGCACGACCGTCTCCGCGTACCCCCCGACGACCCTCGCTATACCCTGCGCCGGGTGTGGCTCTCAAGCGGAGAAGAAGCCGGCTACTACGACGGCTTTGCCAACGAAGGTTTGTGGCCGCTGTGCCACATTGCGCATACCCGGCCGATCTTTCGCGCCTCGGATTGGGAATGCTATCAACAGGTAAACGAGAAATTTGCAGCGGCGCTGCTTGAGGAGATGGAGGGCAGCGCCAACCCCATTGTCTTTGTTCAGGATTACCACTTTGCGTTGGTGCCCAGGCTCATCAAGGCTGCCCGCCCTGACGCGCGCGTGGCAATCTTCTGGCACATTCCCTGGCCCAATCCAGAAGCCTTCGGCATCTGCCCTTGGCAGGCCAAGCTATTGGACGGCTTGCTGGGCGCGGACTTGATCGGATTCCATATCCCGCTTTTCTGCAATAACTTTCTCTCCACCGTGGACCGCGTTCTGGAATCGCGGACCGACCGCGAACATATGACCGCCCGTCGCGATGGACACACCAGCACGGTGCGCCCGTATCCAGTAAGCGTGGCTCTGGATGGCAGCAAACAGGAGCGGAAGGTGCCGAAGTCGACGCGCGATGACTTGCTCAAGGAGTTCGGACTCCGGTGTGAAACCATGATCGTGGGTGTAGACCGGATGGACTACACCAAGGGAATCGTGGAGCGGCTGGTTGCGGTCGAAAGGCTGATCGAGGAGCATCCTTTTTACCTGGAACGCCTGACGATGGTACAGATCGCCGCGCCGAGCCGCTCGCGGATTCCCAGCTATGTAAATCTGCGCAACCTGGTCGAAGAGACCGCGGAGCGTATCAACGGGCGTTTCCAGACCGCGAATTGGAAGCCGATTCTTCTGATCGAACGTCAGTGCGACCATGAGGAAGTCGACCGGTGGTATCGGGTGGCCGATGTCTGTCTGGTAACCTCGCTGCACGATGGAATGAACCTGGTCGCCAAGGAGTACGTGGCCGCGCGCGACGATGAAGATGGGGTGTTGGTGCTGAGCAAGTTTGCCGGTGCTGCCACCGAACTCTTAGACGCCTTGATGGTAAACCCCTATGACATTGAAGGCGTTGCCGAAGCCATCCATGAGGGCCTGGAGATGGAGCACGATGAGCGGCGCACCCGCATGCAGCGCATGCGCCATCATGTGATGGACCACAATATCTATCGCTGGGCAGCCAGCATTCTGGGCGACTTACGCGATTTGCGTATGGAAACTCCAGGGACATTCGATCTTGGCCATGGCCCGTTGACGCATTCGGCGCCAGCAGAAACGGATGCGCGATGTGAGCAGGAAGAGAGCGTGCGGTGACAGCAGAGGCAGCAGCGAAGCAAATCAGACCCTTTCCCACCCGAACCAGCGGGGTTTTGCTGCATTGCACCTCATTGCCGGGTCGTTTTGGCATTGGCGATTTCGGGCCATACGCTTATGAATTTGCAGATTTTCTTTTCGCCGCCGGACAGAGGTTGTGGCAGGTTCTGCCGTTGAATCCTACTGGTTATGGCGAATCCCCTTACCAATGTTTCTCTGCCTTTGCAGGCAATCCCCTGCTGCTGAGTCTGGAGCGCCTGAGGGACCGGGGGTTGTTGCAACAATCGGATCTGGACCAAGCACCCCATTTTCCAGAAGACTCTGTCGACTTCGAGAAGGTGGTTCAGTTCAAGCAGCCTCTCTTGACACGCGCCGCCAGAGCGTTCTTTGCCGATTCATCGCGCGCAGATCGCTCGTCCTTCGACCGTTTCTGTGAGTGCGCGAGCCCATGGCTCGAGGACTTCGCACTCTTCATGGCCTTGAAGGACGCTCATAACGGAACAGCATGGACGACATGGGATCGAGACATTCGGCAACGCAATCCGATCGCGATCGCGGACTGGACTCATCGGCTCACCCATCGGCTCGACGAGATCAAGTTCGCACAGTTCGAGTTCTTCCGCCAATGGGCAGATCTCAAAGCCTATTGCGCCAAGCGCGACATCCGCCTGATGGGCGATATCCCCATTTACGTTGCGCACGATAGTGCGGACGTCTGGGCACATCCGGAACTGTTCTACCTCGATAACCAAGGCAATCCAACCGTGGTTTCCGGAGTGCCGCCAGACTACTTCAGCGCCACCGGTCAGCGCTGGGGCAACCCAATCTACCGATGGGAGGTTTTGGAAGCCAGTGGGTACTGCTGGTGGATCGATCGCTTTCGCGCCGCACTTGCCCTTTTCGATCTTGTCCGTCTCGATCATTTTCGTGGCTTTGAATCGTACTGGGAGGTTCCTGCGAGCGAGCCTACTGCCTTGCGAGGCCGGTGGGTCAAGGGTCCGGGAGAAAAGCTTCTGTCGGCGCTCGAAAATGAGTTTGGCAAATTGCCGATTGTAGCTGAAAACCTGGGCGTGATCACACCGTCGGTGGAGGGTTTGCGAAGGAGCTTTGACCTACCCGGGATGAGCATTTTGCAGTTTGCCTTCGGGACCGACCCGCAGGGACCTTCGTTTCGTCCTCACAACTACAGCCGCGACCTGGTGGCCTACACCGGTAGCCACGACAACGACACAACAGTAGGTTGGTGGACCAGTTCGGGCGCGGGCGACAGCACGCGCACCGAATCGGACATTCGAAATGAGCACGCATTCGCCCAAGCCTATCTTGACTTCGATGACAAGGCGGAGATCAATTGGATCCTGATCCGCGCAGTGGAGGCCTCGGTCGCCGATACGGTGATCATTCCGGTTCAAGATGTTCTGGGGTTGTCCTCTTCTGCGCGCATGAATCTTCCGGGTACAGTGAGCGGAAACTGGAAGTGGCGCTACCGCCCAGGCGCACTTGGCCAGGAATTGGCTGCGAGACTTCGATCTGTGACCGCCCTTTATGGCCGCGCCACCGCTTCGGCTTTGGTGGTCGAGTAAAAGGAGTCGACAGAAAGGCTCTTGCTGGAATAGATAGCACGGCTCAATGCAATAGACTTCCTCCGCTCCCAGATTCCGGTCATGAACGAGATCGAGAAGCGACCGAGCGGCCAGAGTGTGCCTGAAACGAATTTGCCAGGATAATCTTTCGACCAAGCCCAAGAGAGTTTTCAATCTTCAAGCCAGGGTGCTAGTCTGCTTGCAAGGAACACCTTTTTCATGGGGTTGCTCGAGCAGCGGTCGTGCCTATTTGGCTTGATCGGCGTTCGAGGTTCATTTAGTAGAGCATCAAAGGCTTCGAACCAAAGAATCCGAGATTCAGGTGAAAGATGGACATTGAGATTGTGGTTATCGGCGGATCGAACAGGTGGGTCTTGAGTCAGTCTCGAATTCGAATTGGCCAAGATCCCAGGTGTGAAGTAAGCTTGCCAGCGGGACAATTCCCCGGCGTGTCCAGCGAACATGTGGCACTTCAGGTGGTCAACGAGACAGTCAGGCTGAGCAACAAAGTCAACGGTCCAGGTGGGGACACGTACCTGAATGGAAACCTGGCAGGCGACGGGTTCAGCATTCGCTCAGGAGATGTTCTTGGCCTCGGGGTAGACGGGCCGGAGTTGCGGGTTCGATTGCTGGAACGGGAGTCGGCCGCACCGCCCGCTTATGAAGCCACGCGCGTTCTCCGAGAGCCAACCCAGGTGGTTCACGAGGCGACCCGCGTGATTCAGGAACCCACTCGGGCGAGTTCGGCCTCGGCGGCATCCGGGTTTTCCCCCTCCCAAGGTGCGGGTGGGCGACAAGGATATGGAACCGAACCTGCTTATGGTGCGCCTTCCTACAACACACCCATCCCTCGTACCGCCGTCCCAGGCCGAACTCCTGCCCCACCGCCCTCGAGTGGTCCGAGCCAAGGGTTGCCGCCAAGGTCACGTGGTCAAGAACCCAAGACGCAAACGAATCTGACTTCGCCGTCTGCGGCGGTTGCATCGGGAGATTCCAACGGCGCCGAGGTGCGCAAGCTGGAGGGCAAATTGAAGGCAATGCGAATCATGCTGATTGCAAACCTGGCCATTCTCGCGGTGCTATTGGTACTGGTCTTCAGGCTAAGCCAGCAATTGGCCGAAAACCGGGATGAGTTGAAGGAATTGCGGATGCAGGCTCAAACTGCCATGGGTCAACTGACCCCCTCGCTGGATGCCAGGCTTAATGTCTTTGAAAAGCGCATGGACAGCGTGGATGGAAAGATGAAGACGGCAGAAGACCGGATGGTCACAAGCATGGATGCGAAGATGAAGACGGCAGAAGACCGGATGGTCGAGCGCATGAATGCCGAGATCCCCGCCATGCTCGATAAGTACATCAACCGCAAACTCACGGAGGTGAAGCACTAACTGCGAGGCCGGATTCCGGCCTTCTTTTGCGCGCGCTGCCAGTCACTCTTCAGTTCGGGGCTGCTGAAATCGACCAGCCCCGAAACGGTTTGAAGCAACTGGGCGGCGGATTCCTTTTCGCGTTGACGAATCAGGTCCTTGCAGCGAGACAGCGCATCGGAGACCATCCGGTCGGCAAATGCCTGTTCCCTTGAGCGCAGGGAAGATGCCATCGATTTGAAGAATGGAGAACTGGGCGTAACTGCCTCGACACAGCGGATGACTGCCTCGCCCGCGGGAAGATCGCTTTCCAAGGCCCCATACGCTCTGCCAATGAAACGAAACAGGGCCTGCTGTCGATATTCTTCCAGAGCAACCAGCGCGCCTTGTACGCGTGCAGAGCGCTGAATCGCGCGCGGTTGCGCCTCAAGGAATTGAATGGCATCGGGCACCCTGCCGGCCTGTGCGAGTTTGCCCGCCGAGGTTAGTCCTGCCTCAATCTGTCTTTGAAAAGACTGTTTGCCCGCGCCCGCCTGTTCCAGAAGCATCCGCAGCGCCTGGTCGTCGGTCTGCTTCAAGGCGGCCTGCAGGAAGCCAACGGCCTGGTCGTATTCGGCTTCGGCAATCAGCGACTGTGCATGGGAGAGATTGTTGCGAAGCATCTCCTGACGCCGGTACTCGGTTTCTTCGCTGTGGGCGAACTCGAGCAACGACAGGATCTCTGCAGTCGCAATCCCTTCGGCATGACACAGTTCGAGAATACTCACAGCCTCAGAGTACTTTGCATCCTTCAGCGCCTCGCGAGCCCGGGACATGTAATCGTTCTGGCGCTCCTCCACTGTCTGCTGTCTGAAACGATCGGCAAGGAGCGCCTCCATGGCAAGCAGCCGCTCATCCTCGGGCAGTTGTTGACGAGCATTGCGAACCAGCTCAAGCGCCTCCCGGGGTTGCAGGTCGCGGCAAGCCTGGACGGTGTTGTCTACCAGTTGGCGATTCTCGTAATCCTTGATCTGGCGATCCACCTGGGCGCTTAGACGAAAGAGCGTGGCCTCGGAAGGCATGCCGGACATTGCGGTCTTGATTGATTGCGAAGCCTGCTGTAGCTGCTCAAGGCTGCTCGAAGTAGCAACTTCCTCTTCCAGCATGGCGATCGTTTCCCGGCGCTTGATTTGGTCCAGGCCGGAATTGGCGTCTCTGAAAAGAAGCGTGATCTCCGGATTGGTGGGGTCGATCTGTTCAATCTGCTTGAGCAATTCGATGGCTTCGTTATAGCGTCGAGAGCCGATCTCGCCGCGTGCTGTTCCCAGCAGGCTCTTGGCTTGCGCCTGCTTTTGCGCCTTTTCTGCTTCTTTTGAAAGCTGGTTGCAGAGCGAGACGATCTTCAAATCGGTTTTATCGACTTTCAACGCTTTCTCGGCGGCCTGAATTGCCGACTTGAAGTCACCCTTGCGCCGCGCGGTTTCCGCCTGGCGCATGAATTCGTTGATCCGATCCCGCTTCTCTTTCTCTCGCTTTGCCTTAGCCTGCAACTGCACCAATTCGGTATTGGCGGAATCCAGCTCCAAGCCGCCTTCGAGAAAAGAAAGCCCTTGGTCGAATTGATTGTTGGCGATTGCGTCTTCAGCTTGCTGGCGAAATTGCTGGATTCTTTCTTCGCGCTGACGCTGGGTAAAGTGGCGCTGAATTTCGCCCAGGAGCCGCCGAGCGTCGGCATGCTTGTTGTCAATCTTCAGAACCTGGTGAAGTACACTGCGGGCACGGGTGAAGTCTTCGGCTTCGACAAGATGTTGTGCTTCCGGCAGCAGTTCTGCGATCTGCTCATGTTGCAGGTCGGCGATGGCCGCGGTCAAATCAGCCGCCATCTCTTCTCCGGTCGGGTACCGATCGTCTGGAGACTTTGCCAAAGCGCGGTCAACAATCAATTCCAGAGAAGGAGGCAGATCTCGACGAATGCTGCCGATGGGCGGATGGGGATCGGTGAGAATCTTCTGCATCAACACGGCATCGGAGCCCGTGAAGGGCAGTTGTCCCGTGATCAGTTGATAGAGGACAACACCTGCGGCAAACAGGTCGGAACGACCGTCAACTTCTTCGTTCCTTAGCCGCTCCGGCGCCATGTAGGGAACGGTGCCGATGATGTTGCCGGTCCGGGTGAGGGCAGAGTCATGATCGCGCTTTTCAAGCCGCGCAATGCCAAAGTCCAGTAGCTTTGTCGTTCCGTCCGGTTGTACAAAGATATTAGCCGGCTTCACATCGCGATGAATCACATTGTTGCGGTGAGCATAGCCCAGGGCAGAGCAGACTTCCTCCACAATTCCCAATCGCTCAGGCATCGAAAGCGTGATTCCATGCTTGATGATCTTGTCCAGAGGATCGCCTTCAACGCATTCCATTACGATGTACGGAATGCCCTCATCGTCTCCAAGGTCGTAGACCGTGACAATATTCGGATGATTCAGACGGCCTGTCCTGCGGCCTTCTTCGTAAAAGCGCGCAAGCATCCCGGGATCGCCCTGGAAGCCATCGGTGAGGGTCTTGATCGCCACTTCGCGGCCGATCTGCTTGTCGATGGCGCGGTAGACAACCCCCATTCCTCCGCGTCCAAGCACATCGATGATGTCGTACTTGCCGATCCGTGTTATCTCACCGCTCTGCGCATTGTCACGGGCATTCACGATTGTTCTCCGCTCTGGCCTTCGCCAATCCCCACTCTTGCCGCGACTTTGTCGTCCAGCCTCTGGTCCATAGCCGAGCCAATATCTGAATTGCGTGGCCGAGCAAGGGGTCAGAGTTGCTTATTGATTTGTGGCGTGGGCTCCATATTGAACTGCTTCTTCAAGAAGTCCGATGCGTGTCTGAACTCGGCAGAACCATCCTGCGAGGTCATGTTCAGAAACCGCAAATACGCTTCGCCCGCACCGTCTAAATCTCCACCCGCCTCACGACTGCTTGCCCCATCGTAGATTTTGCGAGGAAGCTTTTCCACTTGCTTCCGGACTTCCGAGATCAGTTCCTTCAGAACCTGATCTTCCAGTTCGGTCATGAATTCCGATGTGTCGGGAGGCGTGCCGGAGTTCTTGATCCCTTCCGTGTCCTCGGCATTTACGCCTTCCAGCATGACGAAGGGCTTGTGGACTTCTTTGGTGATCGGCACTAGGTCAGCCATCTGGCCGCTGAAGGAATCGCCGATCCGGAATTGCAACTGAATCACGCCGTCCAGATCCACGGTTCTCTTGGTGTAGGTGTAGGTGTGAATAATGTCGGTTGAAACGTACTTCTTCGTCGAATCCAAAACGATGTGCGCTTCTTTGACGGCCTTCTCGGCATTCATCAAGGAGTTGTTCAAGTCCTTGATCTCTTCCTTGTTGCCGCGTGCTTCCCCACCTTGAAGAGAGGTCTTGGCCGCCTCGTATTGCATATTCGCCTCTTCGTAAGCGCGATTGGCCTTGTTCCACTCTTCGCGAATCTCGTCTTTTTCCCCGGCCCTGTACTTCGACTCCTGCGGCTCAATGGTGGGGAGGTTCGTCAAATGGTGCTGCAGGACATAACCGGACAACTGAAAGTCGGGCTCTACGACTGCGGTCTCGCCAGAGCGAACCACCTTGACCGGCACTCCAGACCCTTCGAGTCCGGTGATGATGGCATTTTCCAACTGCCCGGCGAATCCCGTGCTGTCTCGTTGCGATGTCTGGTCACGGAACTGGACACTGATTGAGATCTTCGAGCGCATGGTATGCGCGGCCAATGCCGTGAACTCTGCGTCACGCACCGCGTCCAGGTTTGAGGCCTTGTATTGCTCGGCTTCCTTCAGGTAATTCCAGCCCAGTTCCGTTGCCGACCCTCCCGGCTTGGCAAAATAATGCTTTGCCTGCTCCAGAAGGTATGCGCTGAGGGAGTTGCCAAGCAAATCCATCCTGTCTTTGTAGGACTCGTTCTGGCTAAGCCGATAGGCTATCTCCAGGTATTTGTACGCTCTTTGAATTCCTTCTTCGTCGGCAATACCCCGGATGGGGTCGTGCGCCTGCCGCAGCCCCTTGGCCTCTTGCGAAGCTGCCAGTACATATCCAGGCGTCAATCGATCCATGTCCATGGTGACCATGGCCAATTGCGCGGGTGGCAGGCTGGCTAACGTCTCATAGGCGTCGAGCATATCGTGCTTATCCTCATACGCCTTGCTGGTTTCCAGAGCCTCTGCGGCGGCTGCCTTGTCCCTTGCGATCACCAATTGTTCTCGAGCGGACTTAAGAGAACTCCGGACTTCTACGGTGTCCTTTGTGGCCGAAGCTTTCTCGAATTCTTTGATGGCGCCTTCGAAATCGGAGGCCTGGTTGAGCTGGTTCCCCCGTCCCAGGTGATAACCGTAAGTTGCGTCGATTACCGCAGCCACGCGGGGCTCTTCGTCCGCAAAATCGCGATAAGGAACAACGTAGGTGAACGCCTGATCGAATTGGTTGGCGCTTTGGGCTGACCCTGCCGACTGGAGTGCCGACTCCAACGCGTTGGTGTCTTGAATCACGTCGGCGGCAAGAGCCTGTCCAGCCGGGAAGAAGGAATCGATCCCCCCCGCGATGTCGCTGAATTTCCGGGCGTTTTGCAAGTGGCCGAAACCGGAGGTGTGTCCATTCAAGGCCGCGTGGTAGGCATCCAGTTCGCTGCGTCCCTTGGCGGCAATGGCATTGATCCTTTTGCGTACCGCCTCATCCAGTTTGGTGGCAGCAGGCAGACTTGTCCCCAAAGCGTGGGCCAGTTCTCCCTGAGCCTTTGCCGACTTCAGATCTGGGTAGGAGGGCTCAGCCGAACCCGCAGATTTGTCGTAAGCGCGCAGGTAGACCTCGCCAGCGGCTACATATAAGGATGCGAGGGCCAGCTTTGCATCCCCGCTATGGGGAGAAGACTGATAGCGGGAAAGATAGCTTTTCCAGCCGGCAACGTCCATGGCCCTTTGGGCGCGCAGAAATTCGGCCAATTCCATATCCGGAGCGGCGACAAATACCAGCGTGACGCCTCTTTTGATTGGAGGCGCTGCACCGGGCGCTTCAGCGGCAGTCCCGATGGAGGTAGCGCGCAAAACCGCCTGTTCGGCAAGATCCGACAGAGAAAGAGCCGCATTATGGTCGAATTTTGCACCGGCGGGGGCCACGCAGATCACGGTTCCACGACCGGTGTTGTAGTGCATTACTCCGTCTGCGCCACGGTCCAGGATACCGCCAGGCCCCAAAAAGACTTTCTCCAGCTTGTTGTAGGTCGGCTTGTCCATAGCGGCAGCCTGGGATGGGGTGCAATCCCGCATTTCCGCCTTGCCATTGATCAGCACATCCGTGAGTTGCACATACGTGGGACCGGTTGGCCCATCGTACAACTCGATTGCCGTCAGGGATGGCTCCTTTGCCAGGGCGACTGACCCAAGCCACCCTAGACCAAGCACTCCAAGTGCGAGAAAACCAGCCACACGACTCGGCCTGGCTGTTACTACTTGCACAACAAAGCGCGATTCCATGTTTTCCCCAAATTTATTAGTCGTCCAAACATCTTGCTGTTGCCTGGATGGTGAGAGCACAATGAAAAACGGACGAACGCGGAGCACAATCCGGTCAATCCCACGGTCTTGGGGATCTGACGTTGGCTAGCTGCAAACAAGATTTACGTCCGCCTACGTTTTCTGCTACGCTATCACTTCCCCCGGTTGGTTGCAATTCAATTTGCGCGGCACGAAGCCGGAGGCTTTCTAGTGGCCTTACAAGAGGAAAGAATGGCCGGGGTTTCGCAATATAGAGAGCCCGAACGGGCTCCGACCGAGGTCTGTTCGTTTGCGTCCGGGAATACTCACCCCGGGGGCGCGCTGCTGTGCGTTCGACTTTGGACTTCTCCCGAGACCGCTGAACCCTCTGCCGCCGATTGGCACGGTACAGCTCCTGCAGTCTGTTTGACCACGGACTTGCTGGCTGCATCGGGCTGCGTTGCCTCCGGTGTGCAGGGCAATCTATTTGTCGCCGATTTTCCCTCCGTGCCACTGGCCTTTTCCGCAGCGCGCCGCCTCCAATGGGCGGTTCAGGGACTTGCGGAGAGCGAAGAATTGCGGGGCAGTTCTATCGCCGTGTCGGTCCAATCTGGCGACGAGACGGTTGGCATGGCTGTCCACGACACCCTTGCCGCCTCGCTGCAGTACGCTTCACCGGGGCAGATCCTGGTCACAGAAAAAACCGGTCAACTCCTTTCAGATATTCCGGGACTCTCAATGCAGCCAACCGGCACTGCTCAGGTGCTTGAGTTGCTATGGCAGGCACCGGAAGGACAGTCGTCGCGGGCCGCCGACGAGCAGACTCTCGCCCAGTTGATGGAAAAGCACGGATTGGGAGACCGGGTTTATGGCGAAAGACCAAGCGAGTCAAGTTTTGCATTCGCCGGCGCGTCCGAATCAGCGAACTCTGAATGGGCCGCACAGCCGGAGGCAGGGAACTGGACCCAGCAGTTTCTTCACGGAAACGGCCGTTGGGTGCTGGTGGGCGCTGCGGTCCTGCTGATTGCAGCGATAGGGATCTTCTTTTCTTCTCACGGAAGCACCGCGAGCTCAGGTCAGGCGTCAGGTAGTATCGGCGCAGGAACTCCGTCCCAGACCACCGATGCGGGGAGCGATCAACGGTCACAACCGCAGAAGGCTCAGGCTTCCGAAAACTCGAAGACCGACCGGCAAGCACAGATCCTGGCTCAGAAGAATGCGCAAAAGGCCTCTCCCAAGGCTCCTCAGCCTCAAACTGTGGCTTCTACAGCTCCTGTCGCTCAAAAGGTGGCAGAACCACCCGCTCAGCGGGAGCCGGTTCAGCGAGCGGGGAAGTGCGACGATCTGGATGAAAGCATGATTCCGGCGGCGATCGATCAGGCTGAGAAGAGCCTGGCTCGTGGCAAATACGATGCCGCACAGCGGCAATTCGGGGCCGTGCTGGGTTGCCAGCCAGGCAACGGGCGCGCCCGCGATGGATTGGACCGTGTTCGCCGTGCCAAGGAAGCGGAAGGGCTGTCCTCAAACTAGTTCCAAGAGCCTTAGTTCTCGATTCTCAAACCCGATCGGGCAAAGCCGCATTCAAAGAACCGGGAGTGAGGATTCGCGGTCAAGAACGTCTGCTCAAAATGGTCAAGTCCTTTGTTTTCAACAGCGCTTGACGACGGTAACAGGCCTAACTTATTTATTTTCTGCTGGATACCGCAAAACTGGCATGGGGGTGGGGGTACAGGCTGCTGGGTCGGCCAGGATTCGACCCCACATTCGCACTCAAAAAGAGCCTTCAATCCCTCTATCATGCGCCAATCGGCGCAATTTTCTGCAATGGATGAAGCTCGGGCCTGTCTTTTTCTTGCGGGGTACTAGAAGCTCCTCAAAATGAGTGTCTATGTCTCCAGCGATTTGTCCTTTGCCTGTGAGTCAGGGAGTATTTTTGGCGAAAAATGAACGCCGAAGTGGAAATGGAGCGGTGTTCCGTGGTAGTGTGCAACACTTGCGGGCAAATTTTTCCCGGAGTTCAAAAATCGTCCCCTCGCGGGGTGGATTTGAGGCTGCCCGTGAGCACAACAAAAGCCCCACTTTCGAGTCCAGGCGGCCGAACAGGGTAGAGTGGTGTTGACCTATAAGGATGGCAATGAGCAAATCACTGGTAATCGTCGAGTCCCCAGCGAAGGCGAAAACGATTGAGAAGTACCTGGGCAAGGGCTTCGATGTGCGGGCCTCGGTTGGCCACATCATGGACCTTCCGAAGAACGATATTGGCGTGGAATTGAAGAAGCGGACCTTTGTGCCGGAGTTGATTGTTTCGCCCGGCAAAGAGAAGGTTGTGGACCAGTTGAAAAAGATGGCGCTTAAAGCCGATTCCATCTTTCTGGCGCCCGATCCCGACCGCGAGGGCGAAGCGATTGCCTACCACTTGGCTCTTCAATTGGGCACCTCGGCCAAGGAACGGAAGAAGATCCGCCGGGTAACCTTCAATGAAATCACCAAGAAGGCCGTCCAGGAGGCCTTCAAGCACGCCCGCGACGTCGATCAGAACCTGGTCGACGCGCAGCAGACCCGGCGTGTTCTCGACCGGCTGGTGGGCTACCAGATTTCGCCCCTTTTGTGGGATAAAGTCCGGCGCGGCCTCTCCGCCGGACGCGTACAGACCGTCGCTGTGCGCCTGATTGTCGAGCGCGAGCGCGAAATCAGTGGGTTCAAACCCGTGGAGTACTGGACTCTCGACGCCGAGCTGCACCCGGAACGGCAGGCGGGCAAGACTTTCACCGCGCGTTTCACTGGCATCGAAGGGGAACCTGCGCGGGTTGCCAATGGACAGGACAAGGAAGGCAAGCCCCAATTCCTGAGCAACGCGCTGGCCGACAAGCAGTCCATGGACGAGGTGGTTGCGGCACTGAGCAAGGCCAAATGGTCGCTGGTGTCGGTGCAATCCCGGGAACAGCAGCGCAGACCTCTGCCTCCGTTCATCACCAGCCAGTTGCAGCGGGACGCCTCTGGCAAGCTGGGGTTCAACGTGCGCCGCACCATGGGCGTAGCCCAGCGGCTTTATGAAGGCATTGACCTTGGCACCGAAGGTTCTACGGGCCTGATCACCTACATGCGTACCGATTCGCCGCGCGTGGCTCCTGAAGCTATCGAGGCGGCGCGGGCTTACATTGGCAAGCAGCTTGGCACGAGGTATCTGCCAGCTACTCCCAACCAATACAAAGGCAAGAAGGCGGCACAAGACGCGCACGAAGCCATCAGGCCGACGGATGCGGCACGCACGCCGGACTCGATTGCACGCTACCTGAGCGACGAGCAACTGAAGCTTTATACGCTCATTTGGCGGCGGTTTGTAGCTTCGCAGATGACTCCTGCGGTGTTCGATGTGACGACGGCCAAGATTGCGGCCGTGTCGGCGAAGACGGGCAAGACCTACGATTTCAGGGTGAGCGGCTCGGTACTACGCTTTGACGGATTCCTGAAAGTCTATGAGGCAACCGAAGAGAAGGACGACGACGAGGCTTCCAACAAGCTGCCCAACCTGGACAACGTCAAGACTCTCGAGTTGCAGAAGCTGGATAACGAGCAACACTTTACGTCCCCGCCGCCTCGCTACAACGAGGCTTCGCTGGTGAAGGAGCTGGAAGAGCGGGGAATCGGGCGGCCGTCAACGTATGCCTCGATCATCAACACTATCCAGGACCGCGAATATGTAAAGAAGATTCAGGGGAAATTCGTTCCGACCGAAATCGGGACCGTGGTGACCAAGCTCCTGGTGAAGAACTTCCCCTACATCTTCGACACCCAGTACACGGCCAAGCTGGAGACCGAACTGGATGCGGTGGAAGATGGTGAGGAGCGCTGGACGGACCTGTTGAATGGCTTCTATGACCACTTTGAAGGGGAGCTTGAAGTTGCGGCCGAGCACATGGAAGACATCAAGCGCATGGAAGAGCCGACCAACGAGGTCTGCGACAAGTGCGGAAGTCCGCTGGTTCTGAAGTGGGGCAAGTTCGGGAGCTTCTACTCCTGTTCGAACTTCAGCAAGAACAAGCCGGTCACAGTTGCGATGGGCCCTTGGAAGAAGGATCCCAAGGCGGCGACCAAGAAGATTACGACCAAGCTGGTTTTCCCCATGACCGTGCGCGCCACAGTCGAAGATACAAACCTGTATTCAAAGGTGGTGGAAAATACCAGGGCCTTGGTTGTTGCCATCAATGAGGCGGCCGACGAGTCTGCGACGAAGGGCAAGAAGATCTTCGTCGAGCAAGTGAGTTGCGATTTCACCAAGGAGAACTTCGCGGCCAAGCCGGATCTGAGCGCGCCGGGCGCGGACGACGTACCGGAGACCGAATTCTGCGACAACTGCGGCAAAGAGATGGTGCTGAAGAACGGCCAGTGGGGGCCGTTCATGAGCTGTCCGGATTACTCCGCCGATCCGCCCTGCAAGACCATTCGCAAGTTGAGCCAGAAGCAGCAGCAGAAACAGAACGCGGCGGTGCCCACAGGCGAAGACTGTCCGCTCTGTTCCAAGCCGCTGGTTCTGCGCCAGGGCTCATATGGCGAGTTTGTTTCCTGCTCCGGCTATCCCAAGTGCAAGTACGTGAAGCAGAACCTGATTGAGGGCATGAAGTGTCCCAAGTGCGGCGTCGGCGATCTGGCCGAGCGCAAGGCACGCAGGGGCAACATCTTCTGGGGCTGCACCAATTACCCCAAGTGCGATTTCACCTCGAACAACAAGCCGGTGGCCAAGAAGTGCCCGGAGTGCAAGAGCCCGTACCTTGTGGAGAAGGTGCTCAAGTCGGGGATTTACCTCGAGTGCCCCAACAAGAAGAAGGCGGCCGAAGAAGAAACTGCGCCCAAGAAGGCCGCCGCCAAGAAGAGCGCAGCGGTCAAGGGTGTTGCGGCGAAGGCAGTTGCTGGTACGGAGACGGCGGTGGCCTGCACCTATTCCAAGAGAATCGGGGATGCGCCGCCTCCGCCCACAGTTGAAACGCATGGTCCCGTTGTTGAAAAGGCTTCAACCGCAGGCGCCGCGAAGAAGACCGCGGGGAAGGTGTTGCAGCCGGCTTAAGTGGTCGCATGAAAGAGATTGTTATCCTCGGTGGTCCGAACGGAGCGGGGAAGACCACCGCCGCACGGGTGATGCTGTCGAAGTTTATCCACGTGCACGCGTTCTTGAATGCGTACGAGATTGCAAGGACTTTCCCCAAGGAACCCCCTGAGACCGTACTCTTCAAGGTGCGAGCTTCGGGTTGGAATCTACCTGCTCCGGTAAGTCATATGCGGGTACTCGGCTGCGGCGCAAAGAAGCGGGGGGAGAATTCGAAAGGCGGGACAACGATGTCGATGACGTCGAACGATCTTCATCGGGCCATTCATCTGGCTCTTGCAGAGGTGTCCCGCAAGCTTGCTTCCGGCGAGTTGGACGGCACCGGCCGCTACTACACCGATGCCGAACTGGCCGCTGGTGCCGCAACGGGAACGAAGCCTCTCGGGGAACTGCAAGTAGCAGATGCGAGGTCGTCCAAGGTGCACAGCACAACGCAGACTGGCTAAATCCGTTAGTATGGTGCAGCGGAGAAACCCAGATGGAACGTATGCTTGCAACACCTGCCGATGCTGAAATCATTCTGAAACTCTATGAATTGCGCACCGAAGCCGAAATGCGCAAAGCCCGCGCGTGGATGACGGGCGACTTCTGGCCGACCACGGCCGAGGAATTCTTCCAGGTGGCCGCCAACCCGGCCGATCCCCACAATGCCTGGCTGCGGCAAGTGCTTACATATTGGGAGATGGCTGCGGCCATGGTGCTGCACGGAGCGGTTTCCGCGGAATTGTTTGTGGATTGCAACGCCGAGGGCTTCTTCCTGCTGGCGAAGTTTTCGCCCATTCTGGAAGGGATACGGGAGAAGAACCCTGGCTTCCTGATCAAGACGGCGGAGCTGATCAACCGGTTTTCGGCAGCCTCGCAGCGCTATGAGGCGGTGCTGAAGAACGTGGAAGCCCGGCGCAACAGCATGCCGGCCAAGCAGGAAGCCCACGGGCAATATTCCTATCCCGCAACGCCTGAACCTCTTGCCCAATGAGCTTGTCGGGAGCATCATGGTAGGGTGTATCCATTCCCCTGGAGGTTCCAAAGTGAAACGTATTCTGGCTGTTCTGCTGGCTGTATTTGCCATGACCGCTGTCGTGGCGCGCGCTGCCGATTCCACCAAGATCAACGGCTGGATTTCCGATTCGATGTGCGGCGCCAAGCATGCCGGTTCGGGGTCGGCCTGCGTGAAGAAGTGCATTGAAGGCGGCATGACCCCGGTATTTGTGGACGAGGCCAAGAAAGCTGTCTGGACCATCGACAATCCCGATGCGGTGAAGGGCTTCTATGGCGACCACGTGACCGTGACCGCGACTGCCGACAGCGGCAAGAAGACCGTTCACATCGACGCGATCACAGCAGCGAAGTAGGTTTCGGCCTTTCGGGGGAGGACTTTAGCCCTATCCGCTTGTCTGTGGTTCAAGTCACTCGCCACCTCGCTCAAACTCTGGTAATGTCATATCGCTCCCTTCGCCGGCCCTGCTTCGGGGCCGAGCGATAGGGAAGACCTTTGAATTGACCGGAAGCAGACATGGCACGAGCTATCTGGAACGGCAAAGTGATTGCCGAAAGCGATACGACCGAGACGGTGGAGGGGAACGTGTATTTTCCCGAATCCAGTCTCAAGCGCGAATATTTTCGCTCCAGTTCAACCACTTCGACTTGCCCCTGGAAGGGACAAGCCCGCTATATGAGTCTGTCGATGGACGGGCAGGACAACCCGGACGCAGCCTGGTACTATCCCGATCCCAAGCCTGCGGCGCGGAACATCAAGGGCCACGTGGCCTTCTGGCGAGGCGTGGAAGTGGAGAAGTAGCACTGGCAAAATTGCCGGTCTTTGGGGTGCTAATAGGCTTGCAGTTGATCCAATGGCAGCCGGACTCGGAAGCAGGTCTCGCCGGGCTCGGAGCGAACGCTGAGGTGTCCCCGGTGCTTGCGAACGATGCGCATGGCATTGTCAAGGCCTAGCCCGAGACCGTGCCCTGGCGGCTTGGTGGTGAAAAAGGGCTCGAAGATACGATCTTGAAACTCAGAGGGAATCCCGGGACCTGTGTCCCAGATCTCAACCAGGAGCATTTCTGCCTCAAGCCTGCAGGTCAGGCGAAGGGCCCCCTGATTTCTGATGGCATCCAGCGCGTTCTCGATCAGGGCGGTCCACACCTGGTTGAGCTCGCTTCCGTAGGCGTTGATGCAGGGGAGACCGGGCTCGTAGTCCCGGGTGATGTCGACATGGGTCATGCGGGATTGCAGCATCTGAATGGTGGCGTCCAGACCGGCGGGAACGTCGACCTCCAGGATGGGGGCGCGATCCATGTAGGAATAGGTCTTGACGGCGCTGATGAGGTCGAAGATGCGCGCCGTGGAGCTGACCAGCGCGTCGACCGAGCGCGAGGAGCGCAGGAAGCGCGCGAAGAACTGCAACGAGACGCAAGCCGCGTTCGCCCCGATCAACTGCTGCAATCGATCGAGATCGGCAACGGTCACAGCCTGTTCGGCCAACTGGGGCGCGACTTCCCACTCCTGCCCGCAGCCGAGAGCCGCTAGCCAGGTGCGGATGGCTTCTTCGCGGGCGATGAGGGCCGAGGAGTTCTGCGCGACGGATTCGGCCGGGCGGCTGAGTACAGTCTCTTCCCAGGCCTCGACGCCTTCGACCTGTTCCTTGGTCAGGCACAAATTCACCAGCTTGAAACGGTTCTGGCGGTTGATGCGCAACTCGCTCACCAGGCTGGATGCGGCGCGCTGGGCGGCTGAGGCGGGGTTGTTGAGCTCGTGAGCAAGGTTGCCGGCTAACTTGCCCAGCGCACTTAGCTTTTCGGCTTGCTGCTCGATCCGAGTGACCTCGCGAACCCGGTCGAGCAGCGTGGAGACGACCCGTTGCGCCATCGAAGGAATTGCTTGCAGCATCTCCGCAAAGAGCGCCTTGGGGATGGTGAGGGCCCACACATCGGAGATCGCAAAGCCTTGGCCACCGAAGGTCTTCATGCGCGAGAAGGGAAGCAGACCGGTCATCTGCCCCGACCGGCCAATGAACAGAGACATGGGCCCGCCCTTCTGACGGCGGACGTGGATTTCGCCTTTGAGAATCAGGAGCATGCGCTCGGCGGGAGCGCCTTCTTCAAAGAGGATGTCTCCCGCGCCGGCTACGTATTCCTGACCGTGGGTGGCCAGCCAAAGGCGGTCTTCAAAGGGCAGACCGTGTAGAGGGCCGACGCGATCAAGAGCCACTGCTATGGTTTCGACCGGGGTGGGACATGCGGGTGGGCTGACGGTGGGGGAAAGCATCCTGGCAACCTCCGGGGCGCAGATTCAGGATAGCCGATCCGACACATTGGCTGAAGAGAGCCGGGTGCGGGAATCCGCCTGGGGGCGCTCAGGCCTCTTGCGGGGCCTCCAAGGCGGGTGCGAGGGCTGCTATCTCTACTGCCGGCTTGCGGACCAGCGACACGGCGTAGCAACCAAGCAGCACCAACAGCGGATCGAGGGTACGCATGTGGTAAGGCTCGGGGTGGCTAAAGTAGTACACGATGGGAAAGAGAAACAGCACACCGCCGAAGCGGATGGCCTCGAAAGGCTTCAACCGCCAAAGCTGGTAGAGCCCGACGAAGCCAAGGAGTGTGAGGCAGGAGGCGAAGGGGATGTTTTCCGGGTCGGTGGGCTCAAGGGCAAGATAGTTGGGGTTGAAGCTCCAATAGCCGGTCCACAGATAGACCGCGCGGCGCGCGCACATGCCGGCATACCATCCGGGATGTGCATGAATGTAGGCCTTGGCCTGCTCGGCCTTGTGGTCCATGTAGGCGAGTTCGCCCATGCTGTTGTAGTCGGCCAACTCGCTTGCATCGTGAAGCGGGTGCAGGTCGTCACTGGTCCAGCGCAGGTCGTACCCGTTATTGCCCATCCACAGCTCCAGGCCCATGCTGTCGCGCATGGGAATGAAGCGATGAAACAGGAGGGCTTCGCGAATGAGCCAGGGGCTGATGGTGGCTGCGAGGGTGAGTGAGGCGACTAGGCCGGGCAGCAGCCAGCGCTTGCCTGCTCGGGCCAGCCGGAAGGCCGCCAAGGCCAGCAGGAAGGGAATCACGACCAGGACGGAGGGTTCTGTGAGGCCGGCAAACCCCGCCAGGAGACCGAAACCTGCCCAAAGCCATAGCCGAGGAGACCGCTCCAGATCCTGCGCCAGATACAGCAACCAAAGCAGGCTCAGAAGCAGCAGGTGGGTCGACCAGGCCCAGGCCGCCGAGAAGTAGATTCCATAGGGCGCAAAGGCCCATGCCCAGCCGGCCCACACTGCTACGCGGGGGCCTATGCTGCGCCGGGCCAGCAGCACAATGGGGACGATCGCCAGGGAGTTGATGACGCAGTCGAAGGCGTGGATGGCAATGATGGAGTGCAGCGTGTGAATGCCAAAGAGGTAAAAGAACGCAGCCACAATCAGCGGGTAGACCGGCGGCATGATGGCCGAGGACTGGGTTGAAACGAAGGGGCTTCCGAAACCATGGCCGGCCACCAGCGACCGGGCCACGTTGCCTTGTTCCCATGCATGGACGTGGTTGGCGTCCATCAGATCTTCAAAGCTGTCGAAAGGGATTACCGCGAGACGAAGGGCAAGAGCCACAAGAATCATGGCGGGGATCAACCAACGAGAGGAGGTTTTCACTTTCGTTGGTACTTGAGGGACAGTAAGAGTCGCCATAATTCCGTTTCAGAGCATGGATTCTTGGGTCTATTGCAATTGGAACACACAGCGGGATATTCCTGGCAAATGGGCTTTGAGCAGGGAACTAGCGCCAGGTCTCCCAACTGTGGAATTCATTGAAAGCATCTGGGAGTTTGACGCAGGTTTTGGGGGAAGCGATTACGAGACGCGGGACTCGGGGACTGGAATTTTGCAGCAGAGCGAGGTTTGAGGTTTCCCATCCATTCGCCGAAAAAGGGCGAATGGATGGGGCACGGAGGGTTTGAGCAGGACCAGACAAGAGACTGCGATCAGGAGTTGCGACCATGCCCTCAGAACCCGTATCCCTTAACCGGCTGGTTTTGGGGGATTTCTATTCATCCTCGTCATAGTCGTGGCGGTGGGAATGTGGAAATCGGCTTCATCGATTTCCAAGGTTTGTGGGAAGGGCGGAAAACAGCGCCATCGTTTTCCCGGCTTTCCATGAACCGGCATTTCCACGGCTCCATCCTGTCGCCGCCAACATTCATGCCGCGATCTTCGCCAACGCATGGGCCCAATCCTGCTGGAACTTCATCGGGCTACGGATGATGCGATGACCGAGGAACACGAAGCCGTCATTCACATGCGTGATATGGGTCTTCTCCATATTCAGTGTGAGTTTCAACTCGCCTTCAAGAAACTCTCTGCATGCTTCGCGCACTGCTTCGGCGTGCTTGCCAGTTCCTTTGACCACGATCACAAAATCATCCGCGTACCGGCAGTAGGAGATGGCAGGTTTCCATTGCCGGTGCTCTCGCACAGTAATCGGGCGCTGTTTGAGAATTGCGAAGTTCCATGCCCACCGGTCCTTTCGCACTTTCTTGCTCAGGTAGTTCGTTTCCATCCATACATCGAATTCATGCAACATGATGTTGGATAGAAGCGGTGAAATCACTCCCCTTACACAAAAGCTAATTTCGAATTCGAGAGGGTAGTAAAGGGCTGGCGGGGTATCGATTCGGTACTTGACTTGCGCCTTAAGAGGTAATTCGTTTATGGCAAATGGTCCGATCGACCAAAACGGACAAGGCGCGGCAGTTGAACGCCGCTTATGCCATACTCCAGCGCAATATGCCGTTGCCCAAAGCCATGCAGCAGCTGTCCGGAGAGTTCGGTCTGTCGGAACGGCAATCCTACCGATACTTGAACGAGGCGAGATATCTGGATCGACCTGTCGAGGTCGTCGAGACTACGGTGCCGATCACCCTCAAGATTCCGGCGGGAACAGCACGTCTTCTTCGGGCGTATGCGAGAAGCAGTGGGCTGACCATCGGAGCCATGGTGGCGCGGGCATTGGCCATTTTTCTGAACACGCAGAGAAGACATGGCTAAGCCGCGCTCAACGCCCGGCCCGCTTCAAGTTCACGTTGAGTATCTGTTTGACCGCCTGCACGATTCCAGGCTTGCCCAAGCCTACAGTCTTCTGGTGCCCATTCGGGAGCGTCCCGTCGGCAGCGGTATAAAGGAGTTCGATCATGAGGATGGCGGCGATCTACGCACGAGTCTCTTCCGAGCAGCAGCGGGAAGCGAACACGATAGCAAGCCAGACGGCGTCGCTGATCGAGTTTGCTCAGGGGCACGATCTGGAGGTCCCCCAAGAGTGGGTATTCGAAGATGAGGGCTATAGTGGAGCAACGCTGGAGCGGCCGGGGCTTGAGCGTGTGAGGGATCTTGCCGCTGAAGGGCAGATCCAAGTTGTGCTGGCCCATTCCCCGGACCGCTTGAGCCGCAAGTATGCCTACCAGATTTTGCTGATTGAGGAACTGGCTCGCAACGGAGTCGAGACGTTGTTTGTTAAGGCGCCGCAGGGTAACAGCGCGGAAGATCAACTGCTCGTGCAGTTCCAGGGCATGATTTCAGAGTACGAAAGAGCGCAGATACTGGAACGGTCCCGCCGCGGCAAGCGACACCGGGCTCAGTCCGGTGAGGTCAGTGTGATGAGCAGCGCTCCGTATGGCTACCGCGGCCCGTGTGGTTGCGCGCATTTATGAAATGTACACGGTGGACGGCCTTAGCATCGGCGAGATTACCCGTCGGCTTAACGCCGAAGGCATCCCGACGCGCAAAGCCAATGCGCGGTGGGAACGCTCGACCGTATGGGCCGTGTTGCGCAACTCTGCGTATCGCGGCGTTGCCTGTTTCGGCAAGACAGTATGCGTAAGGCGAAGCACACGGTTGACGAGGCGCAGTGTGTGGTTTATAGGCTATCGGATGTGTGTCTGGCGATCCATGCCGTCGGGGTGAGACCGGCGATTTGCTGAATGGGCCTGTCGGCGAGGCCGGGCAAGATCTCATTCAGATAGTCGCGAACCGGGATGCCGAGGCGACGGCAGCTTTCGACCACGGAGAGGATGGTGGCCACTCGCGGTCCGGCCTGCTGGCTGCCGATATGGATCCAGTTTTTCCGATTATGCAAATCTTCGCATAATCGGAATTATGTCCAGTTCCCGATTATGCGCAGCGTCTTGGACGTGTGCCTACAGTCTTGATATCTTCCGGCACTTCAGCGTTTGACATGGCTTTTGCAATCTCGTCGCGCTCTACATTAAAGCGAATGCGTAAGCAGTCAGACCCTTCATGGAGTAGTTCCTTGCCATGGGCGTCGCGAATAGCCATTGCAACTTCACTAACGTTGCAATCCGCTGGAATTGCTAGGGCATTCTCTGTGAAATACTCTGTGACCTCTTGCAAAGTCCTTCCTGATGCACGAACGATTGCTGCTGGGCAAAATAGGTAGTTTTCCAAGTGCCTTCGTCGCCATTTTAAGGCAATGAAATCTTGTTCTGATTTTTGACTCTTATCTTGCAGCGTGACATCAACTGTAGCGTCTGCCTCATTGTCTCGATCACGTATGCTGATTGCTCGAAGCTCTGGAATGTCCTTCTTTAACTGTAAAAATAGTTGACGTCTCTCTGTGGCCTTCCCCGGCCAAAACCAAGAGACAAGTTTCTTAGGCCAAACTACCCCAGCACGGATACAAAGCACCTTTAGTAGGCGTTCGTCGCTATCACCTTCCAATATGAGTAAGCGTCTGTTCTGTATGAGTGCGTGCAGCCTCGGTGTATGGATGCCACCTACACCTGCAATAATTCCAATCTTATCGGTGTCATCTGCTAAGTACTTTCCTTTTCGATCCTTCAATCCAAGAATCCTGTCGTGTTCATGCGAGCGAATGAGTTCTGTCGAGTGAGTTGCCAAAAGAACTTGACGATTATTGTTCTTTGATATTTCATCAAGGCGAGAAACTAAGTATATCTGAAGCGCCGCATTGAGATGTGCATCAGGCTCATCGAGTAAAACAACCTGAAACTCAGGAGAAAGACAAAGAGCATACACACTAAGCCACTGTAGAAACCCACTACCCTCGACCATAAGATCACGAAAGGCATAGTTCGGAAAATGCTTGAACTTGTCGTTCTGCATCTCGCCTTTAGTGCATTCTATCTTTAGATAACTATGAAATCGCTCGTTAAAAGCTATTACTCTCAACTCCGTCGAAAATAGTTCCTGCATTGTTTTCTGAAGTATTTCCCATGCATCAGTTTCTCGCAACTGTCGAAGATCAGAACCCTTAATCTTCGTGCGACCCACCTTAATCTTTGCGCGAGCAGACTTGTTCGCTTCGTGTAGATCGAAAAGGACGTTGCGGATGACGCTTCCGGATAACCCTTGGCCGATCAAGCGCCCACGCATAGCAGGAGTGAGACGCGCTTCTCTATCGGTGATACCGGCGAAGGGTGGCAAGTAGGCGATATTTGGCACGCAATTTTCCTTTGGATTGTGGCTCTCGTCTTCAAGCTCGGTTAGAACTAGGTTTGAAGCGGTTGTCTTGACAAATAGACGGTCATTCGTGACAGAGAGGCCGATCTCAAGGAATTTTTCAACATCGCCTTCTACCAGCCAAGTCACGCGGATCTTGAGTGTGTAACCGTCCGGTTCCGTAACCTTTTGTGACTTTAGATTTGTCCAAAGATGTGCAAGTGTGGGTATCTGAAGGGGCGTGAAGTCATTTATGTTCATGCCAATCCCCTGATGCTTTGCACTCACAAGCCAGGCTTGGCGTCCCTTTTCGATCTCCAGCAATGTCTTACAGAACTGCCAAGTGGCAAGCCCTTGGAGGATTGAAGATTTTCCGGAATTGTTTGAACCGACGACCAACGAAAGGCCAGCTTTTAGGCCAATCTCGGAGTCCTTAAACTGCTTGAATCGCTTCAGTGTGACCTTCGTGATGTGCATGAAAGCCTTTCGTTTTCACAGCTTTATCTATTGCGAGAATACATCATTGGAAGAGCATGGTTGTGATTAGACGAACGAATTGCTGTCAAACCGGTTAGGTGGCCAAACCCAAGTCTGGCCGAAAGCAGCACCACAAAAGCGGTAAATCGGCTGAACGCGATGTCGTCGGTGGGGCTTTTTACGGCAGCGCATACCACGATCCCCTGCCGCTTCCATGCCCGATGAGATGTCGATTTTCCATGAGACCGCGAAAATGGCCGCCAAGTATAAACACAACCTGCCATCGTTCCTGAATCGGGCAATGCGTTCAAGCTCGTCGGGTGGGCAAATCATGGCGCTCCGGTTTGCTGGAGCGACCTTCAGGGTGGGAAGACGGGCGCGC
>CAZLMY010000054.1:0-33868 GCA_964560845.1 uncultured Occallatibacter sp. | reverse complement strand
TTCGAACTGAGACGTGCCGAGGTCTCGTTTTTTCAGCGGCAACGTGGGTGCCGAATCCATCGTCAACATCCCGGTGGCCGGATTCATTGGTGTGCGGAATCCCATCCCGGCACAGGGCGGCATCGATCCTGAGACCAGCGACCAGGTCAGAGCCTACGCACCGCAAGCTTTCAGGGTGCAGGAGCGCGCGGTAACCGATGCCGATTACGCCACCATTGCCGCAACTTATCCTGGAATCAGCCAAGGTGAAGCCACGCGCCGCTGGACCGGCAGTTGGTACACCATGTTTGTGAGCGTGAACCCGACTAGCGGCCAAACCGTCGACAGTACGCTCGAAACGAATCTCGAGAGCTACATCGCGCCCTATCAACTGGCCGGCTACGACCTGCAAGTGGAACCACCGGTAATGGTCCCGCTGCAGATCGCTTTCACCGTTTGCGTGGCGACGGGATATTTGCAGAGCAGCGTGGAGCAGGCGCTCTATCAGGCATTCGGCACCGGCGTGTTGCCCAACGGACAGAATGCCTTTTTCAATCCGTCCAACTTCACCTTTGGGCAGACGGTCTATCTCAGTCAGGTGGTGGCCGCAGCCATGGCCGTTCCTGGGGTGCAATGGGTCAACACCAACGATGTTTCGCCGCAGCAGACGCTCTTCCAGCGCTGGGGACGCGCGCCCGCTGGGGAGTTGGCCGCCGGCGAAATCGACTTCTCCCAACTGGAAATCGCGCAGCTCTCCAACGACCCCAATCAGCCTGAAAACGGCATTATCCAGTTCTACATGGAAGGAGGACTATGAGCGGCACACTCTGCAACTGCGGTTGCTGCACGGGGCTTCAGTCGCTCAGTCCCGAGAGCAATGCGGCGGGCCAACCGGCGCTCTCTTACCGGCTCGGCACCTATGCCGTTTTTCTTCAGCGCATGCTTTCGCAAATCGCTTCGCCCAACACGCTGGCGAACCCTCCGGAAGGACCGTGGACCATCGCCAATCTGACCACTCGCTCCGACGACGACCCAACCATCGCCTTGATCGATGCGTGGTCGGTAGTTCTGGATGTCCTCACCTTCTATCAGGAGCGCATCGCCAACGAAGGATTCCTGCGCACCGCAACCGAGCATCGCTCTGTGCTTGAACTGGCTCGCGCCATCGGTTACGAACTCAACCCCGGTGTCTCGGCCGGCACCTATCTTTCGTTCATCATTGAAGACGTGATCGGCACTCCATCCGTTGCCCCGCTGCCCACCGGTCCCAAGACGCCGAGTGCGCCGACCCAGGGCGCATCCACTTACAGCGCGGGCATTGTGACGCTACCGCAGGGCACACAAGTTGTGAGCGTTCCCCCGCAAGGACAAACATCGCAGACATTCGAGACCTCCGCAGAACTCGATGCCCGCACCGAATGGAACCTGATGCTGCCCCGCATCACGCGCCCCGCGGACTTCGCCTACGATCAGTATGGCAACCTCTACCTGCTTGGTGTGCGCGCTTCCTTCCCCGCATCTGCGCCAGTTGTAACATTGAACTTTGAGAACGTGTTTCTGCTCAATCCCGACACGCCTTCGATTCTCGGCAACAGCGCCGTGCCCGCCATCGCGGTGGAGCAGATTTATCTCATGGGAACCAACACCGGCATCGCCGTGGGCGACCTGATCTTGTTGCTGGGCCAGAACCCCCTGGACCAACCGACTTATGTAACCTTTCAAGTGCGCAACGTGGTGGCGGATAACACACAGGGAGTCACGCGCATCGATTTTTCCGATTCGCCCGCAACGATTTCCTTTTCCCCCGCGCAATTTCCAGGCGTCACCATCCCATCCACTCCGGTCGCCTTCAATCAGGCCAACGTCGCCACCTATGTGCTCGACACCACCATCGAGGACTCGAACCTGCAAGCACTGATGAGCGTCAGCAATTGGGACCCGGACCAACTTGCAACCATGGTGAACACTGTGCCCACTCCAAACATCTCGACGCAGGGCATCTTCGCGTTTTCCTCGGAGGCGACTTTCTTCGGAGGCAATGCGCCGCAGTGGAAGAACCTTACCAATCCCAGTTCCGCGCTGCGCGGCGATGCTTTTCCCCAGGATTGGGACGCGGCCAACAACGGCCTTGGAACGCTGATCTGGACCGACTCGCAGGGAAACTTCTATCGCGATGCCACCGCTTATCTAGACCGCGCCTACACGGGCATTCTTACCAAGAGCTGGGTCGTGATTGAAGCGCCGGGAACCAAGCCTTTGCCCTTGCAGGTCACGGCAGTGGCGGATAAGTCGCTGGCCGACTACGGGCTCACCGGGAAGTCGACCGGACTCGCGCTTCAGACCATCACCGAACAAACAATCTTCTCTCCCGCCGCGCCCACGCTGGTTTCCGCCTTTAGTCAGCTATTCATTCTCGCCAACGGCTCTGACGGCAATCTCTACGACATTTATGGCGGCGTCGACGCGTGGGGCGTTTTCGAGCAAGTGGTGCCCGGCAGCTTCGCGGGCGGCGTTGCGGTCATTACCACCGGGCCCACACCGATGGAGGCATTCTTTATCGGAACCAACGGCTCGCTGCACCATGCCGGTAGTTCCTACGGCATCTACCTATGGTGGGGTCCGCTGGTGCTGGGCGGTGCCCTCACCGGCACGCCCAGCGTGATCACCGGCGCGCCCAATGACATCGACGTACTGGCGACAGGCCTCGACGGCAATCTTTATCACTTCTGGTATTACCAATCCAAATGGAACGGCCCCGAGCTTCATTCCGCGCCTTCTGGAATCAAGTTCATTAACTCGCCTGCCGCAACCG
This sequence comes from uncultured Occallatibacter sp., assembly GCA_964560845.1. Lineage (GTDB taxonomy): Bacteria > Acidobacteriota > Terriglobia > Terriglobales > Acidobacteriaceae > Telmatobacter. Next base: position 31,077 of record CAZLMY010000054.1, on the reverse strand, counting down.
GGCATGGACCCAGCACCACCGAAGTTTTTTCCATCGGCTCTGACGGCAAGCTCTACCACACCGGTTGGACATTGAGCACAGGATGGTGGGGGCCTTTGCTGGTTGAGAACGCGGCGAACAATCCCCCCATGAACTACTCCGTCAAGCTAGTCGGCTCGCCAACAGCCGGTGTCAACGGGTTGAACCCGCTGGATGTATTCGCCATCGGAGTCGATGGCAATCTGCTTCACGCCTGGTATTACCAGAGCCAATGGAACGGACTGGAGAATCTGGGTGGAGACATCCTGGTGGGCTCGCCCTGCGTGGTTACCGGCGGCCCGCACAACCTGGAGGTGTTTGCCATCGGTGCCGACGGCAATCTGTACGACCGCTATTGGTCGGGTGGAAGCTGGTCCAATTGGTCGAACCTCGGTGGCGGAATCCTGATCGGGTCGCCTTCGGCCATTTCCTCAAGCGCCGGAACACTCGATGCCACAGCCACCGGCACAGACGGCAACCTCTACCACTTCTGGTACAACGGAAGCTGGAATGGCCCGGAGCTGATCTACTGCGGTTATTCGGTGCCCATCCCCACGCGCAAGAGCAAAGTCCACATTCAAAGCGCGCAGCAGCTCTTCGCGGAAATTCCCGTGACCGACGATGTCGAGGCCGGAACGGCTTACCTCATGCTCAACGGATTGGTCACCGGCCTCACGCCAGGGCAAGCGATAGCCGTTACCGGCTATCGCTCCGACTCGCTCAATCTCAGCGTCAGCGAAGTGGTGCTGCTGGTCGATGTCCAGCACATCGGTGGTTATACGCAACTAGAATTCGAGCCGCCGGGGTTGACCTTTAGCTACGCCCGTGCTTCCATGACGCTGAATGCCAATACCGTTGCCGCTACGCATGGTGCCACCATTGCGGTTCCCGAGGTGCTCGGCAGCGGCACCGCTTCGCAGATCAACCAGAGCTTTACGCCTAAGCGGTCTCCAATCACCTATGTTCCAGCAGCCACGGCAACCGGTGCGCAGAGCACGCTGCAAGTCCAAGTGAATAACCTCATCTGGCAGCAGGAGCCTTCGCTGTTTGGACTGGGTCCCACCGACCGCGCCTACATTGCGCGCCAAAACGACGACGGCACCACCACCGTCACTTTCGGCGACGGAGCCACCGGCGGTCTGCTGCCGACCGGCCAAAACAATGTGACAGCGACCTATCGCGTAGGCCTCGGCACGCAAGGCAATCTTCCCGCCGGAAGCCTCTCCGTGTTGCAATCGCGGCCGCCTGGGTTGCGCGGCGTCAACAATCCCGTGCCCGCCAGCGGAGGCGCCGACCCCGAAAACCTGGCCAGCGCTCGCGGCAACGCGCCGCGCACCGTGCTCACCATCGATCGCATCGTCTCCATCTCCGACTACCAGGATTTTGCGGCCACTTTTGCAGGCATCGGCAAGGCGCAGGCGATTCAGTTGCTCCTGGGCCAGACGCCCTTCATTCATCTGACTGTGGCGGGCATCGGAGGCACGGCAATCGATCCCACATCGCAACTGGCCCTCAGCCTCAGCACCGCCATCAATGCTGCCCGCGACCCATTGCCCCAGGTGGTTATCTCCAGCTATCAGCCGGTGATGTTCAATATCGCCGCCACCATCGTCATCGACGAGACCGATTACATTGAAGCCTCCGTACACGCGCAGGTGGTCAGCACCATCACTGCGTACTTCGCCTTCGACCAGAGAACCTTTGCCCAGCCGGTAACCGCCGCAGAGGTGGTGGCCACGATCCAAGCCGTTCCCGGCGTCGTTGCCGTGGATCTGAACCAACTCTATCGCGACGACGATGCCACTGGCCCCGCGCAGACCGCGCCGGATACCTATCTGCCCGCAGCCTATGCCCAGGTGAGCGCCGGAGTCATTCTTGCCGCTGAATTGCTGCTGCTGAACCCTATCGGATTCTCTCTTACGGACAAAAAACAATGAGCACCAGCCCCCAGGTCGATCTCTTTCAGTTACTGCCGGCCATTTACCGCATTCGCGATGCGAATCAGGGAGGTGCGCTGCAGAATCTCTTCGCCATCCTGCAAGACACTCACGATGCGGTAGACCAGGACATCGCCAATCTTTACGAGAACTGGTTCATCGAGACCTGCGCCGAGTGGGTGGTGCCCTATATCGGCGACCTGCTCGGAGTGCCGCCGCTGAACACCGCCGATATTGAAGGCGTAACCGCACGCGCCTATGTGGCCCATACGCTTTCGTATCGCCGCCGCAAGGGTACGCCCATCGTGCTGCAACAACTCGCGCAAGACGTAACAAATTGGCCGGCCTGCGCTGTACAGTTCTTTCAATTAATCGCTACAACGCAATATATGAATCATCTTCGGCCGCAGAACCTGGCGACGCCCGACCTGCGCAACGTGGATGCCTTGCAGTTGCTGAACGGCGCATTCGATCCGCTCAGCCACACGCTCGATGTGCGCGGCATCGTGGGTCCCGCGTTGACGCCCTCGCAAAGCGCAGGGCCGAACTCGGACGAAGTTCTGATTCGCGGCAAGTACAACCTTCCCAACATCGGCATCTTCGTCTGGCGTTTGAAGAGTTATGCCATCGAGGGGGTTACACCGCGCGTGGTGGTTGACGGCACCAACATGCGCTATCGCTTCAATCCCGCAGGCTTGGATGAGCCGCTCTACAATCAGCCAGCACCGCCGCCCGCGGCATTCATTCCCGTGACCGGCGAAGTAGATGTGCCGGGGGCGCTGCGCCGCCGCGCGCTCTACGAAGAGCTGGAGACGCGTCGTCAAATCATGGTGGACGAGCAGCGGGTGTGGGCCGCCCACTTCAACTATTCCCTCGGCTTTGAAATTGTCGACAGCAATGGCAACACCGAACAAGTTATCGCCGCGGGCCAGTCGGGCGCGAACGCTCCAACCTGGCCAACGACCCTGCTGGATACGGCCGGCGATCACGGCGTGACCTGGCAACTGGTTTCGTTTGGCTCGTCGCTGCCCGCCACTTATTTCGGAGAACAGCCGGTGCTAGCAGTCTTCCCTGACCAAGGCGGAATTGCCATTCCACCTGAACAGATCATGATCTGCGATCTGAGCAATCTGAATCCTCCAGCGCCTTCGGGAAGCTGGCGCACTCCGGCAGCGAGCAAGACCTACACACGCGCCTCCGACGGTGCCCAGATCGTGCTCCCTTTGCAGGCCGCCGTCGATCCGGAACTCGGACGCCTGCTCCTGGTCAAGTCCCCGCCCGCAGGCCCCAGCGAGGTGCGTGTCAATTACTCTTATGGATTCAGCGGAGACCTTGGTGGAGGCACCTACAACCGCACCGCGTCTGTGCAGAACTTTCTCTCCGGCGTAGACCAAAGCTTGCCGAGTTACTGGCAAGTGGCCGTGAGCCAGGTATTGACTCCGATTCCCGGACTCGTCTACCCAACTTTGACGAACGCTGTGCAGGCGTGGAACGCGCTGCCCGCGGCAAGCCAACGATTTGGGGTTATCGTGCTGCTGGATAATGCCAGTTACTACGGCAGTCTCAGCGGGGCCAACACCGTTCTAATTCCCGAATCCTGCAACCTGCTGATTGTCAGCACGGATTGGCCCTCCCTTACTGTCGGCGGCAACATCGACTCATTCCAGCTATCTCCCGCATACCAACGCACTCACTTGATGGGCGACGTCACCGTGCAGGGAACCGCGGCGGAAGGCAGCGAGAACCCCGGCTCCCTGCTGTTGAGCGGAATGCTGATCGAGGGCTCTGTCTATGTGAGCGAAGGCAACCTCGGCACGCTCTCGATTGCCGATTCGACCATTGTGCCCGCTGCCGGCAAATTGACTGGGGCACCCACAGCGCCAGGAGCTACAGGCCTGAATGCAGGACTGACGGTGAGCCTGCAACGATCGATTTGTGGACCTATCGCATTTCCCGCGGCGCAGTTTTCCGGGTTGAGTTTGAATCTCACCGATTGCATTGTGGACGCCCGCGGCAACGTGGCCATCAGCGCTGTCACCGCCGACGCAAACATTCAATCCACAACGGTGCTGGGCTCGGTTGGAGCCACAGGCACAAACGGCTTGCGCACTCTGCAGGCGGGCAACTCCATCTTCACAGAGATCGTCATGGTGGAGCGCAGGCAGGCTGGATGCGTGCGTTATTGCTCGCTGCCCACTGACACCTCGCAGGTTCCGCGGCGTTTCCGCTGCCAGCCCGATCTGGCCCTGGTGAGCGTCACTGGAAGCGCCAACCAGCAGGGCACGCGCGAGCGCCTGGTTCCCTCTTTCACCAGCGTCAACTATGGCGATCCCGGGTATTGCCAGCTGAGCAGCGACTGCGCCACCGAGATTCGCGCCGGGGCCGACGACGGCTCGGAGTTGGGCGCCTTCTACTTCCTGAAACAACCGCAGCGGGACTCTAACCTGAGATCGGTATTGCCGCAATATCTACGCTTCGGCATGCAAGCCGGCGTGTTTTACGCAAGTTAAGGAGAGCATCATGGCGGGAGACATTTCGCGTTCGTCGTTCACTTCAACCAAGCACTTCAGCGGCGTGCGCATGCAACAAGGACGGGTGCAACTGGATGCCGATTGGAATGAACAGGTCGATATTGCCACCTACTTCACGCGCGCAGCCACAGCCGACCTGATCGGTCCCTGCGCCGCGCCGGTCTCCGACGCCGGATTTGGCATCTCGGTACAGGGTGGCAACCTCGCAATCGGCGCAGGGCGAATCTACGTTGGCGGCATTTTGTGCGAGAACAGCGAGCCTGCCCTCGTTACCGGGACTGCCACGTCGACGCCCCCGGTCCAGCCCGATTTGCCGGGCTATACTCTGCCCACGCAACCGGGGAGTTATGAGGTCTATCTCGATGTGTGGGAGCGCGAAGTAACCGCCCTGGAAGATCCCTCAATCTTGGAAGTAGCCCTGAGTGGCGTGGATACCACCACGAGGACGCGGATCGTTTGGCAGGTGAAACTACTTGCCAATCAAACATCCTGCACCCAGAATCTGGCATCGTTCCTTGGGTCGAGCACCGGTACCATGCAGGCGCAGGCGCAGCCTAACGCCGGCGCGTCTACCCCGTGCGCCGTGCCGGCCCAGGCCGGCTACAGCAGCCTTGAGAATCAGCTCTATCGCATCGAGGTGCACACCCCCGGCAATGCGTCCACAGCGACCTTCAAGTGGTCCCGCGATAACGGATCGGTGGTTGCGGCCTGGCTGTCGAGTCCTGCTTCAGACCAGCTCGTGGTCAGCACCCTGGGCAGGGACCAGGTGCTGGGCTTTGCCGGAGGACAATGGGTGGAGCTCACCGACGACACCCACGAGTTGAATGGCCTTCCCGGCACGCTGGTGCAATTGAGCAATGCGCAGATGGTGGGCCAGGCCCCCACTCTGACGCTGAACCTGGCCACAGCTTCAGGTCCCACCGGAGCCTTGACCTTTCCAGTAAACCCCAAGGTGCGCCGCTGGGACCAGGCGGCCAGCGCCTCCGTGACCTTGACCAACGGGGCAATGGCCCTGCAGGAAGGCACTTGGCTGAGCCTGGAGAACGGTGTCCAGGTGCAATTCGATCCGGGTGGTTTCTACCACACCGGCGATTATTGGCTGGTGCCAGGACGAACAGCCACGGCTCTGAGCAGCCCTTCGCTGGTGTGGCCCGTCGATGCAAGCAGCAACCCCTTGTTCCTGCCCAGTTTGGGCATTGTTCACCACTACGGAGCGCTGGCCACAGTCACGCTGGCCGCCGGGAATGTGTGGACCGTCAATTCCGATTGCCGGCTCTTCTTCGGCCCGACAGCCGTTCCCGGCGCCATGCGCGTCACCGATCTGCGCTTCCTCCAACCTGCTGGCGAACTGGGAAACGACACGCTCGTTCCGCTAACCACCTTCCTCAATGGCTTCAAGATCACTTGCGACCAGCCCATCGACCCCGCCACCATCAAGCTGGCCACATTCTCCGTCACCCTCGATACCCCGGTCGACGGTGCGGACAGCGTGACGACCGGCATCTACCCTGGCGCGATCCCCATGAAGCTGATGGCCAACCTGGCGGTAGGGGATACGGGCAATGTGTCGGCCTTCTGGATTCCCACCCCACAGACTCGGGCCTATGTCCTGGAACAAATGGCCACTTTCGGAGCCCAAACCGAAAACAACGGAGAAGCTCTTGTGGCCGTGACGCTCAAGGGAAGCTTCGTATGGGAGCAGGGCGTTACTTCCACGCTGGTGAACGGGCCCGCCTTCGGCACACCGCAGAACGGCAGCATCGGCTTGCAGTTGCCCAGCGGAGACGGCCGGCGCGGAGGCGACTTCCAATGCTGGTTCTGGGTTCCGGGCTACACAGATCCCAACTTCCCCAAAAGCTATGTCCCGTTTACCTCCTACTACTCGATTGCCGGGCCCGACTCTTCGGGTGATTATGTGGTTGTGGGCGAGATGACGGCGGCGAGTATTGCAGAGTTGGTAGGACTCCCCGAATCGGACGTGAAAGCTCGCAAAATCTACTCCAACCCCATAGAGATGGCGCCCGGGCTTGAGGTCTTCGCCTACGTTCCGACAGACTTGGAACGTGGCGGCAATTTCTCCGCCTTTGGCGAGCCCATTTACGATCCCAAAACCGGCTCTCCGTATCCCGGCAACGTCATTCCCGCGGCCGATCAGCCTTCGGGGATCCACTTCCTGGCCAAACAGCAAATCGTCGTCAACCGAGGGCCCGGGGGTGAAATCAACCCCGGCGGGGGACAGTTCAATGAAGGCGGCCCGGGCATCTTTGCCTGGCGCATCCGCGGCAAATACACACCGCCGGCAAGCTACGGTTATGGCTACGGATACGGAGGCGCCGGCCTGGGCGCTGAGCTGATCTGATGCGCGCCGTCTGGTCATTCTGGACCCTGCCTTACCGCGCCCGGCGAGGTTTTGCCTGGGAGCAGGACCTAACCCATTGCCTGTCCTGGGTCCTCTCCGTCGAGTCTGCCCGGCCCCACTTCGACAGCATCGCCTTACATACCGACGACGCCGGCGCAGCCCTCCTGGTTGACCGGTTCGGACTCAACTTCAACCATGTCAGCACTTCGCTGAATGCATTGGACGATGAGGACCCAGACTGGTGGATGCAGGGAAAACTGCACACCTACGCCGAGCAGCAGGAGCCCTTCGTTCATCTTGACTCCGACGTCTATCTGTTCAAGCCGTTGCCTGCACGGGTGCTGTCGGCAGGCGTACTGGCGCAGCATCCCGAGCAGATTGGCGCGTTTTCACCTTGGTACGACGTCGAAACCTGCGAGGTCGCCATTCGCGCTCACGGCGACGGCCAGATTCCCCCTGAGTGGACCTGGTACCGGACCTTTGTCACCGAACAGACGGCCGCCTGCTGCGGCATCTTCGGCGGCCATCGTCTGGATTTCATTCACGACTACGCGCGCACCGCATTGGCCCTGTTACAGAGCCCCGGGAACCGCCATGCCTTCGACCACATAAGCCGGAAGCGTGTGTTGAATCCATTCTTCGAGCAATATTTGCTGGCCGCTTGCGCACGTTTTCACAAGATGGAGATCGAATACCTGTTTTCTAGCTGGGAACAGGCGCTGCAAACCGCGGTCAGCGCGGGGTTTGCGCACCTGATGGCCGACGCCAAAGGCGGCAGCAGCGTAGCTGCCCGGCTGGAACAGCGCGTAGCCAACCAGTGGCCGCAAACCTTCGAACGCTGCCAGGCTCTGCTCAACAACAACCTCAGTTACACCTGAGGAGTGCCCGCACAACGGGCGCCATAGACATGACGCTGGAACTGAATTTATTCGGAAGGGAGGGACCCATGTCGCCACAACGATTGCTCGATAAGCGTCCCGCCGCTCATTCCCGTCCGGAAGCAAAGCTGGCCTCGCGCCCGCAACCCGCCTTCGTCGAACCGGCTCGGGTGCCGCCCGTCGCTGCCTCTCAAACAACCGCCGATCGGCAAGATTCGCAACGTCCATCCTGGAATTTCGGCAAAGTCCCCGTTCACACCCCACAGAGCGCCAATCCCGACGCTGCCAACAGGGCAATGCCCCCCTTGATTCAGAGCGCACTGCGAGGCTCCGGTCAACCACTTGACCCGGCCACGCGCCACCGCATGGAGAGTCGCATGGGACACGACTTCAGCGCGGTCCGTGTGCACACCGACGCGCAGGCGGCCGCCTCGGCGCGCTCTCTGGATGCCGCTGCCATCGCGTCCGGGCAGCATATCCTCTTCGGCTCCGGAACCTATGCGCCCGAGCAGCCCCGCGGCCAGGCTCTGCTGGCCCATGAACTCACCCACGTAGTGCAGCACCGCCAGTTCGGCTCAGCGGCCAACGCCAGGCTGCTGAGCAATCGAAACGATGTGGCAGAACGCCAGGCCGATGCCATGGCATTCGGCGTTACGGCCGGTCTGCGCGCTCACCCCTGGTCACCGGCAGCGCCCGCCTCGATGCTGAGCCTGGTGCCCGCCACCTGGTACCGAGGATTCGCCGTCGGCGTGCCCGCGGTGGCCGATGGAAAGGTGGTCCACGACCTGGGAGGAGGCGTGTATTTTACTGACACGCAAGGGGTTGCACAGCAATACGCTTCGCTGCGCTCCAACGGAAACCAGGCCGTCGAACGGGTTATCGGCGGGACCGTCGATCCCCATTCGCTCGGACCCGTTCTCGATCTGCGCGAAGAGCCCCAGTTCATGCAGGTATACACCTATCTGCGCAAGACCGGACCGGTAAGCGGAGAGCGCTATCGTCCGCTGGTCGACGCAACCCTCAAAGCAAAGGGCAAGAAGCTCGAAGACTTCGCCGTCATCATCGGTCCCGAAGGCATCCGGGACGGCACCCAGATGTGCATCCGCGATCCCCAGGCCGCCACCAAGGTAGTCACCGGCATGAACCCCATCGCCGGCGGCGGCGCCGCCCCTTCAGGCGCAGGCCCCGGCGGAGGTTCCGGGCCCTCGCAGCCTGGCGGAGGTTCAAACCCGGTCCAAGGCGCGGGCGCGCAACCGGGAGCAGCCGGCACGCCTTCCGATCCCCTCGCTGTGTCTGGCGGCAAAGTCTCCGCCATGACCCCCGAAGACATGTACAACAAGATGATTGCCAGCCGCGGCTTTGACGAGCATGTGCCGGCAGGCAAGCTCGACGACGTTCGAGCGCAGCTATCGCAGATGGAAGCCGAACTCAAAACCAGCCCCACACCCGATCTGCAGCGCAAATACAACCGGCTGCTGTCGCAATACAACATCTCCACGCTTGAGTCCGCCGGGGCCCCGGCCGGCCAGGGCTACAACACCTATGCCATCGTCCAGGTCGTCGGTCCCGATGGCAAGATCATTGCCGTCGCGGAAGGCAAGTTCACCGGCGGTCTCCATGCCGAGCAGATTGCCTTGAAGAAACTCGACGCGCAACTGGGCGGCCAGCCGGTCGCCATCGCTCGCATCGACGTAGTGAGCGACAAAGCCGTCTGCCCAGACGTCTGCGTAAAGGCATTCGAGGAGTTCTCGGAGAAGTACAACGTGGGCAAAGTCGACTCCTACGTCTTCAGGCGCGCCAAAGCCTCCGGGTCCGGGCTGGCCAGCGAAAAGACGACCGCGCGCACTGCGACCTCGAAATTCACCGAGGGCATGACGCCGGTCAAGGAATCCAAGACCATCGTGTCGCGCAACACCGGCTCAGCCACAGCACCCCCTGCCGTCGGCGGCGGCAGTCCTGCCGGAGCAGGCGGCCCGGCGGCAGGTCAGACCGGCGGCCAGCCGGGCACTGCCGGCACGGGAGGCGAAGCCAACCAGGCACAAGTTCATCCTCCAGGCGAAGGAGATCGTCCAACCGTTGTACCAAAAGGAGTTGCTGGAGAGGGAGTTGCTGGAGCTGACGAAGCACATGGGTCCGCTCGTCCGGGCGCTGGAGCGGATGTGGATGCTAAACCTAGTGCCGGTGCGGGAGCCGCCGCTGAACATGAGCCCGGCGCTACCGGCGCACGCACTGCCGGCAAGGCCGAGGACGAGCCCGGTACACCCCGCGTTGGCGGCCTGGCGCGCGAAGGCGAGGTGGGCGAGTCGATCATGGGCGGAGCCGCAAAATCGGCTGTCAAAGGCGCCGCAGTCTCCATTGGCACCGGCGTGGCCCTCTACATCCTACAAAGTGGATTCAGGGACATGGTCCTGAACGACCTCGCTGCCCTGCCCCAGCCGCAACCGGATAAGCGCTCGGCGCTCGCCTACCTCGGCGATCCCAAGACCAAAGGCGGCATGAGAGCGCTGGACGTGCTGACACGGAACCTCGGCCAGTTTTCGCAGGATCTGGAAACCGAGCACGCCAAGATCTCAGGCAGCCGCTTCGCCCAACTCATGGCCACCGCAATCTTGCCCGAGAAGACGACGGCGCAGTACGAGAAGAAGCTTCAACAGCTCGACTCCATTCAGAGCGCCCTCGACGCCTGGGAACAAGAGTTGCTGACCATCGATTCCAATCTCGATGCGCTCCTGGAGATGGAGGGACAGTTGAAACAGATGGCCGCCTCTGCGAAGAGCGCCAGAGCCTTCTTCTCCATGATCGGTGTGGGCGACGAGCTGCTGAAGATGGGCTTCGAATTCGACGAGTATGTCGATTTGCTGTGGATTCTCGATAACATCTCGAAATCGGTCGAAATTACGCTGAGAGACGCCCACAAGGCCAAGGAAACCGTCCGCCGGCTCATTGACGAAACGGCCGACTTTGACCACCGCGTCAACAAGATATGGTGGGACGAATTCGGCGGCCAGTTCCAGCAGCTCGTCAAAGACCAGAACGACGCCAAACGCAAGGCGCAGGAAAAGAGCATGCAGAGAACCAAGGCTCGCTACGGTTCTCTGGAGGGCTTTGAGCCCATGGCGGCTTGGAACTCCGATCAGCTCGGCATGTGGTACTTCTACAAGACCCGTGAAAGCGAGATCCTGTTCCAGCTCAACGAACAGACCAAGGAAGCCGGCCACAGTCTCGAGGCTTTCCAGCGCAAGATCGAACTCGAAAACGAGCTCAGCAGTGTGCGCCAGAAGATGCTTCAAATGCGCAGCGGGGCCGGAGCCGGAGCACCGACGCAATAAGCTCACTGCCCCAGGTGGACCGCAACTGATAAACTTGGCACGCCCTGGAGTTGATCGCAACCTTCTGGTTGACGCTGCTCCAAACCGTGGCGACCAGGAGGTTGTTTCTTGCGGGATCCACTTAAGCCGGTGTCAAAAATGCAGAATTTTCTATATACCCCCTCTGTTTTGCTCTGCTTGTGGGTCTTGACGCTTGCGGTGCTCTTTGTTTGGCCTGTCCCGTCCTCGGCGGCAGCGCCAACTCCTCTGATTGTCGGTTACGTCTTTCCGCAGAACAACATTCTTGGCCCCGGCGAAATCGCCGCCCGCAAGCTGACCCGCATCAACTATGCCTTCGCCAATGTCCAGGGCGGCCGCATCGTCAACGGCTACTCCAACGATGACCAGAACCTGGCTACTCTGGTTGCCCTCAAGCAGCAGAACCCGTCCCTGACCGTGATGGTCTCTGTCGGTGGATGGCTGTGGTCGGGCGTGTTCTCCGATCTGGCTCTCACCAAACAGAGTCGCGAAACCTTCATCGCCAGCGTGGCCGACTACCTCGACCGTCACCAACTCGACGGGCTGGACATCGACTGGGAGTATCCGGGGATGCCCGGCTCCGAGGCCCACTTTCGCGCCGAGGACCAGCAGAACTTCACGCTGTTGCTTAAGGAACTGCGCGCTCGCTTCAACGGGCTTGAAAAGCGCCTTCACCGGCGGCTCTATCTCACCATTGCTGCCGGCGCGTCGTCTGATTACATCGCCCATACCGAGATGAAGCAGGTGCAGAAATACGTCGACACCGTCAACCTGATGGCCTATGACTACTACCAGCCGTCCGACGGAGTGACCGGCCACCATGCGCCGCTGTTTACCAACCCCGCCGATCCCAAAAAGATCTCCGACGACCGCTCGGTTCATGAATTCGAGCAGGCCGGAATTCCCGCCGCAAAGATCGTGCTCGGCGTGCCATTCTACGGCCACATCTGGGGCTCGGTTCCGGCTGCCAATCACGGACTGTTTCAGCCCGGCAAAGAGACCCCCCAAGGCTACGCGCCCTATGGCTTGGGACCGAATGAACTGCTGAAGGCTGGATATGTGCGCTATTGGGATAGCCTTGCTTCCGCACCGTACCTTTACAACGCCGAAAAACAGATGTTCGTCTCATACGAGGATCCGCAGTCGCTGGCCATGAAGTGCAAATACGTTCTCGATCGCAAGCTCGGCGGCGTCATGTTCTGGGATTACGAAGGCGATCCTGCCGGTGTACTGCTAGACGCAGTCAATGCAGGTCTGCACAAAGACATGAAGAAATGAGTCACGCGTGGAGTAATCAACCAAGAGCTCTCACTATAGCGATTCCAGAATGACTGTACCCAGGAACCGCAGCGTTCAAGTCGACGCGACCACAAGGAGCGGCGACCCTGCGCGATGCAAGATAGGGCACACCTATTCTGGAATCGCTCTAAAAGCCAACGGCGACCGCACCTGAGTGCGACCGCCGTTGGCTTTCGTTGTTTCGATGGGATGAGTTCTTAGAATGCGGCCACAGTTTGACGCAGGCTGTAGCTGCTTAGCGTCTTGATGTAGTTGCCGCGATCGAAAGGCGAGGTATCGGGCACGGAACGCCGGCTAAGGCAACCGCGCGTCTCCCACAGGGAATTGTATTCGCGCTTCTCCAACCAGTACTGGAGATCGGCGAGAACGCGGCCGATGTGCTCGATGCCGTGAATGTGCAGTGCGGAAGCCATCATGGTGATTCCGGCTCCGGCCATGATGCCCTTCAACACGTCCTCTGCGGAGTGAACGCCGCCCGAGATAGCCAGGTCGATGTTCAGATGTCCGTAAAGAACTGCGGCCCAGTGCAGGCGGGGCAACAACTCCGAAGGTGTGGAGAAGTGCAGCGTGGGCCGCACCTCCAACGTCTCGATGTCGAAGTCCGGCTGATAGAACCGGTTGAACAGAACCACGCCGCGCGCGCCCATGTCTTCAAGCCGTGCAACCATGTGCGGCATGGAGGTGAACGACTGCGAGAGTTTGACGGCCACGGGAATCTTGACCGCGCTGGTGACAGCCTGGACCAAATCCAGAAGCTGCGATTCCAACTCGGCAGATGTCTGGCTGCGATCTGTAGCCAAGGCGTAGGTATTCAATTCGATGGCGTGCGCGCCGGCTTGCTCCATATCCTTGGCATAACGCACCCAACCGCCGGTCGTGGCTCCGTTAAGGCTCGCCATGATCGGAATGCTGACCGCTTCCCTGGCCCGCCGCAGGTGCTCGAGATAGACCTCGTGCGTCATGCGGTAATCGTCCAGGTCAGGCAGGTACCCGAGCGACTCGGCGAAAGACTCCGTGCCGCGCGAAAGGTCGTCATCGAGCGCTTTGGATTCGAGCGCCAACTGCTCTTCGAACAGAGAAGTGAGCACTATCGCCGAGGCGCCCGAATCCTCCATGCGGCGAACGTTGTCGATCGATTCGGAAAGCGGCGTGGACGATACCACGATAGGCCCTTTCAGTTTGAGGCCCAGATACTGTGTTGAAAAATCGATCATTTTGTACCTCCGTCAGCTACCGCCGCTGCCTTGTCTTCCACTACTTCCTTCGGAGCGATATCGGGCGTCTCACCACGGCCGGGCATTGCGGCGCGGGCCGAGTAAACGCGCCACTGGCGCTCCACGTCATCCTGTGCTTCGACCAACAGCTTGGCAGCCAGATCCGGATTGCTGCGTGCCAGCATGGTGTAACGAGCTTCCCGGTAGGTGTAGTCCTTGAGTCGGATCGCCGGCGCCTTGGAATCCAATTGGAAGGGGTTCTTGCCCGTTTCGCGAAGATCGGGGTTATAGCGCATCAATGGCCAGTAGCCCGACTGCACTGCCAGCTTCTGTTGCTCCAGACCGTGCACCAGGTCGTAGCCATGCGCGATGCAGCTTGCGTAGGCCAGAATGATGGACGGTCCGTCGTGCGCTTCCGCTTCCTGGAAGGCCTTCACGACGTGGCTATCGTTACCGCCGAGCGCCACACGGGCCACATAGACCGATCCGTAGCTGACCGCTTCCATGGCCAGGTCCTTTTTGCTGTTGCTCTTGCCGCTGGCGGCAAACTTTGCCACCGCGCCGCGAGGCGTGGACTTGGACATCTGTCCACCGGTGTTCGAGTAGACTTCAGTGTCCAGAACCAGCACGTTCACATTCTTGCCGGAGCCGAGTACGTGATCGAGTCCGCCGAAGCCGATGTCGTACGCCCATCCGTCTCCTCCCAGAATCCAGACGCTCTTGCGAACCAGCGCATCGGCGATAGCCAGCAGATTCTTGGCATCGGACGAGTTGTTGCTGTCCAGCTTCTGGCGCAGTACCAGAACGCGCTCGCGCTGCTGATTGATTTCCGTCTCGGTCTTTTGCGGTGCGCCGAGCAGGTCGGCAACCAACTGGTCGCCAATCTCGTTGGCAAGGCGCGTCACCAGGGTTTCAGCAAAGAGCTTCTGCTGATCCAGAGCCGTTCTCATGCCGAAGCCGAATTCCGCGTTGTCTTCGAACAGGGAGTTGGCCCACGTGGGTCCGCGGCCTTCCTTGTTGGTGGTATAAGGCGTGGTGGGCAAGTTGCCGCCGTAGATCGAGGAGCAACCCGTGGCGTTGGCTACATAGAGCCGGTCGCCGAACAGTTGGGTCAGCAGCTTCACATACGCTGTCTCGCCGCAACCTGCGCAAGCACCGGAGAACTCGAACATCGGCTCAAGAAGCTGAAGGTCCTTGACCTGAGTGTGAGACAGCTTGCTGCGGTCCACTTCGGGCAGGCTAAGGAAGAAGTCCCAGTTGGCCACTTCTGCTTCGCGCAGCGGCAACTGAGGAGCCATGTTGATGGCCTTCTTGCTGGCATCGCTCTTGCTCTTGACCGGGCAGACTTCCACGCAGACACCGCAACCGGTGCAATCTTCCGGTGCAATCTGCAGCGTGTAGCGGTCCTGCTCCATCGCCTTCCACTTGGGCTTGGCCCACTTGAAAGTCTCAGGCGCATTCACGGCCAGTTCGGGGCTGTAGATCTTGGCGCGAATCACGGCATGAGGGCAAACCATGGCGCACTTGCCGCACTGGATGCACAGATCCTTGTCCCAGACCGGGATGAACTGCGCGATGTTGCGCTTTTCCCACTGCGCTGTGCCCGTGGGGAATGCGCCGCCGGCCGGAAGCGCGCTGACCGGGAGCAGATCGCCACGACCTGCTGCAATCTCGCCAAGGACGTTGGCAACAAACGCCGGCGCCTTGATGGAGATGGACGGAACCAGATCGAAGTCGGAAGAGACCGCCGGAGGCAGCTCCACCTTCTCCAAGTGAGCCAAGGCTGCATCGACAGCTGCGTAGTTCTTTTGAACCACCGCTTCACCGCGCTTGCCATAGGTCTTGTAAATGGCCTTTTTGATCTGCGCGATAGCATCTTCGCGAGGCAGAACGCCGCTAATGGCGAAGAAGCAGGTCTGCATGATGGTGTTGATACGCGAACCCATGCCGGCCTTGCGTGCCACTGCGTATCCGTCGATCACATAGAACTCGATCTTCTTGGCGATCATGGATTTCTGCGTGGTCTTAGGCAGATGGTCCCAGACTTCGGCAGCAGAGTACGGCGAGTTCAGAAGGAATACTGCACCCGGCATGGCCGCTTCCAACACGTCCATCTTCTCGAGGAAGCTGAAGTTGTGACAGGCCACAAAGCTGGCACGCGTGATCAGATAGCTGGAACGGATCGGGGTAGGCCCGAAGCGCAGGTGCGACGTGGTCATGGACCCGGACTTCTTGGAGTCGTAAACGAAATAGCCCTGGGCGTAGTTGTCCGTTTCGGTGCCGATGATCTTGATGGAGTTCTTGTTGGCGCCAACCGTGCCGTCGGAGCCGAGGCCGTAGAACAGAGCGCGCACCGTCTTCGGATCTTCGGTCGAGAAGGACGGATCGTAGGTGAGGCTGGTGTGCGTCACATCGTCGTTGATGCCGATGGTGAAGTGATTCTTCGGAGCGGGCTTGCTCAGCTCGTCGTAGATTCCCTTGACCATGGCTGGCGTGAATTCCTTCGAAGAGAGGCCATAACGGCCACCGATCACGGTGGGCATGGCGAAAGGCAGCGATGCCGCATGTTCGGCCATCACTGTCAGGATGTCCTGATAAAGGGGCTCGCCCAAACCACCGGGTTCCTTGGTGCGATCGAGAACGGCGATGGACTTCAAGGTGGAAGGCAATGCTTTCAAGAAGGCGCTGGAGTCAAAGGGCCGGAAAAGGCGAACCTTGACCATGCCTACCTTTTCGCCCTGCTTGACCATCAGATCGACGGCTTCTTCGGCAACGTCTGCGCCCGAACCCATCAGAATGATGACGCGTTCCGCATCGGGAGCGCCGTAATAATCGAACAAGTGATAAGCGCGACCTGTCTGAGCCGCGAATTTGTCCATCACCGACTGCACGATGCCCGGAACCGCTTCGTGGAATGGATTGCAGGCTTCACGAGCCTGGAAGAAGACATCGGGGTTCTGCGCCGTGCCGCGAATGATGGGATGGTCGGAGCTGAGAGCGTTCTTACGGAATGCAATTACATGCTTATCGTCCAGCAAGGCGCGGATTGTCTCGTCGCTGATCGGCACGATCTTGCCCACTTCGTGCGATGTGCGGAAGCCGTCGAAGAAGTGGATGAAGGGGATGCGGGACTCGAGCGTGGCGATCTGCGCCACCAGAGCCATATCGGCAACTTCTTGCACCGAGTTGGAAGCCAGCATGGCCCAACCGGTGGTACGGCAGGCCATCACATCGGAGTGATCGCCAAAGATCGAAAGGGCATGCGTCGCCAGCGTGCGGGCGGTGACATGCATGGTCGCGGGAGTCAATTCACCGGCGATTTTGAACATGTTGGGAATCATCAGCAGCAAGCCCTGCGAGGCCGTGAACGTGGTCCCGAAGGCTCCAGCTTGCAAAGCGCCATGCAAGGCGCCGGCGGCGCCGCCTTCGCTTTGCAGTTCTTCCACGATGGGCAATGCGCCCCAGATATTCTTCTTTCCCTCTGAACGCCATTGATCGGCCCACTCTGCCATCGGCGATGAGGGGGTGATGGGATAGATCGCAACGACTTCAGAGAGACGATAGGCCACCGAAGCTGCTGCCTCGTTCCCATCCAGGATTACCATTTTCTGTTCACTCATTCACTTTGCCTCATAGCGCGGCCGGGCGCGACACAACCGCTAAGCAAGTCTCGTCTCTTAGGGGGGGAGGGGGGCTGTGACGCTCCGCACACGGCGGGAAACCCGTACCACTATATGAAATAGGCGCCGCATTGTGATCTCAGTCGACAAATAACCCGAAGGGACAGGCACTTCTTCCAGCGATTCTGCCGGCAAGCCGCCATGTGGGCGAACTCATCCCACTAGCCCAGGAGCAGTTCCCGTCCCCAGAGAGGAAGGACGGGAGCTGCTGAGGAATCAAGCCAACAGGAACTTGACCTTGACCATCAACTCGGCGATCGGAAGCGACTGCGGGCACAGCACTTCGCATATGCCGCACGAAATACAAGCCCCCGCCCGTTGGGCTTCGGTCAGAAAGATGTTGTAGCGGAACTTGGCGCCGGAAAGATCGTCGTACAAGTGCGCGTAGTTGAAATATTCGAAGTTGGCCGGAATGTTGACGCCATTGGGGCAAGGCATGCAATAGCCGCATTTGCTGCAGGCAATGGCGATCCGAGCGCGATACTTCGCGGTAACGTCGGCAATCAGCGCCTGCTCGGCCTCGTTGAACGATGAAGGGCGCGAACGGACGGCAGACTCCAAATTCTCGCCCACTTGCGACCAGGTACTCATGCCGCTCAGAACCACAGAAACCTCCGGCTGATCCCAGAGCCACTGCAGGGCCCATTCGGCCGCAGAGCGGCGTACCGGGAAGCTCTCCATGGTCTTCAAGATCTCCTTGGGTGGATCTGCCAGACGGCCGCCCATGAGCGGTTCCATGATCACCACGGCCAGGCCTTTGCTTGCCGCCAGTTTGAGTCCACGCGTGCCTGCCTGGTTATCCGTGTCCATGTAGTTGTATTGAATCTGGCAGAAGGTCCAGAGATCGGTGCCGTTGACCACTTCTTCGAAGGCCTCGTAGTTGTCGTGAAACGAGAAACCCAGGTGCCGGATGCGTCCGTCGGCCAACGCTGCCTCAGCCCGAGCCAGCAAATCGAACTTCAGCACCACTTCCCGCCAACGCTCGGTGCCCAGCGCATGAAGCAAATAAAAATCGATGTGGTCGGTCTGCAGCTTGGCCAACTGCTCGTTGAGCAGCCGGTCAAAGTCCTCAGGGCACTTCACTTCCCATACGGGGAGTTTGGTGGCCAGTTTCACCTTCTCCCGATAGCCGTCCTTCAGGGCCTTGCCCAGAAAAACCTCGCTCTGGCCCTCGTGGTACACATAGGCGGTATCGATGTAGTTGACGCCGCTATCGATGGCGTGACGCACCATGCGCATGGCCTCGGCCTCGTCGATGTTGGCCGTATTCTGCTTGCCATCGGTGCTGGGGAGCCTCATGCATCCAAAACCCAGCGCCGAAGCCTTCCAATCCAACTTGCCAAACTTGCGATATTGCACGATCGTACCCTCGTCCCAAGAATCCCAAAGGGAAATTCTACTCCGGAGGCTCTGCGAGGCAGTGTGAGACGTGTCGCACTTGTAGTCGAAATCCTAGCCCACGCCGTGGCGCCTCACCGAGCCGATCTCGGAGCAGCTTCAATTCCAGCGCGAATGCAGTGCGAACCCAGTCGTGGTCCGAACCGGCCCTGAAATGCTTAGAGCATTTCAGGGCCGGTTCTTGACGGAAGCGCGCTAAAAGCGCATGGGCGGCAATCCTCGCAGCAGGAATTCATAGCGCGGGCGAGTGGTGTCGGGTCCTGACGTGATGGTGCTATCCAGGTGGATCAGCTCATCCGCCTTGCCATACTTCGGCCATACCGGCAAACCCTCTCCGTTTGGATCTCCCGTCTTGGCAAAGTTGGTCCAGTAGCCCATCATCTGTTCGCTGAGTTTGCGATCCTCTGGCCGCCATACCGAGCCTGGCCGTGTGTCCAGGGTGCCAAATACATACTCGATGTCGTCGGAGTGAAATGCCCATGATCCCGGATGATACTTGCTGGGGGGCGCGGGCAACTCGAAGTGATAGCGATAAACGGGCGCTTCGCCGGTCTTCCGATGCGCTTCCAGCCACTTCCAGGTGCTGAAGGCGATAAACGAATCGCTGCCGTAATCGATGGCCGAACGAAGCGCATCGGCATCGGTTTCGCCCGGGTAAAGCTTCAGGAACTCGTCGGCACGTTCTTTGAACAATCCTCCAGCCATGCCCTTGAACTGCACAGTCGTCATCCCGCGCGCTCCCATGAAGCTGCCTTCGTCGCGATTCCAACCAGCAAGCAGCGGCACATGGGCCTGTTTTCCCGCGGCGTAGGTGTCGGCGACAGACTCGGTCAAAAGCTTGCCGTCGATCACCGTTGAAAATCCGCCCATGCCCTTGCTCTTGGTGGCTTCAAGCAACTTGTCGGTAGGAATCGCGCGCAACTCCGGCAGGGACTTGACGCCGAGTCCTGCGAGCCAATCGCCGTCCTTCTTTTCTCGAGCTTCCAGGGTATCCATGGGCAACACATCGCTGAAGGCAGCGCCGCTCTCGCCAATTGCCTTGGCGAAAAGCCCGTTTGCCATCGGAGATGCCATCAATGTGCTTACCGCAAAAGAGCCGGCGCTCTCGCCAAAAATGGTGACATTCTTGGGATTGCCGCCAAACTCTTCGATATTGGCCTTGACCCACTGCAACGCCGAGACCATGTCGAGGAGGCCATAGTTGCCGGCAGCGCCGTTGGCTTCCTTGGCCAGGTCCGCTGTCGCCAGGAACCCGAATACTCCCAGCCGATAGTTAATGGTCACCAAAATCACGCCCTTCGTGGGCAGGAAATCGCCGTTGTGGCGGGGTTCCGAACTTCCGCCACCGGAGTAGCCGCCGCCGTGAATCCAGAACATGACGGGCAGCTTGCTGTCCTTCTTGGCATCGGCAGGCGCATAGACGTTCAGGAACAAGCAGTCCTCGCTTGGCCCCGCGTCCTGAAAGATCATGTCGTCGAAGACGCGACCTTGGGCGCAGTGCGCACCAAACTTGGTCGCATCGCGCTCGCCCTTCCACTTGGCCGGAGGCTCGGGGGCTTTCCAGCGCAGATCGCCCACCGGCGGCGCCGCGTAGGGCAGCCCCAGAAATGCCTTGACCTTTCCATCGTTGATGGTCTTGCCGGTAACCTTGCCCTGCTCGGTCTTCACCGTCAGGCTATCCGCAAACGCGGCAGTCGAAAGTCCCAAGCCAATTCCCACAAGCGCCAGGACACACGTCATTTTCATTTCCACTTGCATCACAAACTCCTCCGCGGAATACGTTATCAGGACGGGCCGGAGGCTGCACAAGTCTCAGGATTTGCAAAGAGGTCAGGGACTATGGGTCTCTGGGCGCAGAATCAGAACCGCGCGATCCGTGTCTTTCAGAAACTCCGCAATCAAGATCGCGCGGCTGCGAATGAGGCTTTCGGCAAAGGCATTTCCGTAATCGCAGCCTTTCAGAAGAATGACTTTTGGAGGGTGACCTAATGAAACAGCAAGATCCAGGAAGTCTGTGTCCGCAGTCAAAATCTTGAGTCCATTGGTACGGGCAAACTCCCAAATCTCACGATCCGGCCTTTGTTTTAGACCCACGGAACGAACATGAATTGAGTTTGCGAATAGATCGTCGATATGAGGCAGGAGTCGAGGAGAAAGGTTCTCATCCAAGAGCAGTTTCACAGCGCGACACGCCGGCCATCTTGACGGCGAAATCAAAGACGGCCTGAAAATCCTCTGGCTCGAGATCGGGATAGTCCTCGAGGATCTGATTCTGTGTTGCGCCGGCTGCGAGCCAGCCAAGGACATCCCAAACCGTGATCCGGAGGCCCCGTATGCAGGGCTGGCCAGAACGCTTGCCGGGCTAGATGGTGATGCGGGACTCTACCATGGCATTCACACATGCATCTTAACGCCGAAGCGTGCCTGATGCACGAGAAGTGTTCACACCATCTCCGGCGCCAGCAGGTCGGCCATGGTCTCCCGGCGGCGAATGAGGCGGGCCTTCGCGCCCTCGACCAGCACCTCTGCCGGCCGAAAGCGGGTGTTGTAGTTGGAGCTCTGCGCCATGCCATAGGCCCCGGCATCGAGCAGCGCCACCAGGTCTCCCGGCTCCAAAGGCGCGAGCTTGCGGTCGCGCGCAAAAAAGTCGCCCGTCTCGCAGATCGGCCCCACCACATCCACCACCTGCGGCTTCCCTGCCCTGGGACGCACCGGCACAATCTCGTGATGCGCCTGGTAGAGCGCCGGGCGAATCAGGTCGTTCATGCCCGCGTCGGTAATCACGAAGGTCTTCTTGCCGTTGCGCTTCACCTGCAGCACCCGGGCCACCAGCGCCCCGGCCTGCGCCACCAGGAACCGCCCCGGCTCCATCATCAGCCGGCCCTCGAAGCCATCCAGCGCGCGCTCAACGGCCGCGGCATACTCCGCCACCTTGGCTGCCGCGTCGAAAGCGCCCGCGTGATAGTCGATGCCCAACCCTCCGCCGGCGTCCACGGCGCTCAACTCGATGCCCGCGCGCTTGAGTTGCCGCACAAGCTTCATCACCCGTTCCATGGCCGCGCCAAAGGGGTCGGCGGAGCGGATCTGCGAGCCGATATGCACGCTCACGCTATGCGGCTCCAGCCAGCTATTGCCTGCCGCGCTCTTGTAGATGGCCAGCGCGGCCTTGATGTCCACGCCGAACTTGTGCTCCCGCAATCCGGTGGAGATATACGGGTGCGTCTCGGCGAACACGTCGGGATTGACCCGCAGCGCAAAGCGGGCCTTCTTCTTCAACTTGGCGGCGCGCTTGCCCAGCATTTCCAGCTCCGCTTCGCTCTCCACGTTGAACTCGAGAATGTCCAGGTTCAGCGCCAGGTCGATCTCGGCCGCGGTCTTGCCGGCGCCGGAGAAGACCACGCGGCCCACGGCCTCGGGCGCGGCCGCAACCACCCGCTGCAACTCGCCGCCGGAGACGATATCGAAGCCCGCCCCGCGGTCGGCAAGAAGCTTCAGAATAGCCAGCGCCGAGTTGGCTTTCACGGCGTAACAGACCAGGTGATCCCGGCCCGCAAACGCCTGCTGAAACAGCCGCAGCCGCTCCACGATCTGGTCGGCCGAGTAGACGTAAAGGGGCGTGCCGTGACGCTTGGCCAGGCTCTCCAGCGAGACCTTGCCGCAGTGCAAGGGGCTCTCCGGCTGCGGATAGTGATAAGGACGTGCGGGGGGAATCTGTGTCTTGGTCAAGAGGGGTCCAGTGGTAGGGCGTTCCTTTGAGCCTACAGCATTGCGCGCTGCTTTTCACAGCGCCGCCCCAGGTTGAGCACGCACCGGATCGGACTCTCACAGGTGATGCTCCACAGGCGATCGCCACAGCCACCTTGCCGCCCGAATCGCCGTTCTACACTGAATTCATCATGGAAAGCCTCGAGATTGCCGACTCAAAGCTCCGTTACTTCTCCGATAAGGATGGGAACAAGCTGTCACTCGAACGGGAGTTGATCTGGGCAATCGAAATCAAGGATCTCATCCTCATCGCGGAGTACACCACGAATGAGGGTCCACAACTGGACGACTACTTCTTCGAATTCGTGTTTGCCGAGGACGGCATTGCATACAAGCGCACTTGCAGCTTTTACATTAAGGGAAGAGACGAGGTTCTCAAAACACTTGCGGACCAATACGGCATGGAATTGAAGGTTCGCCTTTTACGATCCACAGAATGGGAGTCTCGCGTGCTCTGGCCCACCCATCTGGCGGGCAGCGATTATTTCAAATTCAAGGTTGTTCAGCCTGTCGGCATTCTAGAGAAGATTCGTAAGGCTTTGTTCGGTCCACAATTGGAATACGGTCCGACGGATTCCATCCTTGAGTACTATCGGCAGACCGCAGGGAAGCGCAAGCAACTGCAACCTTGACAGCAAACCCGCGCCACCGCTATGTTTGCGACCATTGCCAATCAATTCTGGATAGGACTTGCATGACGCTCTCCACGAAGACCCGAGCCATTCTGACCGACAGCCACTTCCTCGTTCCGCTCACGGTGTTCGGCATCGGACTCGCGCTCCTCATCACGCTTCACTGATCCCCGTTTCTCACAGACCCTCGCACAACCCAAGAATTCATGGCGTAAACAAGACTCTGAGGGCCTGGAGGCCCTCAGGACAGCCGGCCGGGAGGCCGGCGCTACAATTTCCACCGACTCGTGAGAGATGCTGGACAATTCATTGACCCAAGGGGCAGCAGGATGAGCGCAACTGTGCGGACGAATCGCAATGCAAGCTTTGGGTCGATCCACGGCCTTGGCGTGGCGTGCGCGCTGGCGGCCGGGGTGTGGCTGGGCGCGGCCGAGGCGCCCACCAAGCTGGTCAACTCCGGCCTGTCGCCCTATGCCATCTCGCTCTGTATGGTGGCCGGGGTGTTTACCGCGCGGTGGACCGTGCCCACCCTGCTCAAGGGCACCCGCTCGGTCTTTGCCGACCTCAACCAGAACCGGCATCTCATTCTGAACGCCATTGTGGCGGGCATGCTGTGGGCTGTGGCCAACACGCTCACCGTATTCGCCATCCGCGACGTGGGACTGACCATCGCCTTTCCCTTGTGGAACACCAATTCGCTGGTCGGCATTCTCTGGGGCCGTCTGCTGTTCGGCGAGTTGAAGGGCGCCAGCCGGGGCAACATCGTCAAGGTGGTGCTGGGCGCGCTGGCCATCGTGGCCGCCGCCGTCATGCTGGGCTTCGCCACCATTCACGGTGAAGGTCACGGCGGTGGCCCACACAGCGGACGCGCGGTCAACGGCATCCTGGCCGCGGCCGGCGCCAGCCTGCTGTGGGGCACCATGTACGTTCCCTATCGCAAGGCCTACATCAGCGGCATGAACCCGCTGTCGTTCGTCACTGTCTTCACCATAGGCGAACTGGGCACGGTTCTGGCACTGGTGCTTGCGCTCGACGGAGGAACCAAGGCAGCCATCTTCCACTCGACTGAGACCAGGCACTTGCTGTTCTGGCTGTTTCTGGGAGGATTCGCCTGGGTGATTGGAGACCTGTTTCAGCAGTTCGCCACCAAGTATCTGGGCATTGGGCGCGCCATTCCGCTCTCCAACACCAACCAGCTCTGGGGACTCGCCTGGGGCGCGCTGGTCTTTGGCGAACTGGCCCACGCCGACTGGCCGCACCGACTGCTTGTGGTGGCCGGATCATTGGTCATGATTCTCGGCGCGCTGGCCGTCAGCACGGCCGTTGCCACGGAACGCGAACATGCCTCCACCGATCAGGCCCTGCAGCGCGAGTGCCTGCGCTACAACCTGGACTACGACCGAGTCGTCCGTGCCTCCAACGGCCTCGAAACCGACAACGATTCCGGAAAGAACGGCCGTCGCGGATGGCTGGACTACGTCATTGTTGCGGCGGCGACAGGTGTGTTTGTCTACCTGGGCTGGAACGCCACCGTCCCGCCGCTTGGCATGAATTTCGCCTGGATGGGCGTGCTGGCCGCGGTGCTGGTTGGCTCCGCTGGGGTTGCCGGCTGGGGGCTTTGGAAAGCGACGCGATTTTCATAGGCGGTGAAACTCGCCGCATGCCTGATGGCCCTTCTTCTTTAGCCAACCTGCCAAATTTCAAGGTTGCCAAAAGCTCCCGCTACAATGACCCCATGACCAAGCCGACGATGGTGGACCTGGTGGGCGTGGGGTTGAACGCCACAGACACGCTCATTACCCTGCCCAGCTTTCCTGCCCGCGGCTCCAAGATGGAATATCGCGACTCCTGCATCCTGCCTGGAGGCCAGGCGGCAACAACGGTGTTTGCCTGCCAAAGCTGGGGACTGAGCACGCGCTATGTCGGAAAGATCGGCGAAGATAGCGCGGCAGAGCTGCACCGCGACGCCTTTGCCCGGGCAGGCGTCGATGCCCGGCTGATCACCGTCCCGAATGCCCTCAGCCCACAGTCGCTGATTCTGGTCGACGGAGGCGGGGAACGCACAGTTCTTTGCCGCCGCGACGAGCGGCTCATCCTGCAACCCGAAGACCTGGACCGGGCTTGGATCGTCAATGCCAAGGCGCTGCATGTGGACGGCTACGATACTGCAGCAGCCACAATAGCGGCAGGCTGGGCGAGGGCGGCAGGCGTTCCGGTAATCGCCGACCTGGACGAGCCCTATCCAGGCGTCGAAGCCCTCATCGAGAACGTCGATTACCTTATCGTGAGCCGCGACTTCCCTGGCCGTCTGATGAATGAGACTACCCTGGAACTTGCCTTGCGCCGCATGAAGACCCGCTTCGGATGCCGCCTGACTGCCGCAACCCTGGGGCAAGACGGCGTGCTGGCCTGGGATGGCAAGAAATTCCATCACAATCCGGCTTACTGCGTTCCCGTGGTTGACACCACCGGCGCCGGTGACATCTTCCACGCCGGATTCATCTATGGGCTGCTGCAGGAATGGCCGCTCGATCGCCAACTCGACTTTGCCTGCGCGGCGGCCGCCTTGAACTGCACCGGCTCGGGAGCCCGCGGCGGAATTGAGAGCGTGAAGGCTATTGAAAAGACGATGCAGACGGCCCCGCGCTACCAACCGTCCATCGATCTTCGTGCCGATTGATGGACGACGCCGAATTCAACTTTACCCAGAGACTTGGCGTATCCACTCACCCAGCATCTCCGCAACTTTCTGCGGTTGCTCATAAGCGGCAAAGTGCCCTGCATCCGGGATCAGACAGAACGTGCATCCGCCCGGCGCGGATTTGAAGACCCCCATCTCGGCTGCTGTCACCCCGGTGTCTTCGCCCCCGGCAATGGCCAAGACGGGAACGTCAATGGTTGCCACAGTGGGCAAAGAATTGGGCCGAGTGGCCAACCCAGCCTGCACCGCCACTGCAGCTTCTGGGCTCACTGTCATTCGAGGCCTCAGCGCTGCCACGATCTCAGGCCGGGAGCTCCGCGCGGTGGCTCCGATCAATGTCTGGGCCATGCCGTCGAACAGCCGGCCGGTGCCTTCAGCCCGAACCATTGCGATATTCGCAGCGCGCTTGGCCTGGTTGGCCTCTGCGTCTGGCTGGGGTTTGGAGCAGACAAAAGCTAACCCCTGCACCCGCTCCGGCGCCCGGCGCCACAACTCCAGCAGAACGTAGCCGCCAATCGAACAGCCGGCAAAGATCGCCTTGGGAACTTCAAGACGATCCAGGAGGGATAGTACGTCGCTGGCCAATTGCTCCATGGTCAGAATCGGAGCGTCGGGAACCAGCAAGAAGCCACCCACCTGCAGATTCGTTCCCAATTGCGATGCGCCATGTCCGCGCAGATCGGGAACAATGGCGCGCACACCAGACAAGAGTTCTGTCAAAGGCCGCCAATAATCTTGATCGAGCGGCGTAGGGTGCAGAAAAACAATCGGTATCCCTGCCCCGGTATCCCGATAGCTGAGTTTGCTTCCGTCTGATTCGTAAACACCTGTCATAGATTTGGAGGATACACTCCCGGCACTTGCACCGGCTCCTCGGGAATCCCAATCCAGCCCGCCACATAGGCTACGCCCACGAACCCGCCCGAACAGAAGAATCCCAGCACGGTTACGATGCGTACAATGGCCACATCCCACCCGTTGGCCTGCGCCAAGGCCAGACAAACCCCACCAATCTGCCGGCCCACTTGTGGGCGAACCAGCGGTTTGCCTGGAATCGGCGGCGCAGCGGAAATCACAGCGCCGCAGTTCGAGCAAAACCGCGCACTGTGGGGCAACCCGGTCCCACAACGGTTACAAAACATGGCCATAATCGATCCCTCCCCGAAAACATCCGAGCACTCTCAACATACGGAGAACGAGCCCGGGCAGTTCCATCTTGTGGCCATCTTTACCAGTCGGCGGTGCCCTTCAAGCCCTCAAGAACCGTTATACGGGTTCCTCAGGAACTTTCGCGCCGAATCGGCGCGCGAGGTGTTCGGACCGTTTGCAATCACCGCCTGATAGTCCTTCTCGGCGAGCTGACGTTCCCCGTTCAGATCGCGGCATTGTCCGGCAGCGAGCAACGAACGGATCTTGAGTTCCGGGCCAACATTCTTCGCCCAGGCAGCCTGTTCATAGCTCTGTGCTGCCTCCAGGTAGTGGCGCTGCCCTCGGAGAGCGTCTCCGAGTCCAAAATAGGTCAGTTCCATACGTGCCGAAAAGTAATACCCGGGCCTGGCATTGGCGGCCAGAATCTCCCGGTAGGCAGCCACTGCGGCCATGCCTTCTCCCGCATCCTTGCGCAGGTTGGCTTCTTCCAGGCTGAAGAGGAAGTTGCGGGGATATTGGCTCTTCAGCGCGCGCACCACCTGCACGGCCTCTTTGTACCGGGCTTCGCGTCGCAGGAACAGCGCAATGGTGGTCCGCGCCTCCACACTGGTCATCGGTCCCCGATTGCCATCGTCGTTCAACATTGCCAGCCCTTGAGCTTTGGAGCCTGTGATGCCGGCAAAGCCGATGAGGAATTTGAACGGCAATGGGAGCGCTCCGACCACGTATTCGTAGACCCCCACTACCAGCTTTGCGTCCACGTAGTCCGGATCAAGGCGCAAAACGCGCTCATGGTCGTCCTTGGCCTTCATGGCCAGGCGAAATCCGCTGCCAAAGCCACGCTGCACCATGGCCAGGTAGGTACATTTCAACGCCCGCGCCCACCCACGGGCATAAAGTGCATCTACGTCGTTCTGATTCTGGCCGATACGCCAGTCCGCTTCGTGGATCGCTTCGTCGGCCAGGGCCAGTATCCGGTCTCGCGTCTTCGGGTCTTCTTCGGTGGCGTGTCGGCCGGTCAGAAACCCGTCGTTGGCATAGAAAGTGGTGTCAAGCAGATCCTGCCGGTAGAGCTCCTGAAAGAGCACAGCATCAAGCAACATCACTGTTCCCTGCGGATCGCCGGGGTGAGCTGCGTGGAAGCGCTGAAACCGCTCCACCGCGCCGTCGTAGTCCAACTGGTAAAACCGATCGTAGGCTTGAACCACCAGCGGGTCATGGTTGAGCGGATTGGTGTGCACCCCTGACGCCCAGCCAAGGCCGCCCGCCAGTTGCAAAACAACTCCCCATACCGTGCAGCGCGCCCAAAACGATCCCGCCTTCAATCTCACCATTCCTTCATTCTCTTACCACCCAGCCGGTCCCGGCCCAAGCAATGGCCGGAATTGCCGGCGCGCGTTTGCGGAACCCCTAAATCTGCAGAAATCCTGACCTGGATTCTCATTGTTCTGCGCTTTCTCTTGTAGAAAAGATCTGGTTTTGAAGCGGCAACCGGAAGAGAGGAGACCTTCTGTCCCGCTTCGTGATCTGGCCGAAAGGAAAACCCCATTTGTTTGACGTTAACCCTTATCAGAGGACACACAAGGGCAACTTCGACTGTGTTCTTCAATCGCGGTTTCGTTACCCCGCCGCCCCAACTTTGTCTTTGGCACCAAAAGGACTGTACCAATGAATCGAAAAGATCTGCTCCGGCTTCTGGTGAATCAAGCTCAGTCTAACGGATTCGAGTTTCGGCGTTGGTTTCAAATGAACGTTCAGCCCCTGTGGCCAGGCGCCGAACAGGCTTTGACCTTGATGGCAAGTGAAGGCCGTCACTACACACTGCTGTTTTCCCACGATTTTGCTCGTTGCTTCTGGCGCTCTGGCGCCCAAATGAGCTTCAAGATTCCCTCCATCACCTACCCCAGGGTGAACGCGCAAGGAGAAGTGATCCAGGTGACTCGAAAACCTTTTACCCGTCGAACCATCAAAGCCGACGTCTGGAAGTATCACCTGCGCCAGATGGCTGCTGCCGACGACCCCATCGATTACCTCTGCCGCTTTCTACCCGTACAGGACCAAACCAGGGTCTTCGATCTTCCCGCGGTTCATGCGGTCCCGACAGTTGCGGCGATGGCAGCCCAGGCTTGACGCTCAAACACAAACCCCGGCTGCTCCTCGTTTAGGATAATGATATGCCTATACCTGAGCGCCTGAATCCAACATTCGCTTCGGCGCGGCCTCTTGAGGATGCTGCGCTAGAAGAAGCACGCAGACGACTGATTGTTGCCCTCGATGTGCCCGATGCGGCTTCCGCCCTCGCGCTTGTTGACCGCCTGGAAAACACCTGCCAGTGGCTCAAGGTCGGGTTGGAGCTGTTTGTCGCCTCGGGGCCCGCCGTGCTTGCCCCCCTGCTGGCCCGGGGCCACTCCATCTTCCTCGACCTGAAACTCCACGACATCCCTAATACGGTGGCGGGGGCGGTTCGTTCGGCCGCAGCCTTGGGTGCTCGCATGATGACTGTTCATGCCGTCGGCGGACCTGCGATGTTGTCCGCAGCCCACGAAGCCTTGAGCGGCTTCAGCGATCCGCCGGAGATCCTGGCCGTCACTGTACTCACCAGCATGGATCAGGAACAGGTGAATGCCATTGGCCTTGAACGCGATCCCGCTTCGCAGGTCGGTTTGCTTACCAAGATGGCGCTCTCCACAGGAATCCGCGGCTTCGTTTGTTCCCCTCGCGAAGTGGCTTCGGTGCGCGCACTCACAGGTGCTGCAGGTGTATTGGTGATTCCAGGGATTCGCCCCGCAGGAGCTGCCATCGGGGACCAAAAGCGCATTGCAGGGCCAGCTGAAGCCCTGCGACTCGGGGCCAGCTATCTGGTTGTGGGTAGGCCCATTACCCAAGCAAAGGACCCAGCTGAAGCCGCCGAAGGTATCTTGAAAGAGATGGCCGAGGGATTGGCGCAATAGACGGACACCGGAGTTGCACTGTCTCGGCACCGCATGCAAGATTCTCGAATAACCCTCGGCCTCTCTCTTGCAGGGCGCGACAGAACATCCCCGTCAACTTCCCAGTGCCTATTGAGTTGCCTCCAACCAATAATTGGCCCGTGCCACGATCTTGGCTCCGTAGTCCTGCGTGGTTCTTACGCGAATGGCATGCAGCCCAGGGCTCGGGTCGGAGGGGCTGAAGGTCAGCAAATAGCGGTTGCGTGCATGTTTCGCCGCTTCCATCACGCGCTGCTCAAATTCCTTGTCGCCGGTGAACGTCGTGTATTCTCCACCGCTCATAAGGGCAACCTCTTTGGCAAAGTTCTTCTTGAAGGCCTGCACCACCATCGCCAGCGTCGAGAACAGGTTCATGGTCCGGTCCTCGCCCGAATCCTTTACGTCGTGAAGAAGTTCGGCGCGGGCTGGCGAGAACGAAACGCTCAGGACCAATACGTCTGACCCACCGATTTTGCGGATCAGTTGCTCCGGCTTGGTGTGCTTGCTGCCATGGTCGCGCTCTTCGCTAATCAACAGCAAGACCCGGCGAAACTCCTTCGGCTGGGTCTCCAGCAGATCCACTGCGTAACTGACAGTGTCCAGGATCGCATCGCCGCCATTACCGGATTCCAGATGCTTCAGGGCCTGGTTGACCTCATCCGCAGAGTGGGTGTAGTCGCGAATGAGATGCGGCCGAGAGTCGAAGCCCACCAGCGCCACCTGGCTTCTACCGTCGGAAAGAAAAAGATCGAGCAATGGGCCCAGTCTGGCCAACTTGTCGAATTCCAGCGCGCTGACGCCGCCCTGTTCGACGGCGACAACGAGCGAAACCGGCGCCGTATCCATCTCTTCCTGCACCCGGATTTTCTGCGGCACGCCGTTGTCTTCCAGCACAAAATCGTCCGGCTTCAGCCCGTAAAGGATGCCTCCGCCGCGCTTCTCAATCAGCGTGGGGACCAATACTTCATTCGCTGTCACACGGATGGTGGGCGCGTCGGAATGTGCGCTGGGGAGCGGCTGAGGCGGTTCAATGGGTGGCAACTGCTGAGCTCCGGCAGCCATCGCCGTGAACAGTATGAAAAGAAAACGCACAGTGCCTCGAACAGATGTCTTTATCAAGAAGGACCTCATGCGCGACTAATTTCCCAGTAGTGTCCGGCTAAAACCGGGTCGCTCGCTGTAACGATCACATATTACACG